>JAKITT010000026.1 GCA_021647945.1 Candidatus Polarisedimenticolaceae bacterium
GAAGATCGTATTACAATGAGCCATGGTCTGGTTTTCCTTGTTGGTTCAGCAAGTTATAAGCAAACTCATTGTACCAAAATCAGGGGGGATCAGGCCTCTTTACTTACTAGTTAACGGGACAGCAGTGGTTGTGTATGACAAATCGACAGGCCATCATACGCAAGCGGATTAATGTTTAATGAACTAATCACAACGTTTATGGCGCATGGAAGAGTGTTAAACCGGCGTACACAAAACTGCTTTTCAGGGTTAAGTTGCCATGAGTGAGCAAAAAAAAGAGGGGAGTGAGTCTGGAGGCGCTTGAAGCTTTGATTAATGGATGGTGAGTAATACCATGCATGGCAAAGATATCAATTAGCCATAGTGGCATGCATACATTGCGTATACACAAAAAACTGTAAATCCTGAAAATAAGCTGGATCTCAGCATGATATTGACATAGCACAAATGAAAAAGGCCCACGCTTTGCAGCGTAGGCCTTGAATTCATGGTGCCCAGGGACAGAATCGAACTGCCGACACGGGAATTTATCAGTCATATCTGATTGATTATAAACAATAAACTGCAACTATTAACATTGGTAAAAAACAACTTAATCAATCATTTAGCTGTTGAGGGTGTTTGTGGTGAATGGCGGTTATTGACTCTCAAGTGTGACATAAAAGCGGGGGCACTAAGATATATTTCCGTCTATCTTGCCGAGTTGGCGCTCCAGGCTTCTGGCTTCCTTATTGTTTTGTTTTTTCTATTCTGAATAGCCTCGGGTAGTTGTGATTTCTCCAGCTCATCTTCTCTAATATATTCACGTACCCAATGAGCGAGACTCTTTAGCTTTCCACTTTTTCTTGCTCCATTTTTGTGCTGTAAAGCTGGGATGATTACACCAATTTTTATAGTTTCAAAGTCTTCACAAATCATTTTTATTGCTGGAGATAGGTCTGAATCATTACTGACCAGCACAATATGCTCAGCAGCAGCGTTGACGGCATCTCTATACATATGAAGACTGATATTTACATCGGTTTGCTTCTCTTCCATTACCTTGACAAGCAATCTATCAGTTCCATTGCTTGGGTTAGCATGATAAGCACTCTTTTCTGTGTGAGAGTGAAAGCCATTGATTATGCTGACTAGATTTGGGTGTTGAGCTATCAGTGCATTGTGGTAAGTCTTTTGTCTTGCTGGTGATTCTTTATCGCTCGCATAACGGCCTAGAATGGGCGAAGTAAAAAACTTTATCTGAACAATATTTGATTCTGGAACAACGGGTTTGATTATTTTATTGAAAAGTAGCTCGTGGAGGTCAAGCCACTTATGTGTAGACTTTCTTAATGCGGAGTAGTAGAGGTTATATCCATCGACATAGATAATTGTTTTGCAGTGCTTCAACTCAGCTTCCTTAGCCTTAGAATTGAAAAAACCGCCATGAAGGCGGCTTTTTCGCCCAAAAGTGAGAGTCGAAACCGACTTCGCTAAAGGGTAGGTTATACATAATATGGCTCATATTGACGGCCAGGTCAACAAGGTGTGTGTATTTTGAAGTGTGACAGGGGTGTGACGCGCAATAAAAAACCCCACGAATTACTTCGAGGGGTTCTATTCGTAGCCTTATGTTTTTAAAGCAAAATCAGGCTGCCTTGTATGGTGCCCAGGGACAGAATCGAACTGCCGACACGGGGATTTTCAGTCCCCTGCTCTACCGACTGAGCTACCTGGGCGTTTTGCAGCGCACATTAGAACCGCCTTGTGGCTTGGAGTCAAGGCGGTAGAGGGATTTAGCGTGGCTTATTTTGGCATGCCGACATTTTGGCCGAAAAAATAGCTCTCCATCTCCCGTTCAAGAAATTTTCGGGCCTCAGGGTCAAGTGGGTTGAGGCGGTTTTCGTTGATCAAAATGGTCTGTGCTTTTAGCCACTCTTGCCAAGCGGGTTTGGATACATTGTCGTAGATGCGTTGTCCCAATTCGCCGGGGTAGGGTAGGCGGTCTAGCCCTTCAGCTTCCTGCTTTAGTTTGATGCAATTGACTGTGTGGCTCATGGCTCTCTCCTGCTCAGCTCTTCAATTAGTCGGGCAACCGGTGCGGCCAGCCCATGGGTTTGTTGCATCTTATACCAAACATGACGACCCGCTTCATTGATTTGAGTGGGGTTACTTTTGAGTTGCAAGAGTTGTGGTGTGATGTCGAGATGAAAGTGGCTGAAGGTGTGACGGCGGAGGGGCCACTCTTCTAGTGATGCGACCTTTAGGCCGAGGTTCTCTTCACACCAGCACTCTGTGGCTTCACCCTGCGCTACCTCGGGCAGGCTCCAGAGGCCACCCCAGATGCCGGTGGGTGGGCGTTTTTCTAGGAGTACTTCGCCCTGCATATTACGAATCAGCAACATCTGGGTGGTGCGGACGGGTATTTTTTTACGTGGTTTTGCTGTGGGCAGTGTCTCAACTTGCCCCTGTTCTAAGGCACCACAACAGGTGGCGAGTGGGCAGCTGTCGCATTGTGGTTTGCTGCGTGTGCAGCAGGTTGCCCCAAGATCCATTATCGCTTGATTGTAGTTGGCGACACGTTTGTTCGGGGTTAGCTGCTCTGCGAGTTGCCACATCGCTTTCTCTACACTGCTCTTGCCGGGCCACCCTTCAATAACAAAACAGCGGGCGAGGACGCGTTTAACATTGCCATCAAGAATGGTATGTCGTGCACTGGTGGAGAGGGAGAGGATGGCCCCTGCGGTTGAACGACCGATACCGGGTAGCGCGACAACCTGAGAGAGCTGGTACGGGAAAGTGCCAGCATGGTCGGCCTGAATGATTTTGGCGGCGGCATGCAGGTTGCGGCCTCTGGCGTAATAACCGAGCCCTGACCAGTGGCTGAGTACCTCGTCTAATTCGGCTTCGGCTAATGTTTTGATATCAGGGAAGCGGGCCATGAACCGCTGGTAGTAGGGGATGACGGTGGCCACTTGGGTCTGCTGTAACATCACCTCTGAGATCCAAACGCGATAGGGTGTTGGGTTGTGTTGCCAGGGCAGCGTTTTGCGGCCATGTTGGTCAAACCAGCTGAGCAGCCGTTGTGATAGATATTTGGTGTCCATGAAGCGAGCGAAGGGTCGCTTAGAATAGCTTCTTCAATAGCTTGCCAGGGTCAATGCCGATCTTCTCTTCAATGACCTTCTTGAGCTTTTTCTTGGCCTCATCTTTTTTTGCATCAATGAAGATTTTTTCCATATCGATCTTCCAGTCAAGTTTGCTCCATGGGCCGCTGAAATGAACAGGAATAGGTATGCCGACTAGATCCTTTAGCTCTTTGCCCCCTTGACCTTGATTGTTAGAGACCACCACGGGGCGGGTGAGGTAGTCGAGTGTTTCGGTGACCAGATCTACTTGGCCTCTGCCGGTGACCCGTATAAAGGGGGACTTCATCAGCAGGTCTCTGTTGTGAAGTACCCCCTGTTCGATGCGGGCGCTAGCGCTCAGTTGAGAGAAGTCAGTCTTCTTTACCGTCCGATGAGTTGGGCTCTTTTTGCCGGTGATCTTGGCTTTGGCTTCACGTAGACTCTGAGCAATATTGATCCCTTTAAGCGCCCCATTGTTGAATGAAAAATCAACGTTTCCATTCAGATGCTGCTTAAACTGGCTAATAGTTTGGCCACGGGTCGTCAGGTTGGTATTAAAGTTGCCAATGCCGCTTAGTATCTCCTTTCCGGAAATATCCTTTATTAGTGGTTCTACCTGGATCTTCTGGGCATGCTTGACAATGGTTAACCGTGGCTGTTTGCCGCGCAGGTCGAGTGTGATGTGACCATTGATACTGCCGTCATAAAAACGTTTGATCGTTTGATCAATGCTCAGTTGGCCCGCTTTGGCATGCAGTGCCAGCTTGATAAATTGTGCCTGAATGTTCTTGATTATTAACTTGTTGATGGCGAGATCACCTTCAACATCAAGTGGACGGAGGGTGTCGACAGGAATGAGCTGCGCCTCTCCTGCGACGCCTGTTCCTGTGGGGGCTACTGTAGAGGCCACAGGTTCAGCAGGGGTGGCAGGTGGTAGATAGCGATCAATATCGATCTCATCCAGTTTAAGTTTAAAACGATAGGCCGGTTGGCTGAAATTGAGCAGTTTGAATTGGCCTGTGATGTGGCTGTCATCTAACGTGATGGCGAGTCTGTTCAGTGCTATATTTTTTGTGTCTGCCCGGAAATCTGTCTTTATGGAGAGTCTTGTTAACGTGGCAGGATCGGCGCTAACGGGTGCAGAGAGTGCGAACTCTTTCATTAATTTACGCGGGCTAAACTTGGCCAGCTTTAGTTGGCCTTCAAACATAGGTGAGGCGGAGAGGGATTGGCCAAATAGATTGCCGTTGAGGCGTAGATCCCCAGCGGTGAGTGTGAAGCTCGGTGCATCGATACTATCTTTTGCCTGGTCGAAGGTAAGGGCGGATATCAACGTAATTTGTAAGCCCTCTTTTGGTAGCCCTTTGCCCTGTAGATCTGTATCGATCTTGAGATGATCAATCTTATACTTTTGTGTAAGGAGATTGGCTGTGACCTTCCCTTCTAGTGTGAGGTTTGCAGTGATGGCCGGCTGTTCAGCGGTGACTGAAAAACGGAGCTCTAACTGTGTGGGTTGTCCGCTGCCGATCTCGCCAATTTGTAGGTTGACCCCTTTGATCTGGTAGCGTTGTCCTGTGGATTGGTCATCCCAAAGCAGGTCTGCATTGGTGATTGTTACGCCGTCAATGGCCAGTGTTGGGCCGCTGCTCTTTTGTTTTATTTCTGTCTGTTGTTGCGGTTTTATATCCGTGGCTGCCTCTTGATCCCCATGCTGGATCATGTCATCCCAGTTGCTTGTGCCGTTGGCATTTTTTGCTAGGTTGATGCGCAGCCCATCGACAACAATGGTATCGACCACTAGCTGTTTACTGAACAGGGGGAGTAGCTTGATTCGAATCTGTGCCCGGTTTAGGGCGATGAAGGGTTGCTTGCCAAAACCCTCAGCATTGCTGAGTTGAGTTTCGCCCAGCTCAAGCCCCAGCCAGGGGAAGAGAGAGAGAGCGATGTTGCCATTGATGGTTAAATCTCTGCCGGTGGCTTTTTTAACCTCACTAATAATGGTCTCTTTGTGCTCATTGGGGTCGATAAAAATGGGCGCTAATAGTGCTGCGGCCAACAGCATGAGCAGTAGCAGACCGCACAGCAACGCTATGATTTTTAACGACTTCCCCATTAGAACCTCTCCTTTTTACTTTTTACTATATCTACCAACAGAACCCTACACCTCTTCCATCTCAAATTCATCTTTGCCTACACCGCAATCTGGGCACTCCCAATCGTCCGGTAGGTCAGCCCATAAGGTGCCTGGGGCGATACCATCTTCGGGCAGGCCTTCGCTCTCATCATAGGTAAAACCACAAACGACACAGCGCCATTTTTTCATTGGATGATCTCCTTCATATTGAGATTACAGTATAGAGGCAGAATAGCCATATGCTAGTACTCTAGCGGTAGGATGTTATCGCGTTGAGGTGTCGCTCTCACAGATGGCAATTGGCATGATGGCCGCAGCTATTTTCTTAGTTTTATAGGCAGACTATCGATATTGTTTTGTCGGGCAAGTGAGCGTAGCTTGGCAATCTGCTGCCGGCTGCTGTAGGGGCCACTGCGCACCCGATAGAGTGCCTCGCGGGTGCCACTATTGACTGGTTGAATGGAGGCTTCAATGCCAATTATCGCCAGCTCTGCCTTGCGGCGCTCCGCATCTTTGATGCGCCGGAATGAACCCATCTGTAACATGTAGCTGCCGTTACTAATGGGGCTTGATGGTCTGTTGCTTGTCCGCTTCTTGGTTGACTCAGGCTGACGAATCTCTTCGTCGGGAATCAGTACCTCCATCTCAGGCAGAATGGTGTAGAAGTCGTAACGCTGACTCGGCTCTGATACGTTTTTCTCACTCTGCGTTGTTGGCTGCGGTTTGACTGCAATGGCGCTCTCAACGCCTGGAAAGGTTGGTCCGAGTTTAAGCCATGCAAGTGCGGTTAGGAATATGCCAACCATCACTCCAATCAGAAATGGCACCAATGGTGAGGCTGGTTTGCCCTGCTTCTTTTTGCTGTTTGCCCGACTTTTATAGTCTTGAGCCATCTATTACATGCTCTCTGGCGCAGAGACGCCCAACAGGTTGAGGCCATTTTTTAGCACTTGTCGTACGGCCAGTATCAACTTTATTCGGCCGTCACGCAGGGCGGCATCTTCAACCAAGAAGTGGCTGGCGTTGTAGTAGGTGTGAAATTCAGAGGCCAGTTCACGCACATAGTGGCAGAGTTGATGTGGCTCTTCATTCAGTGCGGCGGCCTCCACAATCTCAGGGTAGCGTGAGAGGCTGATCAGCAACAGCTGCTCATGGCTCTCCGTCAGTCTGTCTAGGTTTTCAATGCCTGGGGTAGGGGTGATATCGATCGACTTGTCCCCTGCTTGGCGCAGTACGCTACAGACCCGTGCATGAGCATATTGTGCATAGTAGACTGGATTGTCATTGGATTCGGACTTGGCCAGATCAAGATCAAAATCGAGATGCTGCTCACATTTGCGCATGACGTAGAAGAAGCGTGCGGCATCGCGTCCTACCTCTTGGCGTAGCTCGCGCAGGGTGACGAAAGAGCCGGAGCGGGTCGACATCTGCACCTTCTTGCCGTCACGATAGAGGTTGGCGAACTGCACTAGTAGTACGTCGAGCTTGCTGGGATCATCGCCGAGTGCTTCGAGTGCCGCTTTAACACGCGGTATGTAACCGTGGTGGTCGGCACCCCAGACATCAATGACCCGATCAAAACCGCGCTCCATCTTCTCCATATGGTAGGCGATATCGGAGGCGAAATAGGTGCCTTGGCCATTCTCGCGTACCACAACGCGATCCTTCTCATCACCAAAATCGGTTGAGCGAAACCAGAGAGCTCCCTCTTTTTTATAGAGATAGTTACTGCTGCGCAGGCGTTCAATCGCCCTGTTGACCGCGCCGCTGTCAGTCAGACTGCGCTCGGAGTACCAGCGCTGATAGGTGACGCCAAAACCGGCCAGATCATCGCGGATATCATCGAGGATATTGTTCAGTGCCAGTTCGAAGATGTAGCGATAGCGATTCTCCTCAAGCAGGCTTTTAGCACGTGCAATCAGCGCATCGATATGCAGCTCTTTGTCACCGCCGTCGGGCTCATCGGCGGTGATATCGGCAAACACGGCCTCAGCGCTATGTTTGTAGGTCTCGCCATGCTCCTGTTTGATGCTGGCGGCGATCTCCCAGATGTAGTCACCTTTGTAACCATTTATCGGGAAGGCAAACGCCTCGTCGCAGAGTGATAGGTAGCGCAGCCAGACAGAGGTGGCGAGGATGTCCATCTGTCGACCAGCATCGTTGACGTAATACTCGCGATGCACCTCAAAACCAATCGCCTCAAGCAGGTCAGCAACAGTCGCTCCATAGGCGGCGCCGCGGCCATGGCCGACATGTAGCGGCCCGGTTGGGTTGGCGGAGACAAACTCAACCTGAACCTTCTTATTCTCACCATGATTGCTGCGGCCGTAAGCATGCCCCTGCTGCATGATCTCAGGGATCAGTGCATGGTAAGTGTCATCCGAGAGGAAGAAGTTGATGAAACCTGGGCCAGCAATCTCACTCTTTGCCACCAGTGACGATTCAGGCATCGCAGCGACCAGTTTCTCAGCCAGGTCACGTGGTCGACAGCGGGCCACTTTAGCCAGCACCATGGCGATATTTGAGGCGAAATCACCATGCTGACGATCACGTGCGCGCTCGATCATCGGTGTAGGAATGGCATCGGCGGGGATGGTGCCATCACTGGCCAGCTGTTGCAGGGCCTGAGAGACAAGGTCTTGAATATGAGATTTCATCGGGAATTAGTTTACGCGGTCGAAGGAAGCGACTAAGGATAACATGTAGCGCAAGGACGATACGATAGATTGTCTGACTTGAGTGTAGGGCGGGGTTCACCCGCCACTACTCAAGTTGTGTTGTGCGTTTGCTGGCTAGCGCCGCCCTATGACGGCTTTTCGGGAGGCTCTTCGTAGGCTTCAGCAAAGGAGCACTCTTTCTGCGGGCAGACCCGCTCGGTGCCTTTGCGTTTGGTGGTCTTGATGCTAAGAATCGGCCAGCCGCATGATGGGCAGGGCCCGGCGGTGGGTTCGTTCCAGATGGCATAGTCACAATCGGGGTATTTAGAGCAGGAGAAGAAGATCTTACCGCGACGTGACTTACGCCGCATGATGGTGCCTTTGTTACACTTAGGGCACTCAACACCGGTGTCGGTTGGTTTTTCGATGGGTTCGATATGCTTGCAGTTTGGATAACCAGAGCAGCCGATAAACTTGCCATAACGGCCCTGTTTGAAGATCAGGTCAGAGTCACATTCGGGGCACTTCCGCCCTTCGACGATTTGTGGTTCATCTTTGGTCTCACCATCTTCGCCAAGGTTGCGGGTGTAGTCGCACTCGGGATAGTTATTACAGCCGATGAAGCGGCCGTGACGACCGAGCCTAATGGAGAGTGGTTGCTCACATTTAGGGCACTTCTCATCCATCGCCTCATGAGTCACATCGCTACGCTTGACGTTGGCTTCGGTGTAATCAATGCGCTCTTTGAATGGTCCCCAGAATTGTTCCAGCAGTGGCACCCACTCTTTTTCACCGCGTGATATGGCATCCAGATCGTCTTCTAGATTGGCGGTAAAATTGTAATCAACATACTGGGTGAAGTATTCGGTTAGGAAGCGTTTCACCACGCGGCCGACATCGGTGGGTGAGAAGCGTTTCTTCTCCAGCACCACATATTCGCGATCTTGCAGTGTTGAGATGATGGAGGCGTAGGTCGATGGGCGACCGATGTCGTGCTCCTCCAGTGTCTTAACCAAGCTTGCCTCACTAAAGCGAGGGGGCGGTTCGGTGAAGTGTTGCTCAGGGCGGATGGCGAGCAGTTTAATCTTATCGCCCTCCTCCAGTGGAGGCAGCATCTTCTCATCATCATCGCCCGCTTTGGCGTCATCTTTGCCTTCCATATAGACAGCGATGAAACCGGGTTTGGTGATGGTTGAACCGTTGGCGCGGAAGGTGTTGCCTTCGCCGCAGCTCATATCAGCCGCGACGGTGCTGATGGTGGCGTGGATCATCTGACATGCGACGGCACGTTTCCAGATTAGCTCATAGAGTTTTGCCTGTTCAGTGCTTAGTGCAGACTTGATCTCATCAGGGATCTGCTCGGCTGACGTGGGGCGGATCGCCTCATGCGCCTCTTGTGCATTTTTTGCTTTGGTCTTAAAGATGCGTGGTTTGTCGGGGCATTGGTCTGCACCATAACGATGCTGGATCAGCTCGCGAATATCATCCATCGCCTCGCTGGCCAGATTGACCGAATCGGTACGCATGTAGGTGATCAGACCTGCGATGCCACTGCCGACATCAATACCCTCATAGAGCTGTTGGGCGATACGCATGGTGCGCTGGGTGGTAAAACCAAGCTTACGTGCCGCCTCCTGCTGTAGCGTTGAGGTGGTGAAGGGGGGCGCTGGATTACGGCGGCGCTGTTTGCGCTCTACCTTGGATATGGTCAGCTCGCCTTCGACGGCGGCCAGCAGCGTCTGTTCGGCGGTAGCGGCTGTCTCGCCATCGGTGATGCTGAATTGGCTCTGTTTTTCGCCATTAAGATAGGTCAATTTGGCGCTGAAGTTGGCTTTCTTTTTATTCAGGTCAGCTTCAATGCTCCAGTACTCACGTGCTTTGAACTTCTCGATATCCTCTTCCCGTTCGACGATCATCCGCAGGGCAGGGCTCTGTACTCGGCCAGCAGAGAGGCCGCGTCGTATCTTCTTCCATAGCAGTGGGGAGAGGTTGAAACCAACCAAGTAGTCAAGTGCGCGTCGTGCCTGTTGAGCGTTGACTAAATCGAGTGAGATCTCACGCGGGTTGGCGATGGCATCTTGTACGGCGCGCTTGGTGATCTGATTAAAGACCACCCGATGGACAGGTTTGTCTTTTAGCAGTTTGCGCTGTTTTAAAATCTCTAAAAGATGCCATGAGATCGCCTCGCCCTCACGATCCGGATCGGTTGCGAGATAGAGCGCATCGGCCTTTTTAACCGCCTTGGCGATCGCCTGAACATGACGATCATTTCGCTCGATGATCTGATACTTCATTTCGAAGTCATTGGCTGTGTCGACCGCACCCTCTTTGGGTATCAGGTCACGCACATGGCCATATGAGGCCAGAACCATGAAATCTTTGCCCAGGTACTTCTCAATCGTCTTTGATTTAGCGGGTGATTCAACAATGACCAGATTCATTAGCGTCGATTTTATGTTAGAGGTTAAAAATATAATTTAGTCAGCAATAGGCCTGTCGCTCTGTACAAGCTAGTGCAGATAGAGAGGGGCCTCGTTGTAGACCAGATCTTCCATGCGGACAAAAGCGCTCTCTTGACCGGGTTGGTTCATCAGAACCAGCAGCACAATCCATTTGAGATCGTCTACATCAATATAGGCGCTCTCTAAGGCTAGCGCGCGTTCAATGACCAGTTCACGCCCTGCTGCATTGATGATCTCATTCTGCTCAAGAAACATTAGCAGTCCGCGTGCATCGGCATCAAGGCGGTTGCTCTCTTCAGCGGTGAAGATTCGGGTGGCGTTAGCTTGGCGCACCGGGGTGGGAGGATGACTAATCTGTTTGGCTAGTTCATCAAGCCAGAAGAAGGCTTTGTCTATTTCGTTCTGTGAAAAACCTACTTCGGCCAAGTCATTGCGCAGTGCGTGCTGATCATCTGGCGGCGGTTGGTCATCATCCATGTAATTTTCGTAGAGGTAGATCAAAATATCTACAACATTTTCGTTCATCAAGCAGAGTCCTCAAGAGGGGGTTGGTCGCCTGGGCTGTTGCCTGTTCGATAGTAGCGCCCACCGGGAGCTGATGCTACGGCTCCATCCAGTTCTAATAGTAACAGCATGGAGGAAACTGCCCCAGTGGTCAATCCACTTCTTTCTATGATCTTGTCGATGGGCTGAGGGTCGTAGCCCAATGCCTGTAAGAGGGCTTGGTACTCCGGATCCAGCTGCACTGTATTTGGTGATTCAACTGGGCTTAATGGTGGCTGAGCCTGTTTGGGCAGTAGACCGAGTAGTGGTGCTAGCTCCTCTACGATGTCATCGGCGGTCTCAACCAGTTTGGCCCCCTCTCTGATCAGTCGGTGGCAACCACGCGCCAATGGGTTGTGGATGGAGCCGGGGATGGCAAACACCTCTCGTCCCTGCTCCATAGCCAATCTTGCGGTAACCAGTGAGCCACTCTTCATAGCGGCCTCAACCACCAGTGTGCCGAGTGATAGTCCACTGATAATGCGGTTGCGGCGTGGGAAGTTGCTGGGGTGTGGTTTGGTGCTGAGTGGAAATTCGGAGACCAGCGCCCCATTTTCGGCAATTTGGTGAGCCAATTCACGATGACGCGCTGGGTAGACCCGATCAAGCCCGGTGCCGGCAATGGCGATGGTGTGTCCCGTTTCGAGTGCGCCGCAGTGTGCAGCGCCATCAATGCCGGTGGCTAAGCCACTGGTGATGGTGAAACCATGGCTTGCTAAAAAACGTGCAAACTGACGGCTGGTCTCGTTGCCGCTGGTTGAGGGGTTGCGGCTGCCGACAATGGCCAGTTGTGGTGTCGAGAGGAGGTCAGGATCACCATGCACATAGAGCAGCATAGGTGGGTCGCTGATTTCACGCAGCATGACGGGGTATTGCGGGTCACACCAGGTCAGGAGGTGATGATTGGGCTGCTCAAGCCACGCGAGTGCATCATCAAGTTGTGCGCTCTCTGGGGCGGCGAGATACTCCAGGCTTCGGCTGCTGAGTTTGCATGCACGCAGCTCAGCGGGTGTGGCGCTAAGAGCTGCTTGTGGTGATCCGAATTTTTCAAACAGCCGCAGTGCTGTCCGGCTGCCGATGCCGGGAGCGTTGGTCAGCGTCAGCCACGCTAATCTCTCATCCATGACGATCTATCGTAGTAACGCTCTCTTAGTATCCAGGCGTGCGTACAGTATCGTTGACATGCAGTGAGTCGGTGGCATACATAACCAGCCCAAAGCTGACGCGCTCAAAGGTGCGGTAGACCATCAAAATGCCCGCCTCTTCGAGAGGTAGTTTTATGCGTTCGCTGCGACGGTAGTTGACGATGTCACGAATCTCCTCACCCCCTTGTAGAATGCGTAGTACGTGGCCAGGCGCTAAGCCGTCGTGACTGCCGCGATTGAGTACGACGGTGTGGTATTGGCCAATTTGAGAGACACCGTTTAAGACAGAGATGATCTGCCCTTCAATCAGCGTTTCAGGTGCCTTTGGTTGGAAATTGGTGAGTGGTTCATCTGTAATAATAGGCATTAGACGGTCACCAATAACCGTCTCCATCTCTGTTTTTGTGAGCAGAAGTTTGGCAGGGTCACCGGTACGCTGAAGATCGGCATTGCCGACGAATAGTGCTTCATAGCCAAGAATTTCGTCAGTGATGGGATCTATATAGGGCTTGCCTGGGCGAACCACCTCATACTTCCAAGATTGCGGCTCCGTGATGGCGCGGACATAAATTTGGTGTCCGGCGCCGCCAATGATGTGATCTCCCAGAAAGTGAACAACATAGGGTGCATCATCAAGCTCTCCCTTATCCAAGACGTAAGGGCGGGTTAGAAACTGGGCAATGGCATCAATAGGGATGGTTGGAATGGCTTGATCGAGAAGCTCTGAGCGTACTTTTGGTGATAGCTTGAGATCTCTGGAGGCGGCACGCTCTACTCGAAGGACCGGTGCGCCATCAATGAATGACAGGGCAATAACATCGCCTGGGTAGATTAGGTGAGGGTTTTCAATCTGTGAATTAGCTTGCCACACATCGGGCCAGTGCCAAGGGTCACGTAGAAATCGGGCCGATATGTCCCACAGTGTGTCGCCACGAACAACAGTGTAGCGTTCAGGGTGTACTGAATTGAGTTCGACCGGCGCAGCAAAAGCGGCCGTGGAGAGAAGCAGCCCAAGCAGTAAACCAGCAATTTTTTGTACAGAGTAGGACATGAGATTTCCTATTAACCAAGTCACTAATACTGGCGGAAATTCTCACCAGTTTTCAGTATGATCATAATGTTAGCGCAGATTCTTACTTTTATTCTATAACATTTGGAAAACCCCATGGCAATTCTCGACATTCTTCGATTTCCCGATCCTAGGCTGCGCAATAAGGCGCAGCGGATTGAGCAAGTGGATGCCGCGTTGCGCCGTTTGGTGGATGATATGCTCGAAACGATGTATCAGGCGCCAGGTATTGGTCTTGCGGCGATCCAAGTGAATGTGGCGAAACGCTTGGTGGTGATCGATATCTCCGAAGAGAAAGATCAACCGCTGGTTCTGATCAATCCTGAAATTATCGAGAGTGATGGAAGCGAGGAGTATGAGGAGGGGTGTCTCTCTGTGCCGGGTGTCTATGAAACGGTGAAACGTGCGGAACGTATCCGAATTAAGGCGCAGGATCGACAGGGCGTCCCTTTTGAGCTGGAGACCGATGAGTTGTTGGCGATTTGTATACAGCATGAAATTGATCACCTCGATGGCAAGCTCTTTGTCGATTATCTCTCCAGTCTGAAACGTCAGCGTATTCGTAAGAAGCTGGAGAAAGAGGGGCGCCAAGATGCACCGGCAGAAGCACCGGATCATCGGCCTATTTGAGTCTATCGGGCAGCCCCCCTTTTACTGAGACACCGTTCCCAATATTGAGAATTTAATGAGTCAGCCATTGAAGATAATTTTTGCAGGCACCCCCGAATTTGCTGCCGAAGCGTTGCAAGCGCTGTTGAACACGGAGCATCAAGTGGTTGCTGTCTATACCCAACCAGACCGCCCTGCCGGGCGTGGCCGAAAGTTAACCGCCAGTCCGGTTAAAGCGTTGGCGCTTGAGTTCGGTCTGCCCGTTTATCAGCCTGCAAACCTGAAGGGTGAAGAGGATCTACAAACACTGGAAGCACTGCAGGCTGATTTGATGATAGTTGCTGCCTACGGCCTGATCTTGCCACAACGGGTGCTGGATGCGCCAAAAATTGACTGCATCAATATCCACGCCTCACTGCTGCCCCGTTGGCGCGGTGCTGCGCCGATTCAACGTGCCATTGTGGCCGGTGATAGCGCCTCGGGCATCACTATCATGCAGATGGAGGCGGGGCTTGATACCGGGCCGATGCTCTATAAATTGAGCTGCCCCATTGAGAGAGATGAGACCGGCGGTTCACTGCACGACAAACTGGCTGTGCTCGGTGCGCAGGCGCTGCTTGAGGCGCTGCCGGGTATCGCTGATGGTTCTATCCAGCCAGAGGTTCAAGATGATTCACTGGCCACCTATGCGCACAAGTTGACCAAGGCCGAGTCGAAGATTGATTGGACAAAACCGGCCATTGAACTGGCGCGTCAGATCAACGCCTTCAACCCCTGGCCAGTCGCCCAGGCCGATATGGAGGGCAGACCTCTGCGCCTCTGGCAAGCTGAAGCACTTGCTCAGTCGGCCACGCAACCACCAGGTAGTGTCGTGGCGAGTAGTCACTCGGGTATTGATGTAGCGACGGTTGATGGGCTGTTGCGCATTCTACAGCTACAGCTGCCAGGTAAACGGGCCATGAGTGTCGCCGATTTCCTCAATGCCAACGATATGGATGGGAAAGTGCTTGGCTAAACAGCGGTCATCTAAAGGCAAAGGTCGCCAGCGGCCAGCCACCGCACGCCTGCTTGCCATTGAGGTGTTGCAGCAGCTTTTGCAGGATGGTCGCTCGCTCAGTGATACCCTGTCAGTCGCTCAGCAACGCCTTGATGAGGCAAAAGATCAGGCGTTGTTGCAGGAGTTCTGCTTTGGTGTAGCACGCTGGTTTGGTCGCCTTGATGCCATTGCGGCACAGCTGCTACAGAAAAAACTTAAACGTAAAGATTTTGATATCCAACTGCTGATTCTGTTGGGTCTCTATCAGTTGATCTATATGCGTCTGGCCGATCATGCGGCGGTTTCACAAACGGCCGAATCGGCGCGCACCATTGGCAAAAGCTGGGCGGTGGGGCTGATCAATGGTGTGCTGCGCAACTTTCAACGGCGTGATACTGAATTGTTGAAGCAGGCAGATGCGACCCAATCCGCACGCCTCTCCTCACCTGAGTGGTTGCTACAGATGGTGCAGCAGAGCTGGCCGGAGAGATGGCCGCAACTGTTAGATGCGGCCAACCAACGACCACCGATGACCCTGCGCATCAATGAGAGACATCTGTCACGCGAGGCCTATCTGCAACAACTACAGCAGCAGGCAATTGAGGCAGAGCCGGTGGCTGAGCTGCCCGCTGCCGTGGTGTTAAAGAGGCCGAGACCGGTGTTGGCGCTGCCGGGTTTCGCCGAAGGTGACTTCTCGGTACAAGACGCGGGTGCGCAATTGGCGGCGACGCTGTTGGATCTAAAGCCGGGCTTGCGGCTGCTTGATGCCTGTGCCGCCCCCGGCGGTAAAAGCTGTCACATCTTAGAGTTGGTCAGTGATATTGATCTGACCGCGATGGATATCGATGCACGGCGTCTTGAACGGGTGCAGGAAAATCTACAACGCCTCAAGCTCAATGCCACTTTGGTGACGGGTGACGCGGCCAAACCGGAGGGCGACTGGGCGGTGCAGTGCTACGATCGCATCTTGCTTGATGTGCCCTGCTCGGCCACCGGGGTTATCCGTCGTCACCCCGATATCAAATGGCTGCGTCGTGAGGAGGATATTGCACAATTGGCACAACTACAGTCACAGATCCTCAATGCCATCTGGCCACTGTTGAAACCGGGGGGGCTGTTGCTCTACGCCACCTGTTCGTTGCTGCCGGATGAAAATGAGCTGCAAGTGGGCCGCTTTTTGGCCCGCACGGCCGATGCAACAGCGCGGCCTATCCAAGCGACATGGGGGCATGCTAAGTCTGTTGGGCGTCAAACCCTGCCGGGGGAGGCGACAATGGATGGTTTCTACTACGCCTTGCTGGAGAAGAGATGATCGCTCGCGCTTCACTTGTCATGCTGCTATTGATGCCGCTGATCAGTGTCAGCGCAAAGGGGGCAGAGTCGGCTGAATTCATCATTGAGATGGTGGAGACCACGCTGAAGGATGGCCGCTATTTGATGGATGCCCGGATCGGCTACCAGCTCAGTGAAATCGCCTTAGAGGCGCTCGATAACGGCGTACCGATCACCCTTGACCTGCATGTTGAACTGGTTGAATCCGGCACCTCCTGGTTTTGGCAGGAGCGTCTGGTGGATAGCCATATTCGGCACACCATTCGTTACCACTCACTGGCTGATAGCTATCAGCTGTTTGAACATAGCAGCCAGCAGATCACCAATTTTGTCACGCGCAGTGCATTGCTGTCGGTGCTGGGTGAGATATCAGGTTTTGAGTTGGTTAGAGTGGAGCGACTGCGACCCAACATAACGTACCAGGTGCGTATTAATGCGGAACTTGATATTGAATCGCTACCGCTACCGCTACGGCCGACGGCCTATCTGCAATCGGCCTGGAAACTTTCAAGTGGGTGGAGCCAATGGCCGTTGGAACACTGAAACGCCTTAGACGCGGTGGCTGGGCAGTAGCGCTGCTACTGTTGTTGCTACTCAGTTCACTGCATCTGATGACCAATGCAGTGCAAAATTCGGCTGAGTTGAGCCGCTACTTCATACCGCTGCTGATTATCAACTTGGTGGGTTTGGTGATTCTGCTGCTGTTGATCGGTTTCAATCTGGTTCGGCTGATTCGGCAGTATCTAAAACATCGTGCTGGATCACGTCTGACGGTGCGGTTGGTGGTGCTCTTTGCCATGATCTCCCTGGCCCCAGTCTCCATCGTCTACTACTACTCACAAGGCTTTTTGCGTGGGGGTATCGACAGCTGGTTTGATGTGCAGATCGATCAGGCGATGGATGACGCATTGGCGTTGAGCAAGGCCTCGTTGGCGCTCAATCAACGTCTCTTGCTCAAATATACTGAGAATCTATTACAGGATGTGGTGGATGAGTCGGAGACGGCGCTGGCTTTTACCTTGGAGGAGCTGCGTGAGCAGTCGGGTGCGGTTGAGTTGGCGCTGCTGCATACCTCGGGCCAAGTGATCGCCTACAGTAATGTGGAGCCGACCGTATTGGCACCGAGCCAACCAGATAGACTGCTGTTGACCCAGTTGCGTGAGGGTTCAAATCAAGTGGGATTGGTGCCAAAGGGGGATGATGAGTTGCTGATTCGGGTGCTGGTCAATGACCCCGTGGGTCGGCCGATCATCTTGCAGGGTCTCTACTCCACCTCAGAGCGTATTGGCGAGCTATCGGGCAAACTTACCGTCGCCTATAACCGCTATAAAGAGCTCTCATTTCTACGCCAATCGTTGAAAGCAAACTTCATGTTGGCGCTCTCGCTGGTGCTGTTGTTTAGTCTCTTCTCTGCTATCTGGGTCGCCTTTTTCACCTCTCGCCGATTGGTGGCACCCATCACTCGAATTGCTGAGGGGACACGCGCTATTGCCGCCGGTGACTACAGTCGCCAGCTGCCGGTGCCGCGTCGACAGGATGAGATCGGTTTTTTGGTGGAGTCATTTAACACCATGACGCGGCGTATTGAGCTGGCCCATGATGAGACATTGAAGAGCCAGCAGCTGGCTGAGGGTCAACGCGCCTATCTTGAGACGGTGATGGGACGGCTCTCCTCCGGTCTTATGACCTTTGATGCAGAGCTAAAGCTGCGAACGGTTAATCCGGCGGCCCAAGTCATCCTTGAATGTGAACTGGACGCCTCTATCGACTACACCTTGGCGGAGTTGAAAGAGCTCTCCCCCACACTGTTGCAATTTATCGATCTGCTGCAAGCACCGCTACATAGTGATCAGGAGTGGAATCAGGAAATCTCGCTATTGAGCAGCAAAGGACGCAAGGTGCTGATGTGCCACATCACCCCCTTTGCCCAACCGGATGGTCAGAGTGGTCTTGTGTTGCTGTTTGATGAGATCACGACGCTGATTCGGGCGCAACGAGATGCCGCTTGGGGTGAGGTGGCGCGTCGTTTGGCGCATGAGATCAAAAACCCGCTCACGCCAATCCAGCTCTCGGCCGAGCGGCTGCGCCATCGCTATTTGAATAAGATGTCGGCAGAGGATTCCGCCGTGCTTGATAAAGCGACCCACACCATCGTGCAGCAGGTGGAGGCGATGAAGGAGATGGTCAACGCCTTCTCAGAGTATGCCCGACCACCGAAGATGAAAGTGGGCGCCATTGAGATGGATCGTCTGATCAGTGAAGTGCTCGAACTCTACTATACGGAGGGTGAGTCAAGGTGGCTCAAAACGACACTCACAGCCCCCGGCCAACTGATATTTGCCGATCCGTTGCGTCTACGCCAAGTGATCCATAACCTCATCACCAATGCGCGTGACGCCATTCATGATCAGGCGGATGGTGAGGTGCGATTGCGCAGCAGTGTATTGGTCAAAGGGGAACACCATTTTTTTGAGATCGTGGTGGAGGATAATGGCCCCGGTTTTAAAGAGGAGATGCTGTCACAGATCTTCGAGCCCTATGTGACATCGAAAACCAAAGGAACCGGTTTGGGTTTGGCCATCGTGAAAAAGATTGTTGAGGAGCATAACGGTATCATTTGGGCGGAGAATAGTGATAATGGCGCACGAATGACCTTGCAACTACCCATCGAGGAGAATCGGGGATGAGCGCCTCCTATATTCTGGTTGTTGATGATGAGCCAGATATCCGCAATTTGGTCAAAGAGATCCTTGAAGATGAAGGGTATGAGGTAGCGACGGCTGAGAACGGTGCTGCGGCTCGTGTTGCGTTGCGAAACCATCGGCCCGATCTGGTTTTGCTCGATATTTGGATGCCTGAAGTGGACGGCATCACGCTACTGAAAGAGTGGAATGAGGGGGAGGCGCTGCCCTGCCCAGTGATTGTTATGTCGGGCCACGGCAATGTTGAGACCGCCGTTGAGGCGACACGACTGGGTGCCTACGATTTCTTGGAGAAACCCCTCTCGCTGGCCAAACTGTTGCTGACAATAGAACGTGCGCTTGAGGCGGATAAGCTGCGTCGGGAGAATGTGGGTCTGCGCCACCATATCATCCACATCCTTGAGCCGACCGGCAAAAGCCTGGTGATGCAGCGCCTGCGTGAACAGGTGAAGCGTATCGCCCTGCATGATACGTGGGTGCTGATCAGCGGTGAACCGGGTAGTGGCCGAGAGACACTGGCTCGCTATCTTCACTCGCAGAGTCCACGTCATGAACGTCCCTTTGTTGACCTGAGTGTGGCGGCCATCGCCGAAGGTAACTCCGCACGTGAGCTATTTGGCAGTGAGGTGGATGGGCGTCTTTTCTATGGCCGACTTGAGCAAGCGAGTGGCGGCACCCTGTTTCTCGATGAAGTGGCCAACATGGATCTTGAGACCCAATCACAGCTGCTTGGCGCATTAGAGACCAACTCCTTCCTACGGGTTGGTGGGACGGAGCCGGTCAAGATTGATGTGCGGATCATCGCAGCGACAGAGAAAAATCTTGAGGATGAGGTGGCCGCTGGTCGCTTTAAAGAGGAGCTTTTCTATCACCTAAATGTGGTGCCGTTGGGCGTGCCGCCGTTGCGTGAGCATCATGAAGATGTGCCGGAGCTGCTTAACTTCTATATTGACTACTATGTGGCCCATGAACGACTGCCTTATCGGCACTTCAGTGTTGGCGCGCAGAATTATTTGCGCAACCATCATTGGCACGGCAATGTACGCGAATTGAAGAACTTGGTGCAGCGCCTGTTGATCCTTGGGGCCGGTGATGAGATCAGCCAAGATGAGGTGGAGGCGGCCCTCGGTTCAGTGGGGAGTGGCTTCAATGAGCTTGAGCAGCATGTCGCTTTTGATCAGCCACTGCGTCAGGCGCGTGAAGAGTTTGAACGCACCTATTTGGTCTATCATCTGGATCAACATGGTGGCAATGTGACCCAGATGGCCAAAGCGGTGGGTATGGAACGAACGCATCTTTACCGCAAACTGCGCTCATTGGGTATTGAGATTAAAGATCGGAAATAAGATCTGGCGACTGACTAACAGTGTAAAAAATGAAAATAATTGTATTAGGTGCAGGGCAGGTAGGAACCTCAGTGGCCAATGCGCTGGCCAGTGAGGCCAACGATATCACGGTGGTCGATTTGAATGCCGACGTGCTGCATGATCTACAGGATAA
The DNA here is from genome assembly GCA_021647945.1 of Candidatus Polarisedimenticolaceae bacterium. Taxonomy (GTDB): domain Bacteria; phylum Pseudomonadota; class Gammaproteobacteria; order Chromatiales; family Chromatiaceae; genus JAKITT01. The sequence goes on from JAKITT010000026.1 coordinate 20,297, forward strand.
GCTTGATATCAATACGGTGCAGGGGCATGCCGCCCACCCCGAGGTGCTCTATCAGGCGGGGGCTGAGGATGCCGATATGATCCTGGCGGTGACCAATAGCGATGAGACCAACATGGTCGCCTGCCAAGTCGCCTACACCCTCTTTCACACCCCTACCAAAGTGGCTCGCGTACGCTCACAGGGCTATCTTGACTCCCCACGTATCTTTGCCCGAGGTAGCTTGCCGATTGATGTGTTGATCAGCCCAGATCAGCTGGTGACACAATATATCCTGCGTCTCATTGAACACCCGGGTGCGCTACAAGTGCTCGATTTTGCCGGTGGTCGAGTGCGACTGGTTGCGGTGAAAGCCTATTATGACGGCCCGTTGGTGGGTAGCAAACTGGGTGCGCTCTATGAGCATATGCCCAATATTGAGGTGCGTGTAGCGGCCATCTATCGTCAAGGGCAGGGGATTCAACCAAAAGGCGATACGTTGATCGAGGTGGATGATGAGGTCTTTTTTATCGCTGCACCCAAAGATATCCGCGCCATGATGAGTGAGCTGCGTAAGCAGGAGAAACCCTTTAAACGTCTCATCTTTGCCGGTGCTGGGAATATTGGCCAGCGGTTGGCGAGTGCGCTGGAAAAGGATTATCGGGTCAAGCTGATTGAGCAGGATAAAGAGCGTGCTAGACAGACCTCTGAAAAGCTAAAGAACACCATTGTACTGCATGGTGATACTGCGGATGAGAATCTGCTGCTGGAGGAGAATATCGAGAATACCGATGTCTTCTGCGCCGTGACCAATGATGACGAAGCCAATATTCTGTCGGCGATGTTAGCCAAGCGCCTTGGCGCACGCAAGGTGATGGCGCTGATCAATCGTGGTGCCTATGTTGATCTGGTTCAGAGCAGTCCTATTGATATCGCCATCTCACCAGAACACGCCACCATTGGTAGCCTGCTGACCCATGTACGGCGTGGTGATGTGGCGGTGGTTCACTCGCTACGACGCGGTGCGGCTGAAGCGATTGAGGCGGTGGCGCATGGTGATGAGCGCTCATCAAAAGTGGTGGGGCGCACGGTCGAGGAGATCAAACTACCGAAAGGGGCCAGTATCGGTGCCATCGTGCGGGGTGAGGAGGTGCTTATCGCCCACCGTGATACGATGGTCAAGAGTGAAGATCATGTCATTCTATTTTTAATTGATAAACGCAAAATTTCCGATGTTGAGAAACTGTTTGAAGTGGGTATCACTTTTCTTTAAAGGTCGTTTCGTAGCCGAATTTCCTCACTATGCATCTACTTCTCGTTCAACGTATTCTTGGCATTTTGTGTATGGTTTTCAGCCTTGCACTGCTGCCACCGATGGCGGTCTCTCTGTGGTATGACGATGGCGCGCTAATCTCCTTTGTGGATGGTTTTTTCCTGATTCTTGGTTTGGGGCTGATTGTCTGGTTCCCGGTTAGATTCAAAAAACATGATCTACGGATTCGCGATGGTTTCTTAGTCGTTGTGGTCTTTTGGACGACGCTGGGGCTAACGGGAGCGGTGCCGTTCATGCTGCTGGAGGAACCCCATATGTCGCTCACTGATGCGGTCTTTGAGTCGATATCGGGCCTGACCACGACCGGTTCAACGGTGATTGTCGGGATTGATCAGCTGCCGGAGTCGATCCGCTTCTATCGTCAGCAACTCCAGTGGTTAGGCGGTATGGGTATCATCGTTCTGGCCGTTGCGGTGCTGCCGATGCTGGGCATTGGTGGCATGCAGCTCTATCGGGCCGAGACGCCGGGGCCGATGAAAGACTCGAAGCTGACGCCACGCATTACAGAAACGGCCAAGGCGCTTTGGTACATCTATCTAGGTTTGACAGTCAGCTGCGCGCTCGCCTATTGGGCAGCAGGCATGACGCTGTTTGATGCGATCGGCCACGCCTTCTCAACGGTGGCGATTGGTGGTTTTTCAACCCATGATGCCAGTATGGGCTTTTTTGATAGTCGTCTTATCGAGATGATTGCGGTGGTCTTTATGCTGCTTTCCGGGGTCAATTTTGCGCTGCATTTTGTCGCTGTCAGGCAGCGCAGTATCAAAACCTATTTTCTCGATAGTGAGTTTAAACTCTACGCTTCACTGCTGCTGACTGTGGCCATGATCACCTCGGTGATGTTGCATGTGACCGGCACCTATCAAGGGTGGGATGAGTCCTTTACCCGTGGCCTGTTCCAAGCGGTCTCCATCGGCACCACCACCGGTTTTACCACCGCAGACTATTCGCTCTGGCCCGGTTTTATCTCCATTTTGCTGCTCTTCAGCAGTTTTATTGGTGGCTGTGCAGGCTCAACCGGCGGCGGTATCAAGGTGATTCGATTTCTACTGCTGGTGAAGCAGGGAGCGCGGGAGATTCTACGTCTTATCCACCCCAATGCACAGATCCCGATCCGTATTGGTGAAAAGATCATTCCGCGTCGTGTGATTGAGGCTGTCTGGGGTTTTTTCTCACTCTATGTCGCCTGTTTTACCTTGATGTATCTTGGTCTGGCACTGACAGGATTGGATCTGATGACCTCATTCTCGGCGGTGGCCGCAAGTATCAACAACCTGGGGCCTGGATTGGCCGATGTGGGAACTAACTATGCCGATCTTAACTCTCCGGCTAAGTGGATTCTCTGTTTTGCCATGCTGTTGGGGCGATTGGAGATTTTTACCCTATTGGTGCTGTTGAGCCCCGCATTTTGGCGTAAGTAACACGTAAACTACCCAGCGTATTCATCTTTTGCCTCAACTCTTCGTTATTTTCGCACTCAATCGGTCATATATGCTCCCTCTTTCCGTGCGAAAATGCCTCTATTTGAGGCAAAACCTAAACACGCTGAATAGTTACGTACCCGCTAAACAAAAGCCAGTAGCGCGGCATAACGTAGGCCTTTGCCGGTCATTATGAAGATGAAAGTGGATAGCGGACGGGTGCCCAACCAGCCTGCCGCCAAGCAGAGCGGATCACCAATAATCGGCAGCCATGAGAGCAGCAGTACGGGGGAGCCGTAACGTTGCAGGCGTTGTAATGCTGGCTGGTGTTTTTCGAGGTCAAACTGTCGATTGGAGAGTTGTCGTTTGATGAGCCAGCCGAGCAACCAGCTACTCATTCCACCCAGTGTATTGCCCGCTGTTGCGATCCCCCAAAGTAGAGCTAACGGGTAACTGTTCTGGTTAGCTAGCAGTAGAAGCAGCGCCTCCGATCCACCAGGCAGTAGCGTCGATGCTAGAAAACTGCCACTGAACAACCCCCACAGGGTGAGGTCAATCATGGTAGCGCCGATTCAATGGACTCGCCTAGTAAGCCGATAACCCATTGAGTATATAGTTGAAACTGGATTGATCTCATCCCATATCACTCTGTTATGTGTGGTGCCAAAAGGGATTAGCCCGGATATTTCATAAATTTGTGCAAAGACAGCTCTCGACTCCTGTCTTCACTTGTATTTGTGCATCCATGCACTTCATTGCGCAGGATATTGGTTTCACAAGGAAATTTCTGAAGAAATCCCGTATCAGTGATTACGGGTGACTGAAGACCTCGGTACCCCCTTGTGGGGTGAATATTTCTTGTGGAATCAATAGACAAGCAAGATTGTACATAATTTATGAATCATCCGGGTTAGAGCATATTGTACAAAAGAGAGGCAGATTCATGGGTTCTGGAAACCAGCAGGAGAACAATAGCCAACAGTTAGGTCGTGGCATGCGCTGACCGCCATGGAGAGTGAAACGAAGGCGGTTAGACCCCGGTAGCTGTGAGGCCGCACCATATACCCGTCGTGCGCGAGCGCCAGAGGGGATATGAAGTAGGCATCCGAACACAGCGTCCAGTCATGTTGGGAGCTAGCGCGGAGCTGCAACGAGTTCACGATGTTGTAGCGTAGAGCTAGTGACCAGGACGTCCGGGGCATAATGGGCTGTCGAAGATCGATTGCAAAAGGGTGACTGGGAAGTCCCGTTTTGTATCATGAGATCAAAGACTCACTTGATCTATTTGGCGTGGATATTGGCACTGGGTTTGTTGACCCTCTTTTTTAGCAACATACTTGATCAGCAGCACAACCCTAACCGAGATATCATGTCGGTGTCGGGTAATTCACACGCCTCACAGGTGGTGTTGCAACGCAATCGGATGGGCCACTATGTGGCTGATGGTCGAATCAATGGTGAGATCGTCCGTTTTCTTGTCGATACGGGGGCCACAGATGTCGCCATTCCGGCTGAGTTAGCTCAACGTCTTAATCTAAAGAGAGGGCGCTCAGGTGTGAGCCGTACTGCCAATGGTGATACCGTCACCTGGGCCACGCGGTTGGAGAGTGTCGATCTTGGCGGGTTGGTTCAATATGATGTCCGTGCCTCAATTCTACCCGGCATGAGTGGCAGTGAGGTGCTGCTTGGTATGAGTTATCTCAAACACCTGGAGTTGACTCAGCGAGGCGGGGAGCTGATGTTGAGACGCCCTAGAGATTGATCAAGTCTTTTGCTGTAAATTTCATCTAAACTTTGGTTGAGATACCGTCTCAATCTCTCTGGAATGACTGCGCCATTCTGTATTATGCGTCACATTATGGCCTGTATAGTCTACCCGTTCCTCATTATAGTATTTAGGCCAGATGCCGATAATGTAGAGTAACGATAATATAGAAAGTCTTAATTGGGTTCTTTATTTATGGCTTTAGCCGCCTCCAACAATGATGGTGCACTACTAAAAAATTTAGTGCCACTGAATGCCCTGTCTGATGAACAGCTGGGGCCGTTGCTCACGCAGATCTCTATTACCAAGGTAAAGAAGGGTACCTCTATTTTTAAAGAGGGTGACTCTGAAAAGGAGAACGTCTATCTGCTGACGGGCAAAATTGCGTTAATTGCAGACGGCAAAGAGGTTGACACGATTGACTCTGGATCAGAGACCGCTCGTTACCCATTAGCCCATCAGTTTCCCCGTATCTTCACCGCCAAGGCGAAAACAGCCGTCACCTTTGTCCGTATTGATGGTCACTTACTGAGTGACCTTTTACTGCGTTCTCAATCAGAGAGTGCAGAGACTGAGGCCGATGATATGGATGGTGGTGACTGGATGAGCCAGTTGCTACTCTCCCCGGTCTTTCAGCGGATCCCGCCTGCCAATATGCAGCAGGTGATGATGCGTATGGAGGAAGTTAGCGTCTCTGCTGGCGATGTCATCTTTCAGCAAGATGGTGAGGGTGACTACTACTATATGGTCAATCGTGGCCGTTGTGCGGTGACACGTCAGGCGAATAAGAGTGCGACCCCCATCAAACTGGTTGAAATTGGTGCAGGCCACAGCTTTGGAGAAGAGGCGCTGCTCTCACATCAGCCTCGTAGTTGTACCGTCACCATGCTGAGTGATGGGGTGCTTGTACGTCTTGGTAAAGATGATTTTTTGAGTTTGGTCTGTGAGCCGCTCTCTCGTCCGCTCAGTTATGAGGATGCCGCGGATAAGATTAAAATGGGTGCATGCTGGCTCGATATTCGCCTACCCGAAGAGTATGAGAAAGAGTCGCTTAAAGAGGCGACCAACCTACCGACATTCTCATTACGATTTCAGTCGTTTGATCTCGCATCTGATGTTGAATACATCACCTGTAGTGATACCCCAGCCTACGCAGCTTCAGCCGCCTTTCTTTTGATGGAAAAGGGGTATGTTACCTACCATCTTGATGAAGATGTGAGAAAGGCGCTGGCAAAACAGAACTCCACCGTTGTTGATGCGGCACAGCTCGAAGAGAGCGATGAGGATGAATTAGAGTCCAATCTGGAGGAGGCCAAAGAGAACAAACAGCGCCTTAGACAGGAGCAGGTCAAACTGCGGCGGTTGGAAAAACTCTACCTGCAAACCAAAAAGAGTCTTGAAGCTGCCGAGCAAGAGAAGAAGGTGGCGGTCAAGGCTGAAGAGAGTGCGACCAAACAACTCCACCTTTTAGAGTCAAAATTAAACCAAAGCAAAAATCAGAATAGTGAACTTGAGACGATAACGCATGCGCGCAATGACACGCTTGCAGAGCTTGAAGCGTTAACTGAAACAGTCAATGAGCTGCGCCATAGCCATCTGCTGAGTGAAGGCGAGTTGAAAGAGCAAATCACCTGTTTGCAGATTGAGCTGGATGATGTTGGTGAGGAGAATGAAAGCCAACTATCAGAGTTTGCTGAGAATCAAAAGGTGCTGGCAGATGCTCAGCAGCAGATAGAAAAAAGTGAAAAGCAGCTGACGGAGGCGCAGAAAGATTGGGATAAAGAGCGCAGCCAATTAGAGGGTGAGCAGAGCAAGCTGACTGAGAGCGTTAACCAGCTGAATGAGCAGTTGCAGCAGTCACAGTCGGGTGGTGAAGCGTCGGTGTTGAAATTGCAGCAGGAGATGGAGCAATTTCAGCAAAAACTAGCGGAATCCCAACAATCCAAAGAGTCACTAGAAGAGGAACATGCTGAGTTAATAAAGGATAGAGAGGCATTGGCGGCTGAAAAAGAGGAGCAGCTCCAACAGATTGAAGCGCTGCAACAGCAGCAGGAAGAGTCGGCTGAGGCAGGCAATGCGCAAGATGAGGAGAAGGAGCAACAACTAGAGCAGCTCAATGAGTTGACCGTTGAACTAAAAAGTTTGGCTGAGAAACATGAGCTTGAGATCGAAGAGCAGGTTCAGCAACAGAGTAAGTTAGAGGCTGAAAAAGAGGAACAACTTCAGCAGGTAGAGGAACTCTCTTTAGAACTAAACAGACTGCAGGAGAGCAGTAAGCTTGATGCTACTGAGCAGGCTAAGAAGCAAGATGATTTAGAGGGTGAGAAAAAGGCGCAACTTAAACAGGTCGAACAGCTAGAGCAGCAGCTAGAAGAGGCTGCTACAGCAGGGGGTGCTCAGGATGAAGAGAGTGCACAGCAGCAAGAGAAGATTGAGGTGCTATCACTTGAGCTGAAGGAGCTGGCAGAGAAATATGAGTCCTCTGTTGCAGAGCAGTCTGAATTAGCCGCTGAGAAAGAGAAACAGCAGCAGCAGATTGGAACATTGGAGCAGCAGCTGGAAGAGGCTGTCACAGTAGAGGGTGCACAGGATGAAGAGAGTGCGCAGCAGCAAGAGAAGATTGAGGCGTTATCACTTGAGCTGAAAGAGCTGGTGGAGAAATATGAGTCCAATGTTGCAGAGCAGTCTGAATTAGCCGCTGAGAAAGAGAAACAACAGCAGCAGATTGGAACATTGGAGCAGCAGTTGGAAGAGGCTGTCACAGTAGGGGGTGCACAGGATGAAGAGAGTGCACAGCAGCAAGAGAAGATTGAGGCGCTATCACTTGAGCTGAAAGAGTCGTTAGAGAAGCATAAGCTTGAAGGTGTAGAACAGGCTCAGCAGCTCAAACAGTTGCAGGATGAGTTAGAGCAGCAACAGAGTGAATTAGCGGCCGAAAAAGAGGCACAGAATCAGCAGGTTGAACAGCTTGAGCAGCAGCTCAGTCAGCTCTCAGAGGCGGGTGGTGATCTTGATAAGGAGCGGGCAGAGCAAGAGGGGCAAATCACCACACTAAAACATGATCTGGATGAGGTGCGCGACAAACTAGAGGCTGCGGTAACGGCTCATCAGGATGAGCAGCGCGAGGCCCAAGCAGAGATCAAACAGTTACAGAGTGATGCTGAAGAGAGCCATGCCAGTTTAGCGCAACAGAAAACAGCATTAGAGGCTGATACCACCGCCCAGCTTGAACAGATTGAGGTGTTGCAGAAGCAGTTAAGTGAGGCCTCTGCTGCCGAGAGTGGTCTAGAGGAGAAGATAGGTGCTCAACAAGCTGAACAGCTGACGAAGATTGAAACGCTGGAGGGGAAGCTAAAAGAGGCGGAGGATGAGCAGGATGAGTCGATGGCCGCTTTCCAAGAGACTATTGATGAGTTGACGGTAAGAAAGGATGACTTTAAAGCCAAGCGAGACCAATTGCAGCTGCAATTGGAGCAGTTAACAGAGGAGCGTGACGGTCAGTCTAAAGTGATGCAGAAGTTGGCCTTGCAGCTGGATGCATCAAATAGTAAAGATGAGGCTGTAGAGGTGGAACGGGATGCTGCGCTGAAAGAGTTACAATTGTCGCAAGAGGAGGTTGAGCAGCTACGTACAGTGATGGAGCAGCATGTCGAACAGATAAAGCTTGCTCAATCGGGTGATCATCAAGAGAACGAAGTTACCGCCGCGCTGCAGTCCGAATTAGAGACGGTGCGGTTGCAGGCCTCTTTTGATATCAAGAAGCTTAGGTGTGAACTTGAGTTGGCCCAAAGCCAGCCGGTGGATGATCGCAATCCTGCCCAGGTTGCTATGGAGCAGCAAATGCGCCAAGAGCTGGATACCATACAGGAGGCGCTGAAGGATAAAGAGGTGCTTTTAAATGAGGCGGCGGGCAACATGCGCACAATGGAGGACTCTATTGAAGAGCGTGATGCCAATGCTGATCGACTCCAGTTAGAGATTGATCGCCTGCAAGAGATGCTAGATGGCATGTTGCAGCAAGGTATCGAACCACTCTCAGAAGAGAGTGCCGATATGGAGAGTGGTAATGACTCTTCAATGCTTAAACGGATGTTTAAAGCCAAAAAGAAGAGTTAGTTCCATCTCTGTTCTCCTGTTCTGCGCTTTAAATGTCTGCAAAACTCCCACCAACAGTGACGTTACCTGCCACATCTGTGGCAAATAGATGATTTAGAACGATCATCACCCTACGGGTAGTGCAAAGAGCAAGCCGCTCAAACTATAATGCAAGAAGTGATCTACTGAGTGGCTGGTTGATAAACTAACTATTGATTGCCTCACCCTTGAAGTAGCCTCTTTGAAAAATAATAAATCGACTACAACTGACTGGAGATTGTATGAAGCTTGGTGTCGTTATTCTTGCCGCAGGTCAGGGAAGCCGGATGCGTTCAAACCGGCCCAAAGTGCTCCATGAGCTTGCGGGTAAATCATTGTTGGCGCATGTGGTTGATACCACTGAAGCGATTCACTCTGAACTGACAACGGTGGTCTATGGACATGGTGGCGAGCAGGTTAAAGCCGCACTTTCACAGCGCCAGTTGGCGTGGTGTGAACAGAAGGAGCAGCTGGGTACAGGGCATGCGGTGATGCAGGCCATTCCTAGCCTGGCAGATGTTGATAGTGTGTTGGTGCTTTATGGTGACGTGCCATTAATCGCCGCAGAGACCCTCAATAAACTGCTCAAAGCAGCAGAAGAGACGGCGTTGGCACTATTGACTGTGAAATTGGACAACCCGACGGGTTATGGTCGAATTATTCGAGATACGGCGGGCCGTGTTAGCAAAATTGTTGAGCAGAAAGATGCCAATGCCTCTGAGCTGGCGGTCAATGAGGTCAATACCGGTATTCTTGCGGTAAATAGAGCCGCTTTAGAGAGGTGGCTAGATCGCACAAACAACCACAATGCCCAAGAAGAGTACTATCTAACCGACATCATTGAGCTGGCCGTGAGTGATGGTGTTGATGTGGCAACGGTGAGCCCAGCGAGTGAAGAGGAGGTGATGGGCGTTAATGATCGCGTTCAATTGGCGCACCTTGAACGCCATTATCAACGTGCTCAGGCCGACGCTATCATGCGGGCCGGTGTCACATTGGCTGACCCCAGTCGCTTTGATCTGCGTGGCACACTCTCTACCGGCAGAGATGTTGTGATTGATATCAACGTGGTCATTGAGGGGGATGTTGAACTGGGTGATTGCGTCACCATCGGCCCCAACTCGTTGCTGAAAAACAGTAAAATTGGTGCGAATACAGAGATTCTGGCCAATTGTGTCATTGATGAAGCAGAGGTCGGTGCCTCATCTGTGATTGGTCCTTTTGCACGCCTGCGGCCAGAGAGTCGATTGGCAGAAAAGACCAAAGTGGGCAACTTTGTTGAGATTAAAAAGTCAGACATCGGCGTGGGTAGCAAGGTCAACCACCTCAGCTATGTCGGTGATGCAACGGTTGGTAGCAATGTAAATATTGGTGCCGGTGTTATTACATGTAACTACGATGGTGCCAATAAATCTCGTACCATTATTGGTGATGACGTCTTTGTCGGCTCCGATAGCCAGCTGATTGCGCCGGTAGAGATTGGTGCAGGCAGCACCATTGGTGCCGGTTCAACTATTACAAGAAATACCCCGGCTAGTAAGCTCTCGCTGAGCAGAGCAAAACAGTTAACGATTGATGGCTGGCAGCGCCCAGTAAAGAAATCAAAGGACAAATGATATGTGCGGAATTGTAGGGGCAGTAGCGCAACGTGATGTAGCAGCCATTCTGTTAGAGGGATTAAAGCGGCTTGAGTACCGGGGTTACGACTCGGCAGGCCTTGCCATACTCAATGCAGATCAACAGATCAGCAGACACCGAGCGCTTGGTAAAGTGGCTGAACTTGAAAAGAGCCTTGTTGAAGAGCCGCTGCCTGGCACCATTGGTATTGCCCACACACGCTGGGCGACCCATGGCGAACCGGCGGTAAGAAATGCCCATCCCCACATCTGCCAAGATCGGGTCTCCGTTGTTCACAATGGCATCATTGAGAATCACATGGAACTGCGGTCACAGCAGAAAGCGGCCGGTCACACCTTCACCTCAGATACCGATACAGAGGTGGTCGTTCACGCCGTGTTTGATCAGCTTGAAGCGGGTGAGACACTCTTTAATGCGGTAAGAAATGCGGTTAAAACCTTTGATGGTGCCTACTCACTTGGAGTGATTCAGGCCAATGATCCAAACCGATTGATCGCTACCCGTCACGGCAGTCCGCTGGTGATTGGTATCGGTATTGGTGAGAACTTCATCGCATCAGATGTCTATGCACTATTGCCCGTTACGCAGCGTTTTATCTTCTTAGAAGAGGGGGATATTGCCGAATTGTCTCGTGAAGAGGTGAAGATATTTGATCTCAATGGCGAACCTGTTGAACGGCCAATCAAAGAGTCCACACTCTCTGCCGATGCCGTTGGGCGGGGTGGTTACCGCCACTACATGCTGAAAGAGATCTATGAGCAGCCTCGCGCCATTGCCGATACCCTTGAAGGTAGAATTGGTAGCAACAGCGTGTTGCACAATGCACTTGGCATGCAGGCCGACACGCTATTAGAGAAGATTGAAGCGGTGCAGATCATCGCCTGTGGAACCAGTTATCATGCGGGCATGGTGGCGCGTTATTGGTTTGAATCACTCACCGGCCTGCCCTGCAATATTGAAGTGGCCAGTGAATACCGCTACCGCAAACACTGCGTACCTAAAAACTGCCTATTCATCACCATCTCGCAATCGGGTGAGACGGCCGACACCCTCGCTGCACTGAAGTTGGCCAAAGAGCTGGGTTACACCACCACATTGGCCATCTGTAATACCCCTGAAAGCTCCTTGGTACGTGAATCTGATCTGGTGCTGCTCACCCGTGCCGGTCCAGAGATTGGGGTCGCCTCAACCAAAGCCTTCACCACCCAGCTGACGGCGCTATTGCTGCTGGTCACTGTATTGGGTCGCTATAACGGCCTCTCAGAGAGTGCTGAAGAGCGCCGTGTTGAAGCGATGCGTTCACTGCCTGGTCGCATTGAAGATGTCCTGAAACTTGATGAAGAGATTAAACAGCTGGCCCAACGTTTTGGTGATAAACAGCACGCCCTATTCCTCGGTCGGGGTGATCAATACCCCATCGCAATGGAAGGCGCGCTGAAGCTGAAAGAGATCTCATACATCCATGCCGAAGCCTATGCCGCTGGTGAGCTGAAACACGGCCCACTAGCGTTGATTGATGATGAGATGCCGGTGGTGGCAGTGGCACCAAACAACCAACTGTTAGAGAAGCTAAAGTCGAACCTGGAAGAGGTGCGGGCACGTGGTGGAGAGCTGATTGTATTTGCGGATGAGCGGGTCACCATCAGTGATGCAGAGGGTGTCACCGTAATCAAAGTGCCACATGTTGATGGTCTGATCGCCCCGATCATCTTTACCATCCCACTACAGCTGCTCTCCTACCATGTAGCCGTCCTCAAGGGCACCGATGTTGATCAGCCGAGAAACTTAGCTAAATCGGTGACCGTAGAATAGCGAGTGAGCTAACCCACCTCTATATTGCGGGTGAATTCAGTCTTTGGCCTTTGCATCGATATAAGAACGGGAGTTAAAACTTCCGCTCTTTTTGCGTGAGATCCGGGAGTGTTGCCCTACATTCTCTGGATCACGTTTGCAGGTTCGGCTGGTCGCATAAATGCGACCCTACACGAGCATAAAGTGTCTGGAGTGGAAAAAGGCTAATGAATCTCAATCTGTCTCACCCAGAATTAATTGGGGTGGCCTAAATCAAGCGGGAGTTAAATGATGTATATAAAAATAACCATCTGGCACAAGCTGATTCTTCTTTTTGCGGTGTGTTTTTTTTCGTCACAAGCGCTGGCCAATTGCAATGATACCTGTGTATTGGAGCGCAGCAACTGCCAACAGACCTCAACCCAACAGCAAAACAGCCGCTGCGATGAACAATTCAGCGTTTGCACCCTGAGTTGCAACCGCCAAAAAACCATGAGTTGCGTCTACTTGGCCTTTAAAAACCATGAAGGAACGGCTGACAGGGAAAAAGAACTCAACAAAATCACGGATGGATTTGCGCGTGTTACAGATGAAAAAAGCCTGAACTTCGCCGGCCTGTGCCGCAGTAACAATATGAGATGCGAATATGTACTGGATTGGGACAGGAGCATGTACTCCTGTGGCGGAGTAAAGCGAGAACCTGCACGCGTTGCCTGCTGCCGTTAGATATCTTTTCAGGGGTAAGAAATTGGCTCAAGTGTTCTGACCCCTTGATCTAAATTATCAATTCAAATTGGACATACACCGTTACCAGGTAGAGTGCGTGGTACGCACCCTACCTGGCTTGTGAAATATAACCCCAATATGCTGCCCCCTTTTCTCATGTCAAATAGTCCCTTTCAGAAGAGAGGGTATGTGGGGCAGGCGCAAGAAAATAGAATTATCGTACGTTAAGCCCCGCCAACTGACCTAATGCCATGGAATTGAGTCACTCTTGGGGCTTGAATAACAGCTGATATCTATGTGCCAAGTCCAGACATTTAGATTTTAAAGCGTAGGGTGGATTAGCGATAGCGTAATCCATCATGAGGGATTTATTCGGTGCAATGCGTTTCACTTATTGCCCCCTACGGCCCTGAGCTTTGTACGTAATCAGGGGATCCCATGCTTACCAGAGAGAGTTGTCCCTGGCAGACATGGATTCATCCTATTTTGCCGGCTACGCTACTCTAATTCCCGGTGTGATTTGTCCCGAGATATTTACCACCTAAGCTCAGGAATACATAGAGTGTCTGTTTCGAAGAATCACTAATACTAGCGTTATTAAAAGTAACCACCCATTCCATATTGCCACCAAATTTTTTCTTCTCGCTCTTCGTGGCCTTTATTGATTCCCAGCTTTTATCGACCTTGCCTCTTTCGATTAGTTGGGAAACATTTTTTGTCGCTCTCTCTTCGGCCTGGTTTTGAGTGATAGGTGGTTGGGAGTGGCCGTGATCATGCCCCGTACCGGCCATGGACACTAATGAAAAAAAGCTTAACGCCAGGCTAATAATGATTGCTTGAATACGCATGTTGATATCTCCAGTAGTTAATCAATAGTGTTGTGGTGATTTGAATTTATTTCATCTGTTTCTTGATTCATAGATTCATGGGAATTCCCGTTATCATGGCTGTGCCCATGGTTGTCGCAGCCTGTTATAGCTACAATCAAGAGCAAACCCAGAGTAATGCTTAGTAACAATGTTTTAATGTGCATGGAATAAATATCCTGTAGTTAATCGATAAAATCGCGGGTTCTTGTATCAGTCTTTTTGGCCGGTTTAGTATCTTGTGACACCATCTTTGAATCTAGAAGTTGATAATCGCCTTTGACTTTCAATGTGACTGTAACGGGGGATCGGGTGCTGTTTTTCCAGTACCAGCCGTGGGTGCCATCAAAAACGGCGGTTAGAGCGCCGCTTGATTGGCTCTCCGTGCTCTTTTTGAAGCTTTGGAAAGAGCCTGTGGTATCACCTGTTGGTTCCCCGTGGAAATCAAAAAACAGAGGTTCGCCATCGGCCTGCCATGCATATTCAAATGTTGCCCCTTCAACAAGGAGAAGCTTGTACTCCTTATCGCTCCTGGCTGGAATGATAATGGTGATTGAATCTTCCCACTCAATTTGTTGAGCATCTTCAACTTTCCCCGTATCGGTAAAAACTGCTTGGTTCTCAGTACCCTGAGTGGGCTCTGCACTCACAGCAAATTCCTCAGGATTGGTGGTGTGCTCATAGCCATGCATCTGCATAAGAAAAAGCAGGCCGCCTAAGATGATCAGGAGATAGTTTGTAATCGTACTGAATGTCTGAAATGACGGAGTTTTTCGCCAAGTGGCGATGAGCAGCAACATCAGAACTAGAGCACTGATTTGTCCCAATTCGATACCGACATTGAACGAGATAATGTTGAGCAGCAGGCTATCTTCACTCAGTGGCAGCTCTTGCAACCGGGTGGATAATCCGAAACCGTGGATCAGCCCGAGAGCAGTAATCATCAACATCATATTGGGCGGTTTAACATTCAGGTATTTACGGAAACCGTCAATATTGGAAAAGGCGATGTAGCAAACACTCAGCGCAATCACCGCGTCAATTGCAAAGTAGTTAAGCTGAATAGCATTAGGGGGGTGGATACTTAGCTCCTCTACCCACTACATATAGTGTTGCTGCCAATCGTAGCCATGAGTGATCTTAGCTCTAATCACGGGCTCGGTTATAACTGATTGCTCCAGAAGTCTGCGAAAAACC
>JAKITT010000149.1 GCA_021647945.1 Candidatus Polarisedimenticolaceae bacterium
CTTCGGGTGAGCAGTGACCAATCGATAGCCCAGAGGTGCCGCCAGAGAAGCGGCCATCGGTGATCAGCGCACACACCTTACCCAGCCCCTTCGATTTCAAATAGCTGGTTGGGTAGAGCATCTCCTGCATGCCTGGACCACCCTTCGGTCCTTCATAGCGGATCAGCACGACATCTCCCGCCTTGATCTTGTCATCAAGAATGGCCGCTACCGCATCATCCTGACTCGCAAAAATTCGTGCAGGACCGCTGAACTTGAGGATCGAGTCATCCACACCGGCCGTTTTGACGATACAACCCGCCTCTGCCAGATTACCAAACAGCACCGCGAGACCACCATCTTGGCTATAGGCGTGTTCACGGCTGCGGATACAGCCATTGGCACGATCATCATCCAGCGAAGGCCAGCGGTAATCTTGGCTAAAAGCCTCCTGAGTAGGGATGCCCCCAGGCCCCGCTAAGTAGCGATCAAGCGCCACTTGGTTATCGGTAGTGGCAATATCCCACTGCTTGATCGCCTCGCCCATGCTGGCCGTGTGAATGGTGCTGATCTCACTATTGAGCAGCCCTGCACGCTCCAACTCGCCGAGAATACCGAAGACACCACCGGCACGATGCACATCCTCCATATGGTAGAGCTGCGTGGAGGGGGCCACCTTACAGAGGTTGGGCACTTTGCGGGAGAGACGGTCGATATCATCCATCGTAAAGCCGACCTCCGCCTCATGAGCAGCAGCCAGCAGATGCAGCACGGTATTGGTTGAACCACCCATCGCAATATCGAGGCACATCGCATTCTCAAACGCCTCAAAGTTGGCGACAGAGCGAGGCAGCACGGAGGTATCATCCTGCTCGTAGTAACGCTTGGAGATATCAACCACAAGACGACCCGCTTCTAGGAATAGCTCTCTGCGATCAGCATGCGTCGCCAGCAGCGAACCATTACCCGGCAGCGACAGACCCAGTGCTTCGGTCAGGCAGTTCATCGAGTTAGCGGTAAACATGCCGGAGCAGGAGCCACAGGTGGGGCAAGCGGAGCGTTCAATCGCGGCCACATCCTCATCACTCTCATTGGGGTCGACCGCAGAGACCATCGCATCGACCAGATCAAGTTTCAGATCCTTACCGTGCAACCGCACCTTACCCGACTCCATCGGCCCACCAGAGACAAATACCGCTGGGATATTGAGGCGCAGTGCAGCCATCAGCATGCCGGGGGTGATCTTGTCGCAGTTGGAGATACAGACCATTGCATCGGCACAATGGGCGTTGACCATATACTCCACAGAGTCGGCGATGATGTCGCGTGATGGCAGTGAATAGAGCATGCCGTCATGCCCCATGGCGATACCATCATCGATGGCAATGGTGTTGAACTCTTTCGCTACACCACCCGCCGCCTCAATCTCACGCGCCACCAACTGCCCCATATCCTTAAGGTGGACATGACCCGGTACAAACTGGGTGAAGGAGTTGACCACGGCGATGATGGGTTTATCAAAATCACCATCTTTCATGCCGGTGGCACGCCAGAGGGCGCGAGCACCCGCCATGTTGCGGCCGTGGGTCGTGGTGCGTGAACGATATTGGGGCATGGAACTCTCCGATTTATAAAGCGACTAAGCTTTTATTATCCAATATTCTTTGACATAACACAGCTAATTCAATCATGTTACTATCCGCCTCTAAACTGTCACCCCCAGATGGTTCATTCGATGCCCGCACTATGACCCCTGTCATTTCGCCATCAGCCCCCCAACAGAGAACCGAGCGCGCCTCTGCGAGTGACAGCAACTTGCGCACGCGCTACCGAAATTCACGCCTGCCTATCGTCGCCAAGTGGTCTCTCGCCATCGGTGTTCTGGTGACTAGCGTGATGGGGCTACTCAGCTGGATATTGATCACGCAGCAGAGCCGCTCTTTTATGCAGCAGACAGAGGATTTTGGCCTTATCCTGGTCAACCAGCTGGCCCATTTCGCCAGCGAACCAATCATGGCAGATGACAATTTCATGCTAACCGGATTGGTCAATCGTCAGGTCAAGAGCAAACAGATTCTCGGCGCACTGATTCATCAGGGAGAGAGAACATTAGCCACAGCGGGTCTGTCACTACCTACAACGCTGTTCGATCAAGTCATGCAATCGAAGCTCGATCAGGTCACCTGGTCATGGCAGGATGATGCAGGCAAAACACACCAAGCGATCACCTTCACAACAGAGATTCAGTTTAAAGATGTCACGCCCGGTCTCGCCCTGATCACCTTAGATCGCAATCAGCTCAATGCACAGCAGCATAAAGCGATGACCGTACTCGCCTACTCTACGCTGGGTCTGATTCTACTTGGCATCTTCTTGGCCTATGCGCTGAGCCATCGCCTATCACGACCTATCAAAGCCCTGGCACAGGCAGGAGCCTCAATCAGCCGGGGTGAGCAGATCGACGGCGTTGACCGAGAACGACAGGATGAGATCGGCCACATCATCACCACATTCAATCTAATGGTTGATGGCATACGTGAGCGGGAGCGAATCGAGCAGGCGCTATCCAGTTACGTCTCCCCGCACGCCGTACAGCGCGTACTGGCCAACCTAGAAGAGCCCTCTGAAGCGGGCGAGGAACTATTCGGCAGCGTACTCTTCTGTGACATTGTCGGTTACACCCAGCTAACGGAGGGAATGTCCCCCAAAGCGGTGGCGGAGATGCTGAATGAATATCTCGGTTATATCGCCCTCGCCGGACACAGCTGCCACGGTATGGTCGACAAATTTATTGGTGATTGTGTGATGATCGTCTTTGGCGCACCGGAGCATGATGCACAGCACGCCCTACATGCCGTCACCTGTGGTGTGATGATTCAAGAGATCGTGCAGCACATCAACCAGCGTCGCCAACAGCAGCGGTTACACCCCCTACTTTTCCGTATAGGCATCAACAGCGGCATCATGATGGCCGGTAACATTGGCACCCAAGAGCGCATGCAATACACCGTCGTCGGCGACAGCGTCAATCTGAGCGCACGCCTCTGTAGCCTCGCCCCTCCCGGCATGATCCTCATTGGAGCAGAGACCGCCAAACAGAGTGAAGTGGCCGAAAAGGCACAGCTGGATCAACAGCCACCTGTACGGGTAAAGGGGCGCACGCAACCGGTCACCCCCTATATCGTTCACGCAATGAAGTCCGAGTATCAACAGCAGGTTCGACAGACGATGGATCGACTACTACCGGCTAAATCGGCGGCATGAAAGCGCCATTAATCCTTCTATGCACCCTGCTACTCAGCGGCTGTGCTCTTTGGCCCATCCAGCAAGAGATTGTTCAACCCTCCAGTGAGGCCGACCTAATCCAACAGGCAGACCGGCTGCGCAAGCAAAAACTCTATGCTCAGGCAGAGCAGCTTCTTTTCCAGGCAAGAACCAACAACCCCGACAGCATCAAACTACAAAAATCACTGCAACGCATGATGGCCGAGCGACAGCGCTACCGCCAACAGATTGAAGACCAGCTATTGATTGCAAGAGTCATCTTTATCCAACAGCAGCGCCCCCTCATGGTACAACTGGCCAAAAGTGAATCCGATGATCGGATGATCAGCACACGCCTCAACCATATGAATTCTGAGTGGCTGGAGAGCCGCCAACGCCTCTCCAGCTGTGGTGAACGCCGCCGAAAAAGCGACCCCAATACCGCCGAAAAATGTCTGCAACTGGCGCTCGCCATTGATCCACAGAAGAGTGACCGTAAATATCTCGCACAGATCGAAGCAGAGCGGGCCGATGCTGCAAATCTGCACCTAGAGGAGGAGGGTGCACGCAAGATTAGAGAACTGCTTGAACAGGCCAAGAAGAGACAACAAAGCGGTGAATTTTACCACGCCCTAAGTCTACTCAAGCAGATACTCGAACTCTCTCCGGGCCAACCCAATGCCATTTTATTAGAAGAGCAGATCAAAAAGGAGTTCACTGAACTGGCAACTGAACGGCTCACCACGGGCGAGGATCTCTACCAAAAGGGGCGAATCAAAGAGGCCATCGCCATATGGAAGCGCCTGCTGAAGCTCGACCCAAAACATAAACCCGCACAGGAGAAGATCGAACGGGCACAACGGGTGTTAGATAATTTGCAGCAACTGCGCAAAGAGCAGAAGCCCAGCGTTACAAGTCAGACCAACTAAAAGGCATCTCTATTAACTCATGGATGAGCAGCTTAAACCCATAATTCCCAATGGCAGCGTTGCCCTTGAAAATCATGAAAAGGGTATCCACTCCATTGACCTAATATGGCTGTAGGTGCACATTCATGTGCGTGTTTGCAGGCTCGGCTGGTCGCATAAATGCGACCCTACACAAGTATAAAATGCCTGGAGTGGAAAAGGCCAATGCCCCTTATTATGAATCTCAATCTGTCTCATCCAGAATTAATAGAGCTGCCCTAAACCCATCCACCTCACTCAACAGACCTTTCACCTGCTCAAGAAGCTGCCGCAGTGCGGTATCAGAGTATTTTTTAGCTGGCACAGCACCCCACATAGGCCCTGGCCAAACGGCATCATCACGATAGCGCACTACATGATGAATATGCAGCTGCGGCACCACATTGCCCAGTGCCGCAATATTCATCTTATCAGCCTTAAAACAGTCCGCCAGCAGACGAGAAAGGCGTGATGACTCGCGTATCAGTTGCTGTTGATCCCCCTCAGAGAGCTGATAGATCTCACTGATACCGTCACGATCAGGCACCAAAATAAACCAAGGGTAGTTGGCATCTTTCGACAGCAACAGATGGGAGAGTGGAAAACGGCCAAGGACTATACAATCCTCAAGCAGTTGCGGGTGGATATGAGTCATAGGGTCAGTTCAATATATACGGAGAGTAGCAATAAGATCATCTACAGCAGTCAATTTCCATCAAATAAATCTCATATTTTAAAAAGCCTCATCGGAGACCACACTACAGAAAGCTATCCGGCATCTTGCTTGTGGTTAAATTCATCATTTGAAAACATGCATTCCTATCATTCAAAGACCCATCTGTAAATCAGCGTAAATGTAGAATCAATTACAGTCCTCTTTGATTTGGTATCTGCACACCCTGTAATTCTGAGAGCTTTACCGCTATGGCCTTAAAGTGATCTGTATGGCGGTTATAGATTGCTTTCCTGGCCATTTTGTACCTCCAATTGTTAGATGGAGATGTCAACTTTTTCGGGGCAAGGCTCGGGCCAGCTGGAACGATTTATTATAAGCCAATGTACTCAAAAGCCTTTTTTTGTGAGCTGAAGTTAATAATTCTTTGACTATGCGATGCATTATTACCTACCAATATAAAATTGTAGCCAAGCTCACCACAAGCTTTTTTATCCCAAACCCCATCACCAAAATAGGTGTTGTTTATGGCATTGCCATTGGTTGCTCTTTGTTCAGCAATTTTCATTATTTTAGTTCTACAATAATGGTCATTTGAAGATGCGACTGGGATGTTTTTAATATTGATACCCGCAGAGTTCAGTTTTAACTCAGCACTTTCAAGCCAACCACCCGTTGCAATTGAAAGAACAACATCATTCATTTCTCTCAGTTTCTCTAGGAATGATA
>JAKITT010000001.1 GCA_021647945.1 Candidatus Polarisedimenticolaceae bacterium
GCAGTACACCAAACATTGAGCTGGTTAGGTCTCTCTGTTCATAATCTTTTATCTACTATACCAATTTTTATTTTCCTCCCCCTCTCTCCCCCTCTTCTTTTCTTCTTTCTCCTTTCTTTCCTCTCTCCTTCCCCCCCTTTCCTCCATCACTGACAAAGAAAGGGAAGTTGATTTTAATTAACACGGGATTGCTAACTAACTTATTATCAATTACCAAAAGAAATGTGATTTGTGGTGTGGCAGGCGAGAGTAAAGAAGGTTTAGAGTTCCTTAAAAAGTGTATTGAAACAGGAAATTTTGATGCAGTTATCGACAGAGTTTATCCTTTAGAGAAAACTGCTGAGGCTCACAAATATGTTGATATAGGGCATAAAAAGGGAAATGTAGTTATATCAATGGAGCATAAAGAAACCTAATCGGGTAGCCGAGGGTATCTAACCCTCAGCCCCCACAACACCCTGCATGCGGCTCCGCACAGGGCGTTTCACTTAGAATGGTGAAGCTTGATCCATCCATCACGTAATGCATAAAGCCCCTGGGATTTAAGGTAAGCATTGGATAATGCTTGCTGAATTCCGGGGGTCTTTGAACTACGCCATGGATCTTTGCTGGTAATGCCACACGCAACCGCTGTTTTCACATGCACCCCGAGTCGCATCAGACCTCTTACTTTGGTTCGTGGTTTTCGCCACTGTCGCCAATAGGCCATTCGAACTCTACGCCTGATCCATTGATCCAGATCGACACAGCGTTGATAGCCACTGGCTATTCCAAAGTAGTTGATCCAGCCGCGTAGATATTGGCTGATCTTGAAGAGCTGATACCGCTTCACCTGCACGAAGACTCTTTACCAAGATCGTAAAGTCGTCGGCATTGCGGGCAAATTTGTGTCCACGTTTATCTAGCTCTTTGTCGAGTGGATCGAGCATGATGTTGGCCAGTAAGGGGGATAATGGACCGCCTTGTGGGACACCTTCTCGACTCTCTACGTAGCGTTGGTTTTCCATTATTCCAGCGCATAGGTGGCGTTTGGTCAACCTTAGAAGACGTTTGTCCTTCACCCTGTAACCAAGGTGTGTCATCAGAAGGGTATGATCCACCTGGTCGAAGAATTTTGAGAGATCAACATCTACGGCAAAGCGTCTCTCTTCCTTGATGATGCGCTGTACCTGCTTGATGGCTTGTTGCCCATTTCGGCCCGGTCGGAAGCCGAAGCTATTGTTTGAGAAACCGGGGTCGAAAATGGGGGTAAGCACTTGGGCTATCGCTTGCTGGATCACGCGGTCTATGACGGTTGGAATCCTCAGTTGGCGTTTACTGCCATCGGGTTTATCAATTTCAATGCGCCTGACCGGTGATGGTTTGTACTGACCTGTTTTCAGGTCAGTCATTGCCTTTTTCCAGCCTCCTGATTGTGCCCAGGCAGGGAACTCATCAATGGTCATACCGTCAATGCCAGCGCCCCCTTTGTTGGCTCGAACACGCTTCCATGCCGCTTGCAGATTTGCACGCTGTAGCATTTGTCCGAGTAGATTTTCGCTAAAGGCTGGCTTCGGATCAGTACGCTGAATCACGTCGCTACCGGACGGTGTTCGTGCGTTCAGGTCTGACAAGGCTCCTCCTTTATTCTAGTGTTCAGCCCTTCACCCTGTCCCACCCATTACGGTGGGCATTTGGCTACTATGGCCTCTGCTGACTTCTGCTTAATCACAATGGCAATTGCTCACCACCGCGCTGTCGGTTTACATCGGGTTCGCTCTCCTTTGTTGATGACATCAAAGGAGCCAAGGCATTTCTATACCAGAGCCTCACTGGTTTTATACCGATCGCATGTTAAGCAGATCTCCCCAGATAAGAATATGAACTGTCACTGCACTGCTGCATCATTTACGGTGGCCGTTAGGTCACGTGGCTTCGATGTCTTGTGCCATCTCGCCTTCAGCCTACGCCTCGTATGATGTTTTTGTTCATCAGCTCGCAGCTTCCCCTCATGGGGCCTACTGTTGGTGTGTCCGGCTTCCTTCAGACCGCCCCATTAGTTCATGCCCATGCTGGGCGTACACAATAGCAATTGAGAGGGACAAACCTCCGCAGTGTTTAAATTGTGCATTCCCTTCGGTCATTGTTGCACAATTTAAACACCACTACGGCCTGCCCCTCATTGCTGGCGTTATGCGTCTGAAAATTCCAGTGGATTGCAAAAGGCACACGTTGTGCTAACATTCTGGTATGAAATGTTTTGCTTGGAACTCTGAAAAAAATGAAGCCCTAATGAAAGAGAGGGGCGTCTCATTTGAACGAATCATCTATCTTATTGAAAATGATGGATTACTTGCTGTTATCACACACCCAAATCAAGATAAATACCCGAACCAAAGAATGTTCATAGTGAATGTTGAGGCATACGCATACTTGGTTCCATTTGTTGAAGATGAAAAGGAAATTTTCTTAAAAACCATTATTCCTAGTCGCAAAGCCACAAAGAAATACCTGGAGGTTAATGATGAGCATTAAATTAGATAAGGAAGAAAAAGAGATATTGGAATCATATGAAAATGATGAGTGGGTTTCTGTCTCTAATCCCGATGAAATTAGTCGCTATCAGGCGGCAGCTAAGGCGACATTCAAAAAAAATAAACGGGTGAATATTCGCATTTCTGGCGTAGATCTAGAGTTAATTCAGGAACGAGCTTTAATTGAAGGTATTCCTTATCAGACATTAATGTCTAGTATTTTGCATAAGTATGTTAATGGGCGACTGACGGATAAAGCCTATAAAATTAAATCAGACTGTCGTGTTATTGATAGCTTTAATATGCCGTAAGCAAGGGGAATAATTAAACTTATGGGGTTTAAAACTGAACCAACGGGATACGCAAAAACGGCTCTTTCTGACCTTCAAGGCTCATGGGGGAATTTGCGTAGGGCAGTGGTAGAAAGTTTTGGTTTTCCTGGTTCGGATAAGCTGTTATTTCATATTGATGAAGCAATGAGTTGGGAGGAGGAGATAAGCCTAATTACTCTCTATGTTTGTTTGATACAGTAGCGCACCCAGATTTACCAAACGAGTTTTAGATGAAAAAAGTTGCGCGACCCATTTTAGCCGGCATGGTGCTGATCACGATCATTTGGCTGTTTATTGGAGATATCACCCCAACACAGCCGCCTTGGTTCAGTGCAGAACAGGTGTCACAAGGGGAAGAGCTCTATAGTGAACACTGTAGTAGCTGCCATGGTGTACATGCTGAGGGGGCTAAATCTTGGAGAACACCCGATGAGAATGGCCACTTACCGCCACCACCCTTGGACGGTGCCGCTCATACCTGGCACCACCCAAAATCATTTTTGCAGCAGACTATTCTGGAGGGTGGGGCCAAACTAGGTGGCGTAATGCCGCCATTTGCAGACAAACTGTCAGCAGATGAGGTGGATGCCGTCATTGCATGGATTCAGTCACTCTGGCCGACCGATATCTACTATAGCTGGAGCAAACGAGAGCAAAAAAGGGCAAACCAGTAGCGAATGGGAAGAGGCACGGTCTCTCTAGATTCACCATCAAAAATCGCGCATGTCCCGATGAAACGCGGTGTGTCACAGAGGATGTGAAATGAGCTTTAACATTGCAGCACTCCCAATCCTAATTCTTGCCGTAGTGGGTGCGGGATCAATGTTTTGGGTGATGAAGGTACTGTCTAATGAGGTCTCCCATGAAAAGCTGAATAATGTGGAAGAGTTAAGTAAGTTATGGAAGACAAGCTTTCCACCCTCATCCGTTCTGACAGAACGGGGGCTAAAAATACAATTTAGATATCGTCTCTTTATCATCCTCTTAATTATTGGCACAGGTGTTATGGGATATTTTCTAACTGGCTTTAGCCTTTCACCAATAGCCTATTGTGCTGAATGAGAAGGCCAACTCACACTGCCCGACTATCAACGCAAGTAGGCGCAACCATTACAAACTGAGGTGGTTGCAAGCGTGACTAAACAACCGTAGGTCCGGACAGTGCATCCAAACCGTGCGCTTGAAAGCGCACCTACAGTCAATCATGCCTCAATCAATGGTATCGGAGTAATCGATTGGGCTCCCTTGATAGCAATGCCAAAACCAAAATGAAATAGGGTCAGGTTCTTGAAATCTACATTTCAAGAACCTGACCCTAGGATTTTCATCCCGTACTACAATCGGTTCTCCTCAGGCAGTTATGCTACTGGCTGAGTGATCATAGTAGGAACAAATGACGGTTACAGGGTGCTGGTTCCCTTTAGTTCCATCCCTGTAATACCCAGTTTTCCCACATAGGCCGATCCTTAGAGTCTGGAACATACCCACTATCAAGGCTATGGCAGAATACACACTTCACTGTGAGAGATCGTTCCCTTGATAGATAGAGATTCATCCCTTCTATACCACCATATGCATGTCTGACACGACCCGATCCTTGGTGACAGGGTGAGCAGCCTTCGCCGCCAGCCACTTTGGTGTTGGTCAGTTGATGATAGGGTGGACGGTCAAGTGGGTTGGCTCTCCAAACTTGCTCCCCAGTTTGACTATCAGTTACATAGCCACCTACCGTCGGGGTATGGGTTAGGCGATCATTGGTGAGATTATTGTAATCAAACCCAGGTCGTCCACCGTTACGACCGAGCACGTTTGGCCAGCTATGTGGCCCCAGCGGCCCGCCAGCAGGATTGCTCCATGAGTAGACATCCCTGGCCACTGTTTTGGCCATGTGGCAGCGGTCACAACCCCATCGGGTGATTTTAATCTGGCGTGCGGCAACGGCTCCATCTGCATCTGAGATCGTCAGGGTGACGGCCCTGGGCAAGAGAGAAGCTCCCTCTGAGTCTTTTTCACCGGGTTTGAACAACTCTCCACCAACACTGGCTTCAGTGACCACAAATGCCCCTCTATAGATACCATCTTCCCCAAGATGCTCCTCCATCAGACCTTCCACAGGCTCTGCAAGGCCTTCAACTGAAAACGTCAGATAAGATGAGCTACCGCTGTATCCTTCAAGGGAAAAACCGACGGAAATATCATGTCCATCCATCGGCCAGAGATTTGGATTCACCCCCAGCCACTCATAACGTGCGGCACTGTAGACCCAAAAATAGGGGTCCAGATTATACATACTCTTATCAGTATCGATGATGGGTGGCTGCGCCCGCGCTCCGCTCATTGCAAACACGAGACCAAGCAGCGCAAAGTTGATAATGGGGATAAATCGTTTCATTCCATATTGCTCCTTTATTTTCTTACGTAGTGCCATCAAGCTGGACACTTATCTCGAAAATAAGTCGATCAAACCAGCAAGTCAAGATATCTCAGATTATGCCAGCCATTTGAGGAAGTATTATCCTTAGCCTAACAACAGAGGCATATTTAACCTCAAACTATGAGAGGGCCACACCAAAGACTTTGATCCCTTCTGTTAGAGCTTCCAAACACGAAAATACAAACTAAAGTTATATAGGGCAATATAGGGCAATATAGGGTGCCTCTATTAATTCATGGATGAGCAGCTTGAACCCATAATTCCCAATGGCAGCGTCGCTAAGTGCTTGCAATAGAGCAACTATTACAAGCACTTAGCACCTTGCTCTTGAAAATCATGAAAGGGGTATCCACTCCATTGGCCTAATAGGGTAGGTGCACATTCATGTGCATGTTTGCAGGTTCGGCTGGTCGCATAAATGCGACCCTACACGAGCATGAAAGTATCTGGAGTGGAAAAAGGCCAATGAAGTGGATACCCCCTTATTATGATCTCAATCTGTCTCACCCAGAATTAATAGAGGTGCCCTTTAGTCAGTGATCTCAACAATAGAGCGGAGCATCAAATGAATAGTGCGGATATCGGCCTGATTGGGCTGGCAGTTATGGGGCAAAACCTGGCCCTGAATATCAATGATCATGGTTATAAAGTTGTCGCCTACAACCGTTCCACGCAGAAGGTGGATGATTTCCTAAACGGCGCTGCCAAAAGGAGTGAGATCGTCGGCGCTTACTCACCCGCTGAGCTGGCTGCCAAACTGCAAACGCCCCGCAAGATTATCCTGATGGTGCGCGCAGGCGAGGCGGTCGACCAGACCATCGAAGCACTGCTGCCGCATCTGCAACAGGGTGACATCATCATTGATGGTGGAAACTCTCACTTTCCCGACACTGACCGACGTACGGCTGAACTGGCAAAACAGGGCATCCATTTTCTCGGCTGTGGCATCTCGGGCGGTGAGGAGGGGGCAAGAAATGGCCCGTCAATCATGCCCGGTGGCAACCCTGAGGGGTGGCCAGCGCTCAAGCCGATCTTCCAGGCGATTGCCGCTAAGGTCGATGATCAGGCCTGCTGCCAGTGGGTGGGGGAAGGGGGTGCAGGCCACTATGTAAAGATGGTTCACAACGGCATTGAGTATGGCGATATGCAGTTGATCTGCGAGGCCTATCACCTGATGCGCACGGGGCTTGGCCAGACGATTGATGAGACACAGAAGGTCTTCAGCCGTTGGAACCAGGGGGTACTCGACTCCTATCTGATTGAGATCACTGCGGACATTCTCGGTTTTACAGATGAGCAGGGGAACGCCATAGTCGAGCAGATTCTCGACAGCGCCGGACAGAAAGGCACCGGCAAGTGGACTGGCATTAGCGCGCTGGAGTTGGGTGCGCCACTCACGCTGATCGGGGAGGCAGTATTCGCTCGTTTTCTCTCCGCCCTGAATGATGAACGCCGCCGTGCCGCACCACAGTTCGTTAGTGAGGGCTCACCTTTTGATGGTGACAGCGCATCAATCATCGACGATATCCACGATGCCCTCTACGCCTCCAAGATCATCTCCTACGCCCAGGGGTATATGCTGATGCGTGAGGCGGCAAAAGCCTACGGCTGGCAACTCAGTTTTGGTGATATCGCACTGATGTGGCGTGGCGGCTGCATCATCCGCAGCGTTTTTCTTGCGGATATCAAACGGGCCTTTGATGACAACCCACAGTTGGATAATCTGCTACTGGCCCCCTTCTTCACCGAGGCGATCAAAAAGGCCGAGCCTGGCTGGCGCCGGGCGGTGATGTTTGGTATTCAGCAGGGCATCCCGATGCCCGCCTTTAGCTCCGCCCTCGCCTTCTTTGATGGCTATCGCTGTGAATGCTTGCCTGCCAATCTGTTGCAGGCACAGCGCGACTACTTTGGTGCGCATATGTATGAGCGCATCGACCAGCCACGTGGTCAGTTTTTCCATACCGATTGGATCGGCTCTGGCGCGGCGGCCTCCTCCAGCACCTATCAGGTATAGATCATGGCTGACCCCTCTACCTACGTTATCTTCGGCTCGACCGGCAACCTCTCTCGCATCAAGCTGATGCCGGCACTCTACCATCTCGATGCGGTGGGCAAACTGCCGCTGGAGACCAAGATTCTCGCCATCGGCCGCAGCATTCAGGATCGTGATGAGTTCATTAGCAAAGTGCGGGAGTGGATCAGTGAAAAGGCGCGCGGCGGTCTGGACAGTATGCTGTTCGAACGTTTTTCAAACCGCCTGCTCTACGTCAAAGGTGACCTCACCGAACCTGAAATGTATCAGCGGCTCAACTCACTGCTTGAGAATCGCTACGCCTTTCCCGGTAATGTTGCCTACTACATGGCGATCCGCCCGGCTGATTTTGGCGGGGTAATTGACAATCTTGGCCAAGTCGGCCTGCTGGATGAGTCTGATGGCTGGAAGCGGGTGGTGATCGAAAAACCGTTCGGCTATGACCTAAAGAGCGCGCAAGCACTGCAACAGCGCATCAGTCGCCATCTAAAGGAGGAGCAGGTCTACCGTATTGACCACTATCTAGGCAAAAGCACGGTGCGCAACGTATTGGTCTTCCGCTTCGCTAACCTGCTGTTGGAACCTGTGTGGAATCGTCACTATATCGACCATATCCAGATCACCCACTCCGAACAGCTCGGCGTGGGCAGCCGTGCCGCTTTCTACGATGGGGTGGGTGCACTGCGCGATATGATTCAGAGCCATCTGTTGCAGTTGATGACACTGGTGGCGATGGAGCCTCCCGCCTCGATGACCGCTGAAGATCTGCGTGATGAGAAGGTGAAGGTACTGAAATCGATCCGCCCCATCCCACAAGATGCCGTGCATGAACACGTTTGTCGTGCACAGTATACAGCTGGAACGATCAATGGTGATCAATCAGTTGTGGGCTATCTGGATGAGGAGAACGTGCCGCAAGGCAGCACCACTGAAACCTATGCAGCGATGAAGCTCTACATCGACAACTGGCGCTGGCGTGGTGTGCCCTTCTATCTACGCACCGGCAAACGTATGGCAGAGGGCCGGTCAATGGTCAGCATCTGCTTCAAACAACCGCCGCAACAGTTCTATTGCGATGCCAGTGAAGAGCTGCGTCACAATTGGGTGCTACTCGGAATTCAACCCGACGAGTGCCTGCGCATGGAGGTGACAGTCAAAGAGCCGGGGCTGGCGATGCACACCCGGCAGACCAGTCTTGATGCCGGTCTACGCCTTGAAGGGGAGGATACAACCGACGCCTATGAGGATCTGCTGTTGGATGTGATCGAAGGCGACCGTTCACTATTCCTACGCTACGACGAGGTGGAGTATGCTTGGCGGGTCATGCAGCCGGTACTGAATGAGTGGAGCAGCAATCGCGATAGCATCGCTACCTATCCAGCAGGCTCATGGGGGCCAAAAGAGAGCTGCCAGTTGTTCGACAGTGAGAAACATCAGTGGCGACACAACCTGGAGCCATTTAAGTGAAACACCATTGGTCACGCTTTGAGAGTGCAGAGGCGGTCGCCGAAGATGGCTGCGACAAGACCCTAGCTGCGGCAAAACAGGCGATTGAGCAACGCGGCTCCTTTCATATTCTCCTGGCCGGTGGCAGCACGCCAACATTATGTTACCGACGGTTGGCTAGCAGTGATGCTGACTGGCCCCACTGGCACATCTACTTTGGTGATGAACGATGTTTACCGAAGCTTGATCCCGCGCGTAATAGTCAGATGGCGGCATTGGCACTCACCGAACAGGTGGCAATACCCAGTAGCCAGATCCACCCCATTCCAGCAGAACTGGGCGCAGAAGAGGCGGCAAAACAGTATGACGCTTTGATCAGCAACATACTGCCATTTGATATGGTACTGCTGGGCATGGGGGAGGATGGTCACACCGCCAGTCTTTTTCCTGGTCAGCAACATCCCGCAGGGCGGTCAGTAGTGGCTGTTCACAATGCACCCAAACCACCCGCTGATCGAGTCAGCCTCTCAGCCGCGGCACTCAGCAATTGCCGCCAACTGCTATTTCTGGTGACCGGCAGGGGCAAACAGCAGGCAGTGGCTCAATGGCGCAACGGTAAGAGGCTGCCCATCACACAGATTGAAGCGATTGGACCGAGCGAAGTGCTCATCGACGCCGATGCTTGGCCCGCTAATCAGCCAACCAATCCTCACGTTTAGCACGACGCCAACGGACACTCTGTAGCAACCACTCACCCTCATACCGCACTAACTTCATCTCAAAGAGATGGATGGTGGCACGCAGTGCGAGTAGATGTTCAAAACCCTCAATAGGATCACCGGCTAAGCCAGCCAACAGCACCAAATCAGCTTGGTCAGGTTGAGAGAAGGTGAGTTTTTTAATGCGGGTCAGGGTGTGGATATTTTTATGGCGCAAAAAATATCCCGCCACCAGGGCAACGATATTCTGCTGTTTCCGATTTCGCTCATCACGGTAATCTTTGGCGATCAGTGATTTCATCGCGAACGTATCACGCGCTTGAGTAGCCGCCTCGCCAGCAGCGATGTAGGCCTTAATCTGATCTTCGGGTGAGTCGCTGTTTTGACTGCAAGCAGTAATAAACAAAAGGGTGACGATACAAAGAAGCGCGACCACCCTTTTGCTATAAGTTTTCATCTCATCTAGCCCGGATATTTCATGAATTTGTGCAAAGATTGCGCAGGATATTGGTTTCACAAGGAAATTTCTGAAGAAACCCCGTATCAGTGATTACGGGTGACTGAAGAAATATTTCTTGTGGAATCAATAGACAAGCAAGATTGTACATAATTTATGAATTATCCGGGCTAAAGCCCTTTGTACGAAAAATAGTTTTCGTCCCGGCAAGGCAAAAATGTTCGAAAAGCCGGAGTTTACTGGAGTAAATGAGGGCTTTGAGATCATTTTTAACGCCGCAGGGGCGGAAAATATGAATCGTAAAAAGGGTTCATCTTAGACCGAGTACATCTTGCATATCAAACAGACCTGAGTCGTGCTGTCGCACCCAGGAGGCGGCGCGTGTCGCACCGTTGGCAAAGGTCATGCGACTGGAGGCTTTGTGGACAATCTCGACACGCTCACCTTGGGTGGCGAACCAGACGCTATGCTCGCCCACCACATCACCGGCACGAATGGTCTCAAAGCCGATGGTTTTTGGATCACGTTCGCCGGTCAGACCATGGCGACCATAGACGGCACACTCTTTTAGATCACGCCCCAGAGCATTGGCCACCACCTCTCCCATACGCAGGGCGGTGCCTGACGGCGCATCAACCTTATGACGATGGTGCGCTTCAATGATCTCGATATCAGCATCATCACCCATCACTTTGGCGGCCATCTCCAGCAGTTTAAAGCAGAGATTGACGCCGACACCCATGTTGGGGGCCATGACGATACTGATCTCTTTGGCGGCCTCAGCCACCTGCTGTTTCTGCTCATCGCTGAAACCGGTGGTACCAATGACGATTGATTTACCAGCCAGACGACAGATCTCGATATGGTTAAGGGTGGCGGCGGGTGCAGTGAAATCGATCACCACATCAAACGCATCAACCACATCCTGTAGTGAATCAACCAACGCAATATCTAAGCAGCCAACATTGGCCAACTCACCCGCATCAGAACCCAACAGGGTACTGCCCGTACGTTCAGTGGCGGCACCTAACACCAGACCATCCGCCTCAGCGACCGCTTGAATCAGACTTTTACCCATGCGCCCAGCGGCACCTACCACGGCTACTCTATGCATATCTCTAACCTTTAGAAGCCCATCTTTTCGATAAAACTCTTCACACCACCCAGCCATGAGCTCGATTTAGGGTGATGGCGCTCTCCACCCTCCTTTACCGTCTCATCAAACGCTCTCAACAACTCCTCCTGTTTGTCGGTTAGATTAACAGGGGTTTCAACGAGAACGCGACAGAGCAGATCACCTTGTGGACCGCCACGCACGGGAACCACACCCTTATTACGCATACGGAAAATCTTAGCCGTCTGCGTGCCTGCGGGTATTTTTAATATCACTTTGCCATCAAGTGTGGGGACTTGTAGCTCACCACCCAATGCGGCGGTAACAATGCTGATCGGCACCTCACAGAAGAGATGGTTATCTTCACGGGTAAAAATGGCATGCTCTTTTACCGCTACCTGTACATAGAGGTCACCGGATGGCCCACCATGCTCACCCGCCTCACCCTCACCGGTAAGGCGAATACGATCACCATTATCAACCCCTGGAGGCACTTTAACGGAGAGTGTTTTGTGCTCTTGAACGCGGCCCTGGCCACGACATGCCGTACAAGGGGATTCGATCAATGTCCCGGTGCCACGACAACGCGGGCAGGTCTGCTGTACAGAGAAAAAACCCTGCTGCATGCGCACCTGTCCCTGTCCACCACAGGTGGTACATGCTTTAGCAGAGGTGCCTTTTTTCGCGCCGCTGCCACTACAGACTTTACAGGTCGTCGCTGTCGGCACCCGAATTTTAACGGTGGTGCCGACCACGGCATCTTCAAGACTCAGCTCTAAGTTGTAACGCAGATCAGAGCCGCGCTGCACGCGAGGCCCACCATGTCCGCCTCGACTACCACCAAAAATATCGCCAAAGACATCACCAAAGATGTCACTGAAATTCTCGGCACCACCGTGACCATGACCACCGCCCATCGACTGGTTGACACCGGCATGGCCGAACTGATCATAGGCAGCACGCTTCTGCGCATCAGAGAGAATTTCATAGGCCTCTTTGATCTCTTTGAATTTCTTCTCAGCAGCGGTTGAATCATCACCGGTATTACGGTCTGGGTGATGTTTCATCGCTAACCGGCGGTAGGATTTTTTCAGCTCAGCCTCGCTGGCATTTTTGCTGACACCTAGAACTTCGTAATAATCACGCTTTGACATAGGGCTCTTTTCGCTATGAAACCGCAGAGGCGCAAAGCTGTAAAAACAACCTTGCGCCTGTGCGGTTCAGAAAAACTAACAGGGGGGTAAAATGACCCGCTGCTTACTTCTTGTCGTCTTTGACCTCTTCAAACTCGGCATCGACAACATCATCATCTTTGGCAGCAGTGGCGCTCTCTGTCGCTTCACCCGGTGCGGCTCCTTCGGCGCCCGCTTCTGCACCTTGCTGGGCGTAGAGACGTTCGGCCATCTTGCCAGAAGCATCGGTCAGATCTTTAGTTTTGGCTTCGATCTCTTCTTTGTTGTCACCTTTCATCGCCTCTTCAAGGGCGGTGATGGCTGACTCAATAGACTCTTTCTCATCCGCTTCGAGCTTATCTTCACCCAGCTCATCCATGCTCTTCTTGGTAGCATGGATCATGCTGTCGGCTTGGTTGCGTGTCACTGCCAGCTCTTGGAAGGCATGATCTTCTGCGGCGTGTGCCTCAGCATCTTTGACCATCCGGTCGACCTCTTCATCACTCAAGCCTGATGAGGCTTTGATGATGATCGACTGCTCTTTACCAGTTGCTTTATCTTTTGCGGAGACATTGAGAATACCATTGGCATCAATATCAAAGCTCACTTCAATCTGCGGCATGCCACGTGGTGATGGTGGGATGTCGGTCAGATCAAAACGGCCCAGTGATTTGTTGCCACTGGCCACTTCACGTTCACCCTGTAGCACATGCACGGTGACAGCCGTCTGATTATCATCAGCGGTTGAGAAGGTCTGGCCAGCATTGGTTGGGATGGTGGTGTTCTTGTCGATCAGTTTGGTCATAACGCCACCAAGCGTCTCAATGCCGAGTGACAGTGGCGTCACGTCCAGCAGCAACACATCTTTCACTTCACCGCCAAGTACACCGCCCTGAATAGAGGCACCAATAGCAACGGCCTCATCTGGATTAACATCTTTACGCGGGGCTTTGCCGAAGAACTTCTCTACCGTCTCCTGCACTTTAGGCATACGGCTCTGACCACCCACCAGAATCACTTCGTCGATCTCTGAACCGGTCAGGCCGGCATCTTTCAATGCGACACGGCAAGGTTCAATGGTGCGTGTTACCAAGTCATCAACCAGCGCTTCAAGCTTGGCACGGGTCAGTTTGACGTTGAGATGTTTAGGGCCGGTAGCATCTGCGGTGATGTAAGGCAGATTGATATCGGTCTGCTGACCATTAGAGAGTTCACACTTGGCTTTCTCGGCGGCCTCTTTTAGGCGCTGTAGTGCGAGTGGATCGTTACGCAGATCAAAACCCTGCTCTTTCTGGAAGGTCTCTACCAGGAAGTCGATGATGCGCAGATCAAAATCTTCGCCACCGAGGAAGGTATCACCGTTGGTGGAGAGCACTTCAAACTGATGCTCGCCATCAATTTCGGCGATCTCAATGATGGAGATATCAAAGGTACCACCACCCAGATCAAAGACAGCCAGGGTCTGGTCGCCACGTTTTTTGTCCATACCGTAGGCCAGTGCGGCAGCGGTAGGCTCGTTGATGATACGTTTTACTTCGAGACCCGCGATACGGCCTGCATCTTTGGTTGCCTGGCGTTGTGAATCATTAAAGTAGGCCGGTACGGTAATGACCGCTTCGGTCACATCTTCGCCAAGATAGTCTTCAGCGGTTGATTTCATCTTCTGCAGAATTTTGGCTGAGATCTCTGGGGCGGCCATCTTCTTGCCGTGTGCCTCAACCCATGCGTCACCGTTGTCAGCTTTGACGATGTTGTAGGGCACCATCTTGATATCGCGCTGTACTACTTCATCTTCAAAGCGACGACCGATCAGACGTTTGATGGCAAACAGGGTGTTGGTTGGGTTGGTGACGGCCTGACGTTTGGCTGCCTGACCAACTAAAACTTCACCATCGGCGGTATAGGCGATGATGGAAGGGGTGGTGCGATCACCCTCACTATTTTCAATTACCTTGGCGGTATCACCCTCCATCACTGCGACGCAGGAGTTGGTGGTGCCGAGGTCAATTCCGATGATTTTTCCCATTATCTGAGTTCTCCAGATGTAATAATTAGTTCAGTATGTTGGCAAGATGGGGCCGCACGTTGCGATTTCAAGCCTGTTCGTCAATTGGTTTAACAGGTGCCTGTGAGACCATCACCATGGCGGGACGTACTAGACGGCCATTGAGGGTGTAACCCTTCTGAATAACGGTAATGACCGTATTGGGTTCCACATCGGGGCTTGGCACCATCGACATCGCTTGATGAAATTCTGGGTTAAAGGGTTCACCCGCTGGGTTCACTTCAACAATGGCAAACTTCTCCATCGCATTGGCGAAAAGAGTCAAGGTCATCTCTGTGCCTTGCAGCAGATGGGTCACATCCGCACTCCCATCTTGGGCCGCCGTCAGCCCCAGTTCTAGGCTATCCTTGATCGGCAGTAACTCACGTACAAACTTCTCAATGCCGAACTTATGCGCATTCTCCAGCTCTTTCTGCTGACGGCGACGCACATTGTCCAACTCAGCACGCGCACGTATCAGCTGGTCCCAATTCTCATCGGCTTTGGACTTTGCCTCTTCCAATAGACGGCTCAAGTCTTGCTCCAACTCCACCGCCTCATCCAGCTCTTGCTCGACAGATGATGCCTCCAATACTTCACCTTGCAGCTCGACCTCTTGCTCATCTTCAGGCTGTTCTGTTCGTGGCTCATCTGCCATTTTTCTACCTCAAACTTTAATAGAGAGCGCCATGTCGTGGCACCATTTAATAGGGGATAAACGCAGCGTAAAAATATTCAAACACCGCACGTTAAATTTAGTGATGTGAAGATGGGGTTTCTCAGCGCGATTTCAAGGCCGCGCCCAATAATTTTGCGGTGACATCAACCAGTGGCACAACGCGATCATAGGCCATACGGGTCGGGCCGATCACACCCAGTACGCCGACCACCTGACCATCAACCTGATAGGGGGCAGTCACCAGACTACAGCCGTCGAATAGCTTGTAACCCGAGTCACCGCCGAGAAAAATCTGCACCCCATCGGCCCCCATAAAGCCATCCAGCAGATGGATAATCTGGTTCTTCTCGGTAAACGCCTCAAACAGCTGCTTCAGGCGATCCACACTGGCCAGCTCCTCAAATCCCATCAAATTGGTCTGCCCGGCGATAACACAATCCTCTTTCGCCTCGGCATCTTCGACTACCTGCCCGGCCATCTTCACCGCTTGGTGCATCAGATCATCCATGCGTTGCTGGGTCTCCTGCATCTCTTGCAGTAGACGTGCACGCACCCGACTCATATCTTCACCGTTAAAAGTATGGTTGAGGTAGTTGGCTGCCTGCTCCAG
Organism: Candidatus Polarisedimenticolaceae bacterium; assembly: GCA_021647945.1. GTDB lineage: Bacteria > Pseudomonadota > Gammaproteobacteria > Chromatiales > Chromatiaceae > JAKITT01. The sequence goes on from JAKITT010000001.1 coordinate 15,553, forward strand.
CTGGGAGCGGCTCAATTCGCGTTCAACACGAATGATTCGATTGTGTACTTCACCTTGGTTGGTGACCAGAATAGCCAGCACTTGGTTGCCGGAGAGTGGTAGAAATTCAATCTGCCGAAAAGAGGTCTGTTCACGTTTTGGCAGTGTCACGACACCCGCCATACTGGTGATGCCCGACAACAGCTGCGATACATTTTGCATCATCACCGCAGGGTCGCCCTCAAGCGACAGCTGGACGCGGATGGCATTCACCTCGTGTTCATTGATCGGCTGCAACGTCAACAGTGAGTCAACAAAGACGCGATACCCTTCAAGCGTTGGGACACGGCCTGCGGAGGTGTGCGGTGAGGCGACTAGCCCCAACGCTTCCAGGTCAGACATGACGTTACGAATGGTTGCCGGACTCAGATCCAAACCGGCATCTTTGGCCAGTGTGCGTGAGCCTATCGGCTGCCCTTCGCGGATGTAACGCTCAATCAGTGTCTTTAGAAAATGCTGTGCACGTTCACTGACTGCACCTTCACTCACAACATTTTTGGCGGTCAAAAATCACCTCGGGACAACAGCCAGGCCATATAACGCTTTAGCTCTCAAATGGTGTCAAGAGCCAAAGGTCACCTCTATTGATTCATGGATGAGCAGCTTGAATCAATAGAGGTGACCATAAGTCAGCGAGAAGCTATCAACTCCACCCTAGTGAGTCAAGATAGCGTCCAATTGCAATGGCGATCTGCACCGCCCATATAGAGAGATTTTCACCGCACCAATACCCCCCTCAGCAACTGCTATCTACCCGGTTGCATTGGTATTTACCCCGGGCGAATAGGACGATGAGTCATGTTACAGTTGAGGTCATAATAAATAGGCTTGCGACTGACGCTACAAGATCAAACATGAGGGGGATATATGAAGCAGTTTATCATTCTGACCATATTGGCTTGGTCTCTTTCCAGCACCAGTCAAGCAGCCCCCATCGATCTCATGGCTCTGGAGACGGGGAAAAAAACCTATAATGCATTTTGCATCTACTGTCACGGTGCAAAAGGTGAAGGTGATGGCCAGGCGGCAGCACTCAATGGCGTGCCGCTCGTTGATATCTCCAACAAGGCTTACATGTCTCTCCTCAGCGATCAGGATATCTATGACCGGATCGCCTACGGCAAAGAAAAATTCCCCTATATACAGATGCCGGGCTGGCGTTCAAATCTCAAACCACAAGAGATCAAAGCGGTGGTTGTCTATGTTAGAAGCCTCGCTGTCGACAAGGGTGCATTGAAAGGGCCCACACCAAAAGAGCGTGAAGAGCGGTTCAACAACAGCTCTGCCGAAAAGGGGCGTATCTACTATCTGAAGTACTGCTCCACCTGCCACGGTAGAACAGGTGATGGTAAAGGCCCCGTTGCCAATACGCTAAAGCTGAAACCTGCCTGCTTTAATGACCCAAAAATCACTGAGCAGCTGACCACTGAAAACGTCAAAAAATATGTCACTGATATCAGTGAGGAACGTGGCCGCTATATGCCGATATTTGAGCCATTCATCGAAGAGTATATTGATGAGATCGTGCAACACATAAAAACACTCGCCAAGTAAAAAAGATGACTCAACCACAACATGACCAACAGCCCCACAAATCAGTTCAGATTGGTGTCTACGCAATGATGCTTGGCCTGGTTGGCTCTGCCATCGCCTACTTGGGGCTTTGGCTGGAGTCAGACATGATGGGGCTCGTCGGTTTCTGCCTGGTAGGCATCGCCATACCCGGCGCACTTATCTCCCTCTTCTGGAGCGTGCTGCACGCTTGGCGCAACAGGGGGCAGCCGGAGTAGCACCGCATTTAAACCGAAAAAGAGGTATCCACTCCATTGGCCTAATATGGCTGTAGGTGCACATTCATGTGCACGTTTGCAGGTTCGGCTGGTCGCATAAATGCGACCCTACACGAGCATAAAGTGTCTGGAGTGGACACCCCCTTAACCAAAAAACCGTTCTAACATCACCTCCCTTATCCTATCGATAGAGGCCACTGCACAACCGGCCAGCAAAGAAATCTCTCTCCCATCGAATACAAACAGATGGCTGCTCGCTGTGTGACGTTGATTTGAATAAATAGAGATTCTATGCGACTTTAGCGAGCGAGCGGTTGCAGCGATGCAAACCACCACCTTACCCACCCTTTCCAGAGTCTATCTTTAGTGCAAAAACTTGCCATTGGCTGCCTATATTTTCTCTCACTGACAGCCTGGGCAGAACCGATATCGCGTGTTGACCGCGACCTTGGCGAGCAGCGCTGTGATGTAGTCGTGGTGCGACCAGATCCAGCCCATCCTATAGGTAACACCGAAGACCGCCGCCTCTTTATTGAAGCGGACAATAGCGAACTAGAGAGGGAGAGTGAGCAGTCCCACTATATTGGTAACGTAGAGCTACACTATAAGCGCACCTATCTCGAAGCAGACCGCATCGACCATCTCTCGCAACAAAATAGGATCAACGCCACTGGCAACGTCTATATCTCAAAGCCAGGTTTCAGAGCCACCAGCGATCACCTACAGATGGATACACAGAGTGAGCAGGCTCAGCTAGACCAAGCAGAGTATCGCCTGCTGAAGAAGTACGCACGCGGTCATGCTGAAAAGATACGCATCATTGATGACAATTACAGCGTGTATGATCAGATCAGCTACACCACCTGTAAACCAGGCAGTGATGCTTGGTTGATAGAGGCAGATGAACTACAGATCGATGAGAATATCGGGCTGGGCCGGGCCTACCACGCCACCTTCTATGTACAGAATCTGCCAGTACTCTACACCCCCTATATCAGCTTCCCCATTGATGACCGGCGTATGTCTGGATTTCTATCACCCACCATTGGTGGCAGCGACGCGACCGGTAGTGACAACTCACTCTCCTACTATCTCAACTTGGCCCCCAACTACGATCTCATCTTAACCCCACGCCATATGGAGAAGCGGGGTTTAATGCTGGGCAGTGAGTTCCGCTATCTGAGCCGCTACCGCCATCGCGGCAGCATCAAGAGCGAGTATATCTATGATGATCAAGGCCGGGAAAGTGATGAACCCATTGAGCGATACGCCCTAAGTTATAGAAACCATTGGCAGCTCTCATCCAACTGGGACAACAACCTTTTCTATGACGGCATCTCTGACAAAACCTATCTGGATGATTTTGAAAACAGCCTGTTTGCTAGAAGCACCCGCTACCTTGAGCGGCGGGCCGATCTGAACTACCGAGGTGCCTACGGCAATCTGCTTGTGCGGGCGCAGTCATACCAGACCATTGACCGCAGTATCGCCAGCAGTAGCAGCCCCTACACACGTCTACCACAACTACTCTGGACAACTGACCAGCATGACCGGAGTTTGGGGCTGCACTATGAACTGACCGCAGAACTCACCCACTTCCAACATGATGAGCGCATCCAAGGCCAACGACTGATTCTAAAGCCGTCGGTCAGTCTGCCACTACGCCGCAGTTATGGTCACCTCACCCCAAAACTCAGCATTAACTACAACGACTACCTTCTTGAGCAACTGAGCAGTGACCAGGACAGGTCCCCCTCACTCATACTGCCAACAGCCAGCCTGGATAGCGGTTTGGTCTTCGAGCGCGAGATAGGTTGGTTCGGCAGCAAGACAACACAGACATTAGAGCCACGACTCTTCTACCTCTACACCCCTTATGAAGAGCAGGATGAAACCCCCAACTTTGACAGTGCAGAACTAGGCTTTAGTTTTGCTAACCTATTCCGTGATAACCGCTTCAGTGGCAACGACCGAATCGGCGACGCCAATCAACTCACCACCGCCCTCACCTCACGTATTCTAGATGCAAAGAGTGGCCGTGAACTACTGCGCGGCAGTATTGGTCAGACCCACTACTTTCGTGACCGCAAGGTGCAGTTAAGCGGAACTGTTGATGAGTTACGCAGCTCATCCATTGCCGCTGAACTCAGCGCCTCTCTCGGCGCTGGCTGGCGCACCTCACTCAATCTACAGTGGGACCCCCACGCTGAAAAGAAAGAGCTGATACAGAACAAAGCGCGCCTCTACTATCGCGGCGGCAACAATAAGCTGATCAACCTCAGTTACAGCTACAACCGTGACACGATTAGTACCGGGTTGGGGGCAGAAGATGTCGACCTCTCCTTCCACTGGCCACTCCATCCACACTTTAAAATCATGGGTGGTTGGGACTACTCGCTCTACCACGAAGAGAGTTTTGAGCGTTTCGCCGGGTTTGAGTATGGCGGTGGCTGCTGCTGGGTAGTGCGTACCCTCTATAGAGAATATTTACAGGATATTGAGTCAGAGCGATCATCATCGTTTATGATACAGATCGAACTACGCGGGTTAGGCATGGTCGGTAATCCAATGTTAACGTTCCTAAAAGATAACATCAGCGGTTTTATCGTGCCAGAAGCCCAATAACCACCGCAAAACTTAATGAGAATAGAGAGTCTGTGAGAGTACAAACCCAACGCTATCGACGGCTGCAAGCAGCACTACTGAGCTTCAGCCTGCTTTTTTCTGCCCTGCCCAGCTGGGCCGTGACCACTCTCGATCACATCGTTGCCATTGTTAATGATGATGTCATCACCGATAGTGAGCTGAAGGATGAGATCGCTCGTATCGCACTACAGATTCAATCTCGCAAACAACAACTGCCCCCGCATGCCACCCTGCGTCGACAGGTGATGGAGCGACTAATTCTAACCCGCCTACAGCTACAGAAGGCGAAAGAGTCCGGCATCAGTGTCAATGAGAGCATGCTCACTGACACCGTCAATAACATCGCTCAACAAAACAAGATTACCATTCAGCAACTGCGTGAAACACTGGAGAGTGATGGCGTCAGCTTTCAAGCCTTTCGCGAAGATATTCGCCAGCAAATCACCCTACGGCGTCTGCAACAACGCGATGTCATCAACCGCATTTTTGTCACCGATCAGGAGCTAGAACGAGAGATCAAGCAGAGTGGAAAAGGGGCAAACAACCGTCAAGAGGTACAACTTCAACACATTTTACTCGGCATCAAAGAGGGCGCATCGGAAGAGACCATCACCACCACTCGTGCCGCAGCAGAGCAACTCATTGAACAACTGAAGGCGGGCAAAGATTTCACCAGCCTGGCCATTCAGCACTCTGATGGCCGACGCGCGCTGGAGGGTGGTGATCTGGGCTGGTACAAACCATCACAAGTCCCCACCCTATTTGTTGAAGCACTCAGTAGTATGAGAACAGGTGACATCAGCGCCCCTATCCACAGCGCCAGTGGTTTCCACATCATCAAACTGGCCGCTGAAAAGGGTATCGAACGACTCGTCATCACACAGAGCAAGGCCCGCCACATCCTCATCAATACCAATGAGGTGGTCTCAGACCATGATGCACGCACCCGTCTTGTACAGCTGCGCGAACGGATCCTAGGTGGCGATGATTTTGCTGCACTGGCACAATCACACTCTGATGATAAAGGCTCAGCCATTAACGGCGGTGACCTCGGCTGGGTCAACCCCGGTGCAATGGTACCGATCTTTGAACAGCAGATGGACGAGCAGGTATTAGGTGAAATCAGCCCCCCCTTTCGTACCCAGTTTGGTTGGCACATCGTGCAGGTACTCGACCGCCGCGATTACGACAGCACCGATGAAGTACTGAAAAATAACGCCCTCATTGCAGTGCGCCGCAGAAAAGCAGATGAGGCGACCGACCTATGGCTTAGGCGACTACGTGATGAGGCCTATATCGATCTTCGCCTGGAGTAGTCGTGAGTACCCTTCCTCGTCTGGCGCTCACCCCTGGGGAGCCTGCCGGCATTGGGCCTGATCTGACGATCAAAATTGCCCAACAGCCCCACCCTGCACAGATCGTTGCTATTGCCGACCCTGAGATGCTGCAACAGCGAGCAGAACAGCTGGGGCTACCGCTAGCACTGCAACCATTTGATCCAGCAAAAGCAAACGAACCCCAGCGCGCGGGTCAGCTACAGATCCTGCCGATCAAGATGGCACAACAGGTTAAACCCGGCCAACCAACAGCCACCAATGCAGACTATCTGTTAGAGACGCTACGACGAGCAACAGAGGGGTGCCAACACGGTGAGTTTGATGCACTGGTCACCGGACCGCTGCATAAGGGCATTATTAACCGGGCCGGCATCCCCTTCACCGGCCATACTGAGTACCTCGCCGACCTCTGCCAAGCTGACCCGGTCATGATGCTGGCCATTCCAGAGCTACGCGTCGCCCTTGCCACCACCCATATGCCACTCTCTGAGGTGAGTCGTCACATCACCACCGCATCACTTGAGCGAGTGATCCGCACCCTACAGCGGGAGTTGACAGAACGTTTTGGCATTAGCCACCCCCGCACGCTGGTCTGTGGACTCAATCCACACGCAGGCGAAGAGGGCCATCTTGGTCGGGAAGAGATCGAGACCATATCGCCCCTATTGGAGCGGTTACGAAATGAGGGGATGGATCTGATTGGGCCACTACCCGCCGACACCCTATTCACTGAAAAGAGCCTACAACAGGCCGATGCTGTTTTGGCGATGTATCACGATCAAGGGCTGCCAGTACTCAAACACCGTGGTTTCGGTCGTGCCGTTAACATCACCCTCGGCCTACCAATCATTCGCATCTCAGTCGATCACGGCACCGCTTTTGAATTAGCAGGAACAGGCCAAGCCGATACGGGAAGTTTAGAGACAGCGCTTACGATGGCGACCAAAATGGCTATCCGTTCTCTGCGCGGTAACGTCACTTAGATATACCTGGTTACCCACAAAGCTCAGCCATTGTATAGGCTGATATTACGTTGTTAGGCCAGCAAATACGCACGCTACCTTATTGGCTGTAGTGAAAAATGGGGTATCCACTCCAGACACTTTATGCTCGTGTAGGGTCGCATTTATGCGACCAGCCGAACCTGCAAACATGCACATGAATGTGCACCTACAGCCATATTAGGCCAATGGAGTGGATACCCCTTTAGTGAAATTTAGCCTGAACGCCCTTAATTTGCGCCACTTAAGAGGCCGTGTCACCACGCATCAATTGTAAGTCATTGATATTACAATCACATCATGTAGCTGAGCTTTGTACGTAATCAGGTAGATATATATAGGGAAGTATCCAGCGGAGCGGGTGCTGAGAAAGCGACTTAGCGGCTCACCAAGGCTGGGCTAAAACTGTTTGGAACCATAACATCTGATTTGTACTGAACCACCACGGTAGCACCGAGCGCAATAACGACCAATAGAACAAGTACAACCAGAAAATCTGGTTTTTGATGGGGGGTTGGATGCATCATAATATTAAGTCTGTATCAATCGTCCATTTTTTTCTTTGAAATCAGTCACAAAGCACAACTACGTAATATTTTCCATTACTCGCTAGCACCGGCATCACTCAGCAGAGAGAGCACCGCCTCATGTTTACCCTTTGTTGCCATCGTGATGGCCGAGCTACCGCCCTTATCTTTGGCACTTACATCAGCACCGAGCGTAATTAACTGCTCCACCACCACACTAAAACCAAAAGCAGAGGCCGCCATCAGCGCCGTAGCACCTTGTGCATCTGTTGCATTTACGTCTGCACCGGCTCCCAGCAGCGCCCGCACAGTGCGAATGTTGCCATTTGAAGCAGCTCCCATTAGCGCTGTTCTACCCGCTGGATTTTTACTATTAACATCAATGCCCTGCCCCAACAGATCACGTACAACTTCTACTCGACCAGCAGTCGCGGCACTAATTAAACTCAAACTTGGATCAACAGCATGCGCGGTCGAACTTATGCCACTAAAAATTAAAAATAAGATTATAAAATGTAGGTTGTTCATTTGGGCTTTAGCATCCATGATGTAACTCTCTGTTTAGTTAATCGGCAGAAGCATCAAAATCATGAATATAAATTGCTTCTTTTTCCTTTATCAATCTACGTCTTAGGGGAATATTTAAAACCAATTTGCTAACTACTCAGCGAGTAGTAATTTTTTGCCACTACGGCTCAAATTCCCACAACGGCTCAACAGCCTAAGGATAAATGTAAATTTACAGGTGTAAATCATCATTTTTATCCACTCTTCCTTGAGAAGAGCCTTGATATTGCGACATTCAAAACACCCGCTTACTGGAAAAAAATGAACCAGGACAACCCACAGAAGATTCAGATTGAAGTTGAGAGCCTCTACCTCAGTGCAGAATCTGAGCCAGAGATAAATCGTTACGTCTTCTCCTACACCATCACCATATTGAACAACGGCAGTGAAGCCGCAAAATTGCTCGACCGCCACTGGATCATCACCGATGCCAACGGTAATAAAAAAGAGGTTAAAGGCAAAGGGGTCATTGGTGAACAACCCCACTTAGCACCAGGCGAGACGTTTCGATACACCAGTGGTGCCGTTCTTGAGACCCCGCTTGGCAGCATGCAAGGAAGCTACAGCATGATCAATGATGACGGCAGACCCTTCCTCGCCGAGATCCCTGTTTTTTCACTCAGCAAACCTGGCATACTCCATTAATAATTAAAACACTACGGAGACGACAACCATCGCAATCTACGCCATCGGTGATATTCAGGGCTGTTACAACGAGTTTCGGCAGCTGCTGGATAAGCTCAAATTTGACCCCGTAAAAGATCGCCTCTGGATTGCCGGCGATATGGTCAATCGTGGGCCACACTCACTCAAAGTAGTGCGTTATTTAATGGCGCTGGGCAGCCGCGCCATCTGTGTGCTGGGCAATCACGATCTGCACCTACTGGCGCTCTCCGAAGGCAACATTAAACACAATCGCGACACGGGGCTGTATGACATTCTGAATGCACCTGATCGGGATGAACTGCTCCACTGGATTCGCCACCGTCCCCTGATGCACCACTCAGAGAAGAGGGGCTATAGCCTGATTCATGCTGGACTACCGCCCCAATGGGATATTCCAACAGCACTGAGTTTAGCCCATGAGGTTGAGGCCGTTCTACAGGGCGATGGCTACCACGCCTTTTGTCACGACATGTATGGCGATAAACCTGATATCTGGTCTGAAGGTCTTCATGGTATGGGACGCCTGCGCTTCATCGTCAACTGCTTCACTCGCATGCGCTTCTGCGACAGAGAGGGACGTTTGGCACTCAGAGAGAAAGGGCCACCTACCAGCCCATATAACACAGATCTCCTACCCTGGTATAAAATACCGGGTCGGGCCAGTGCCGATGATCGAATCCTATTTGGTCACTGGTCAACGTTGGGTTACTACAACAACCACAACGTCTGGGCGTTGGATAGCGGCTGTCTTTGGGGCAACAAGCTGACCGCCGTTAAGGTGCGTAAACGCAAAAAACCCATCCCCATTCATCAAAACTGCAACGGCGCCCTGCAACCTAGCGTGAGACGCTGAACTAAACGCTGGCTGAACCTAGGAGCCTGTCCGCTCTAAGGTAAGAAAGGTGTAGTCATATCGATTTTTTTGATCCGCTTGATGATCTTGCTGCGCGGTCACGTGCCAATCATCATTTAGCTCTGGGAAATAGGCATCACCATCAAATGTCTGTTGGATACGTGTCAGATAGATCCGTTGCGCCAATGGCAGCGCTTCAGCATAGAAGCGCCCCCCCCCCACGATCATAATCTCATCAACACTGCCCGCCTCTTCAAGTGCTGCTTGCAGCGAATGAACCACAACGGCACCTTCAGCCCGATAGCTTTGATTACGTGTCACAACAATGTGTCTGCGTTGCGGCAACAATCCAGGCAACGACTCCCAGGTTAAACGGCCCATCACGATAGGTTTACCCATCGTCAGACGTTTAAAATGCTGTAGATCTGCGGGTAGACGCCAAGGCAGGCGATTATCTTTACCGATGACACCATTCTCAGCGACCGCTGCGATCAGTGAAATAGTTGGCCGCGCCACTAGGGAGCCTCTGAATAAGTCATGATTGTTTTAGACTCCCTAAACGGCTACCGGTGCTTTTATCGCTGAATGAGACTGGTAATCGAGCAATTCACAATCTTCATAACGAAAATCAAACAACGACTTAACATCAGGATTAAGCCTCATCTGTGGCAGTGGATAGGTCTCACGTGACAGTTGAAGATCGACCTGCTCCATATGGTTGGAGTAGAGATGCGCATCACCAAACGTATGAATAAACTCCCCCACCTTTAACCCTGTCACCTGGGCGATCATCATCGTCAACAGACTGTATGAGGCGATATTGAAGGGTACACCGAGAAAAATATCTGCACTGCGTTGATAGAGCTGGCAGGAGAGCCGCCCTTCAGCCACATAAAACTGGAACAGGCAGTGGCAAGGAGGCAAAGCCATCTGCTCTATCTGAGCCGGGTTCCACGCACTCACCAGCAACCGCCGTGAGTCTGGATTCTTTTTGATCTGCTCTAACAGCTGGCTGATCTGGTCAATCGAGCCACCATTGGGCGCAGGCCAGGAGCGCCACTGAGCGCCATACACCGGCCCAAGATCACCGCTCTCATCGGCCCACTCATCCCAAATGCGGACACCATTCTCCGTTAGATAACGGATATTGGTATCACCCTGTAGAAACCAAAGCAGCTCATGGATAATCGATCGCAGGTGCACCTTTTTTGTCGTCACCAGCGGAAACCCCTTACTCAGATCAAACCGCATCTGATAACCAAACAGGCTAGTGGTACCGGTGCCGGTACGATCCTCTTTTAGAACACCGTGGTCACGCACATGGCGCATAAAATCAAGATACTGTTGCATGCGCTACCCCGAAACTCGCTTGCCTTTATAGGCCATCACTAGAAAAACGGCACCAAAAAAGAGCATCGGCAGACTCAACACCTGCCCCTGCGTCAGCCAGCCACCGGCAAGGTAACCGATGTGTGCATCCGGCAGTCGAATAAACTCAACGCTAAATCTAAACAGGCCATACCCCAACAGGAACATCGCCGAAACAGCCATGCGCGGACGTGTCTGCGAGGAGAAGACCCATAGTATAAGGAATAGCAGCACCCCTTCGAGCAGGCTCTCATAGAGTTGTGATGGGTGAACCGGCAGACTCCACTGCGCCCCTGAGGCTAAACCAACACAGTAGGATGGAAACTCAACACAGGGGAGACGCATGCCCCAAGGCATATCTGTCGGGCCACCCCACAGCTCACCATTGATGAAGTTTCCAATACGACCGGTAAAGAGGCCAAACGGTACTAATGGTGCGATAAAGTCAGTCGTTTGAAAAAATGTTTTGCCCTGTTGCCTAGCCAAGAGGCCCATCGCAACAAGCACACCTATCAGCCCACCATGGAAGGACATGCCGCCCTCCCACACTCTAAAGAGACTCAACGGATCTGCAACCAAACCTGACCAGCCGTAAAACAGGGTGTAACCCAACCGGCCACCCACCACGGCACCCAAAACGAAGTAGAAGACCAGATCATCGACCTGCTCCTCTGTCCAACCTGAATGCGCTTTTGCTGCACGCAAACGGGCAAGCCACCAACCGCCAGAAAAAGCGAGCAGGTACATCACACCATACCAATGCACTTTTAACGGGCCGAGGGCGAATACAACAGGATCAATATCTGGATAGTTCAACATGGCGAGCATCTTATCACGAAGAATCTGCTCCGCAGCCTACTATTCTGGCCAGAAAAAATAGCGGCAACATCTCAATAATGCCCCTCCTACTCAAACCTAGCGCACAGAGAAAAGCAGTACCTAACAGGATTAGCATTCCTTATAAAGCATGAAAACCCCGCTTTTTAGGCGTTATAACTGTAAAAAACGAACCTAAGTCACAGAATGACTACTACACCTCTCAATGCAACGTCAAGTTTTTTAATCCAGTGCCGTTACAGAAAGCAACTAACACAGCACTACGACGTTACACGTAAGGGATAATAAACATGAACGCAAACGTACAACCATTTATTCACCCGGCCATGGATACTCTTGGAGCGCGCATGCGCAGACGTCGCAGAGAAAAATGCATGACCCAGGAACAGCTCGCGGTAAAGGCCGGCACCAACCAAGCCGTTATCCAGAAAATTGAGAATGGCAAAAGCCTTAGACCTCGCAAAATCGATGAGATCGCCAAAGTGCTTGAGGTCAACCCAGCATGGCTGATGTTTGGTGAGAAATCTGGTGCGACTATGAGTGAAGATGCCCTCGAAGTTGCCAGAGCATGGTCAAGATTGCCTGAGGCCGTGCGTAACAGAATCAAACGTCAAATCCATGAGCAGCTGATGTTGAATACCTCACGGTAAGAATCCCCCCCGCCAGAGAAATCTGGCAATATAGCCCTTTCACCGGACTTTCTAAGTCCGGTTTTTTTTTGCCCGTAATAAAAGTAGAAGAGGGGGGGCAATCTACCGCTCAAAATCACCTGGTTTTACGTGTAGATCTGTGTCATTTAAAACATGTTCCTGAATACAGCCGAAATCCAATGCGACACACGGTACATCACCATATACCCATGCATCATGCCCCTGAGATAATTCAAATGATTGCCCAGGACCTACAATCTCTTCCTTTCCACTTGCACCTTTAACAACAAAGCTTCCAGATATGATGTAACCGATATGCCTTTCTGAAGGTTTCCCTGACTCTATCCCAACGTGCTCTGACCACTTCCAGCCAGGTTTATATCTACCTAAGCCTACATAGGAAGTACTGAGAATTTCAGCTGATCTTGAACTACCATCAATGAACTCCCTAATACGGTTCGATCCGGCAAGCTCTTTTATAACGATCTCCATTTAAATCACCACTTTTATATATAACTCATTTATCAACCACCTCAGTACCAGGAGCCACTCGGCCTATCCATTTGGCAATATAGCTCACCAACACCTGTGTCATGCCTCTAAACTGGTGATCCGCCCCCAACACCTCATCCTGCCTAAATAGAGGATCTGCACCCTTTTTCCCTGCAGAATAACGCCGCGTTGCTGTGGCCATAACCTCCGGCAGATCACGGCTTCCATAGATATCCAACAGCGGTATATCAATTGTGGCCAACTGCTCATACATCAGCGTTTGCGCTGCTGCATCTGGCGGCACCAGCCGCACTCCGACCATCACCACTGCCTGAATTTCAGCAGCAGGCTGACCCGCCATGTAGTCAATCACCATCGCAGCACCCAAACCATGGCCAACCAATACAACATTGAGCAACCCCGACTGCCTTAGATGGGCTAGCGCCGCCTCAACTCGTGGCGCCGCCTCAGCTGCCACTCCGCGATACTCCTCAGGCACCGCATCAACCGGAGCCACCGGCATCTGTAGCGACAGCAGATGCCAACCCGATGCAGGCAGCTGAGTGCGTAACGCATGAATCACTCCCGCCTCATCAGGCTGCCCACCAACATCATGCAACAGAATCACCGCCCCACGGCGTTGTGCTGGTGTCGCAGGCGTCTGCAGGGCAATAAAACCTATCTCCGGTGTCTGTAGTTCCACCCACTCTCCGTCAATATGGCTACCTTTGAGTTGCGCTGCAATATATGACTCACGCATCAGATCCGAGGCATAGAGTCCGGTAGAGCCAAACAGCAGCATCAACACCAATAATCGATACATAACATCTCCAGAGAGTGGCAAAGGAACAGTATTAGTAACTACTCGGCATGTTTAGATTTTATCTCAAATCGAGGCATTTTCGCACGGAGAGAGGGAGCATATAGGCCATATGTAACCGATTGAGTACGAAAATAACGAAGCGTTGAGACAAAAGATGAATATGCTGAGTAGTTACTGTTCAGTTTCAATTAAGGCTGGTGGCTTAAGCTCACATTTATAAACCACTACAGCGTGAGAGAAACCATGAACAACACAGATATCAAAGTATGGGACCCACTGATCCGCCTCTTTCACTGGGGTCTCGTCATCAGTTTTTGCATCGCCTTTGTCTCAGAGGATAACCTAATGAGAGCGCATGTCTATGCCGGTTACACCATTATCGGCCTACTTATCTTCCGTCTCATTTGGGGCATGATAGGCACCCAGCATGCTCGCTTTTCAGACTTTGTTCGACCACCCCATGCCGCAATAACCTATCTGAAAGAGATGTTATTCGGACGAGCTACCCACTATTCAGGCCACAATCCCGCCGGTGGTCTGATGATTATCATGTTGCTGGCCAGCCTACTACTCACCAGCCTCACGGGCCTGGGCACCTACCATCTCGGCTTCGGTGAAGAGATCTTGGAAGAGGTGCATGAGTTTTTTGCTAATTTCACCCTGCTACTAATTTTCATCCATATCAGCGGTGTGCTCTTAGGCAGTCTCTACCATGATGAAAATCTGATTCGCGCCATGTTCACCGGCAGAAAACAGCGACAGGAGTGAGGTGCAACATGCCATCATCAAAAACAGCGCTCGTTTGGAATCTGCCGGTAAGACTCTTTCACTGGGGTGTGGTCTGCTGCTTTATCACCGCTTGGTCAACACTCGATAGCCGCTATCTCGACATCCACATCTTCAGCGGATACAGCACCATGGGTCTGCTCCTATTCCGCATTTTATGGGGCTGGCTTGGCGGCCCATATGCCCGCTTCAGTGATTTCTCCTTCACTGGGCATGAGGTTTTAAGCCACTTTAAAGAGACAATGAAGGGGCGACCAAAACCGTTCATTGGCCACAACCCCGCCGGTAGCTGGGCGATCTACCTATTGATTGGCTTAAGTGCGGCCATCACCCTCAGCGGCCTCATCACGCTAGGTGGCGAAGAGCAGCATGGGCCGCTGGCTGGGCTACTCTCTTTTAGTCAGGGCGACATCGCCCACCAGATTCATGAGCTTCTAGCTTGGTCAACGCTGGCGGTTATTGCCATTCACATTTCCGGTGTATTGCTTGAGAGCCGACTACTCAATGAGAATCTCATTAGATCGATGATCACGGGCAAAAAGCGAATCCCCACCACAGCGCCCCCTGCAATAGCACACCACAACACGGCGATCACACTATTAGTCGTGCTAAGCGGTGCCGCCCTATTCTGGTTCATGGGTTATCTCACCGCTCCCGACGATAAACCTTATCGCCCCTTCATCGGCCCGGAGTTGGCCGACAATGCACTCTGGCGCGAAGAGTGCGGCAGCTGCCATCTCGCCTTCCACCCCTCTCTACTGCCAGCACGTTCATGGCAAAAAATGCTGCGTGAACAGGCCACTCATTTTGAGGAGGATCTATTCCTGGAGGCCGATACCATCAACGCGTTACAGATCTTTCTCACCAACAATGCGGCCGAATGGGCCGCCACTGAGGCGGCGTGGAAGATCAATCACAGCATTGCAGAGAACGAGACGCCACTCTCCATCACCGAGACGGGCTACTGGCAAGAGAAACATGGCGAACTAGCCGATGCAGTGTGGCAAACAGACCCGGTCAAAGGCAAAAGTGATTGTGCCGCCTGCCACCTGGATGCCGATCTTGGTACGTTTGAAGATGGCGCAATGCATCTACCCAATAATTTTTAAGTCACTAACCACCCGCATAGCGGGAGGCTTGAGGAAAGCCCCTAAAAGGGGCTATTGGGTAGGTGCTCATGCTTAGGCAAAATAGCCTCCTAACTTGGTTGAAAACAGATATAACCACAGAGAACACAGAGGGCACAGAGAATCCAAAACACTTTTCTTTTCTCTGTGCCCTCTGTGTTCTCTGTGGTGTATTCTTGGCCGTTACCATGAGACCACATGCATGCCGGAATGGCAGAGCCTTTTCAAGTCTCACCGGCAAAGCCGGTGGTTTACCTCAATTTGAATTATGCGTGAACACTTTGAGATTGGACAATGCGGCATCTGTTTTTTTTACCAATAATGGTCTCAATTTCAGTTTCAGTTCAGGTCGCCCAGATAGACTTTTAGACAATGGAGCAAATGGCCCCAAGTCAGCAATGAGGATATTATGAACTGTAAACATTTCACCATCGCAGCCCTACTGATTGTAGCGCCGCTCAGCACGCAGGCCGACGCCATCAGCGATCTACAGGCGACCTACCAAAACGCTGGGGCAAGCCAATTTAGTGCCACTGCGGGTAAAACGCTCTGGCACAAAGGCTTCACCGATGTTAAAAGTGGCCAACAGCGCCAATGCACGACCTGCCATACGGAGAACCTACAAAACCGAGGTGAGCATATCCGCACTGGTAAGGTGATTGAACCGATGGCACCATCCGCCAACCCAGAGCGTCTGACCCAGGTAAAAAAGATCAAAAAGTGGCTGCATCGCAACTGCAAGTGGACTCTCGGCAGAGAGTGCTCAGCACAAGAGAAGGGTGATCTACTCGCCTTTTTAAAGAATCTATAACAGAATTAATCAAACGAGGTACACCATGAAATTCAACCTAAAAAGCGCATCACTGCTTATCCTGACCATCACACTGGTTGGCATCAGCACCACCACATTCAGCCGTGATGTCAAAATCACCGTTAACGAAGAGACACAATCACTCTTTAGCGGCTGGTTTAGCGGCGACAAGTCGGGGGTTGCAGCGGTCAATAACCCACTCTATCTCGATGAGTGTGGCAGCTGTCACTTCGCCTATCAGCCTGGGCTGCTACCCATCGCCTCCTGGGAAAAAATCATGTCGAGTTTAGATAATCACTTTGGCGAGAATGCCGAATTGGCCGATGAGGAGCGCGCACAGATCCGCAACTACCTGTTGGATAGCGCAGCAGGCCGCACCAACCGCAAAATCTCGGTCAAATTCATACGTTCACTACGTGATGGGCAGGTGCCACTGCGCATCTCGGAGATCCCTTACTTCATCCACGAGCACGATGAGCTGTCACGCAAGATGGTGCAGGATAACCCAGAGGTAAAATCCTTCAGCCGCTGCGATGCCTGTCATTCTGATGCAGATAAAGGCATTTTCGATGAAGATGCCATCAATATCCCCGGTTTTGGCCGTTGGGAAGATGACTAATCTGAGCAGATCAACAGGGATTCTATTAACGGCAGCCCTGTTACTCAGCGGCCTTATTCACAATGTCCAGGCAGGCGATGAGATTGGACATCAACAGGCACGCGCGCTGGTAGCGGCAGGTAAAATTCTGCCGCTACAGCAAATTCTCAACCAGATTGAGCCGCTTGGACGGTTACTGGAGGTAGAGTTAGAGTTTGAGAAAGGGGATTATATCTACGAAATCGAACGGGTTGATTCACAAGGCCGCGTCTGGGAGTTAGAGTTTAATGCCAGCAGCGGTCAGCTAATCAAGCAACAGGAGGAGAGATAGGGATGCGTCTACTACTCGTTGAAGATGATGTCGAGTTGGCCAACCACCTACAAGCGGAGCTAGCCCGCCAAGGGTATGCGGTTGATCACGTTGATAACGGCATCGACGCTGAACTCAAGGCGGAGTTAGAACCCTATGACGCGGTGATCCT
Organism: Candidatus Polarisedimenticolaceae bacterium; assembly: GCA_021647945.1. Classification (GTDB taxonomy): domain Bacteria; phylum Pseudomonadota; class Gammaproteobacteria; order Chromatiales; family Chromatiaceae; genus JAKITT01. Next base: position 32,953 of record JAKITT010000001.1, read on the forward strand.
CGACCTCGGTCTGCCTGGTCGACCCGGCCTTGAGGTGTTGCAAAACTGGCGTCAGAAAAAGAACAGGGTTCCCGTCATTATCCTCACCGCCCGTGACGCCTGGCACGAGCGGGTCGATGGTTTCAAAGCGGGTGCTGATGACTATCTCGGCAAACCCTTCCACTCCGAAGAGCTGGTCGCCCGCCTCCAGGCGCTGATCCGGCGTAGCCACGATATGGCAGGCCAGAACATTCATTGCGGCGGACTCAGCCTCGACGAGGAGCGACAGCAGGTCACCCTCACAGATGGTCAGACCCTAGAACTCACCGGCACTGAATTTCGTCTATTGCGTGTCTTCATGCTGCACCCCGGCCGTATCTTGTCAAAGACCCGCCTCACCGAACACGTTTACGATCAAGATTTCGACCGTGACAGCAATCTGATTGAGGTCTACGTGCGCCGACTGCGTGACAAAGTGGGCAAACAACGCATCATCCCAAAACGCGGCCAGGGCTACCTCTTCGTGGAACGGCCCGAGTGAACTCACTGCAGCAACGGTTGCAGCCCGGCCTCACTCTGAGTCTGATCTGTTTCATGGGGTTACTGTGGTGGGCCGGTAGCCAAGCCGTAAAAGAGCTGGGCGAAGAGCTGATCGCCTCTCGCCTGCAACATGATGCCGAAAGTCTACTGGCCGCCATTGATCTCACCACCCCCAAAGAGCGAGCTGAACTGAAACAGATCAACCCCATCTACAAACAGCCCTTCTCTGGCCACTACTACGCCATTCGTTGGGCTGACGGCAGCACCCTCTTCTCTCGTTCCTTATGGGACCAACAACTAGAGATACCGCCACTCAGCGCCACTGAAAACAGACAGTGGTACGCCACCGGCCCAGATGGGCAAAAGCTACTGCTCTGGGCACACCACTACCAAAAAAAGGGAGAAAACTTCACCCTCACGGTCGCCGAAGACCTCACCCCACTACAGCGCCACCTCAGCCGGTTCCAGTGGACATTTGCCGGCCTCGCCGCTCTCGTGCTGCTGATCCTGCTCATCATGCAGAAACGCATCATCGACCACTCATTCCGCGGCCTCGGCCAGCTGCGTGCTGAGATCAAACAGCTGGAACAAGGCGAGATAATCACCCTCTCTGAGCAGGTGCCTAGCGAAGTGCTGCCACTGGTCGAGGAGTTCAACCATCTACTTGAGCTACTTGCACAGCGCCTGGAGCGATCACGTAACGCCCTCGGCAACCTTGCCCATGCCCTTAAGACTCCATTGAGTTTGCTCATCCAACAGATCGACCATCCCACCTTGGATCAACACCCCAAACTGCGCAGTGATGCCCTGGCCCAGACACAACGTATCCAGAATCTGATGGAGCGCGAGCTGAAGCGCGCCCGCCTTGCAGGCACCGGCACACCCGGTCAACGCTTTGATGCCCAACAGGAGCTGCCCACCCTGATTGAGGTGTTGCAACAGGTACACCAGCGAAGAGCGCTTGATATCAAACTAACAATTGATCCCGTTACCCCCCCTTTTGGTGACCGGGAAGATATGCTGGAGTTGATTGGCAATCTACTGGATAACGCCTGCAAGTGGGCCGATAGCCGTGTCTATTGCAGCCTCTCAGGATCAGAACAGATCCATATCACCGTTGAGGATGATGGCCCGGGCGAAAGTAAGCAAGGATTGGAGAGGCTGACCGAACGAGGCGTCCGCCTGGATGAGTCCATCGAAGGGCATGGCCTCGGCCTCAGCATCGCCAAGGAGATCATCACGCTCTACAACGGCTCAATCCACTTTGATCGCTCCGAAACACTTGGTGGGCTACGTATCAAAATCTCCCTATAAACAGTAACTCCCTCCATTTTAGCGAACAACAATCTCCAAAATAGAGCAGCAATGCCTGTCTGATCAACCCACCTATATTGATAATATGCTGTCAAAACAGCAGCAATGCGCTACCATCTGGGAACCTCTGCTCACATCCGAAAAAACACAGAACAGGGCAAAACAACCTATATTTGTCTGCAAATAAAGCGAAACAGCTCCCTACTTGCCGCGATCGACAGAATAAGACGAACGACCACAAACACCTTAAAACAGCCGTAAATTAATCCAGCGGCCCAAACCAATACCCCTAATTTCCCACATAAACCAGCTGTACCATATCGGGTAAAAGCTCAAGTCCTATATCTAACTACCGACAACATACTCCAGAGAGTAATTTTTCACACGGACTCCCAATGGGCCTGTTATGCAGTCACCTAAATTGGCGATGCAAGTGAATGCTTGCACCCATTGAGAGATTTAATAACGGAAAAAGTATGCCTTATCTATCGCAAAGCCATCGCTATTTTATTCACCCCCTCCTGGCCCTAATATCCATAGGGCTCGCCTCATGTGGCGGTGGCGGTGGGGGTGGGAGCAACAACGCTACACCAGATAGCACCGAGCTAACATATAGCATCGACGGCACCGTCACCGGACTGACTGGCACCGTTGTTTTGCTAAATAACCTATCTGATTCACAAACAATCAGTATCGATGGCTCTGTTGAATTCATACAGCTACCGAGTGATTCCAGCTACAGCATCACAATTAAGGCGATGCCGAGTGGGCAGGTCTGCAGCGTCAACAATGGAAGCGGGCAAGTTGGCACAACAGGTATCACAGACATCACGGTTGATTGTGCCACCACAGTGACTAACAGTGATTTTGCTATTGGAGGAACGGTCGACGGGCTCAACGGCACATTGGTGCTGCAGAACAATGAGGGGGATACTACGGCAGTTAGTGGCAACAGTGCTTATCCATTGGCAGCTAGTAGCATCAGTGCCTATACGTTTTCTACTCGAATGATAAACCAGGCACTCTACAACGTGACGATTGCCGAGCACCCTGAAGGGCAACTCTGTTCAGTTGCAAATAGTAGTGGCTTGGTCGATGGTAGCGATATTAGCGATACCATCATTATTTGCACTGCAGATGACACCACCATCTCCCTCTCAGGCACCATTTCAGCCGTGCCACTAACTCATATCGATAGTGATATCAACGACCCACTCGCCACCACAAACGTCAATAACAACGACTTCCCTGTTGCTCAGCTCATCCCCAGTTTCTCCACCGTGCAAGGTTTTGCAACAAAGGCAGGGACAGGGCGCATTCAGGATGCAGACCGCTTCGCCACCACCAGTGACGAGTTTGATATTTACCGTGTTTTGCTACAAAAGGATCAATTGATCCAGCTTCAAGTGGTCGATTTTGATGGTGCAGATATCTTTACCGGAGATTTAGATCTCTATCTTTATGACATCGACGAAAATTTAGTGGGCGGCTCAAAGTTAGTGACCGAGTTTGAGAGCATTCGCGTACCGAGTGATGGGGAGTATTATATCAAGGTGCTGGCTTTCAGCGGCACATCAAAATACAGCCTCTCCTTAACAGGCATCCAACCCCTCGGCATGCCCGGCGGTCAGGAGTCAATGGATTTTAGAGTAGACGAGGCGGTAGTACAGTTCAAACCCATTGCATTTGCTCAAGGGATCCAAGCCGCCAGCCTTTCTGTTAGCGTGAACCATACCGACACCTCACGTGCCACACTGGCCCATTTTGACACCATGCTGAACATCAGTAGCTCGCTGACTCCTTCTTCGGCACTAAGCCCCGCGCTGCAAACACTGGCCACAAATAATCCAGAGAGCTACCAGAAATTTCAAACATTGCAGCAGATCAAGCAGCTTTCTCTGCGTGACGATGTAGAGTTTGCAGAGCCAAACTACATCTATCAAGCGCTTAAAGTACCCAATGATCAGTACTATGGTTATCAATGGCACTACCCCGCCATTAAGCTGCCTCAAGCATGGGATATCACCACCGGCTCTCGAGACGACGGTGAACCTAATGTCATCGTTGCGGTGGTCGATACGGGCGTCTATCTCACCCACCCAGAGCTTGAAAACCAGCTAGTAGATGGCTATGACTTCATCTCCGACCCACAAAATGCATTGGATGGTAATGGCATCGACTCAAACCCCGATGACCCAGGCGACAGCTCTCAGTTAGGCAGTAGCAGCTGGCATGGCACCCATGTATCAGGCACCGTCGCAGCTGAGTCCAATAACTCAGTCGGCATTGCCGGGGTGGCATGGGGCGCTAAAGTGATGCCGCTTCGTGTACTGGGTGCCTACGGCGGATCAGGTTATGACATCAACCAAGCCCTTCTGTTTGCCGCCGGTTTGGCCAATGATAGCGGCACCGTGCCCGCCCAAAAAGCTGATGTGATCAACCTCAGCCTCGGCGGCAGCGGTTACTCACAAGCCGCCCAAAACACCTATAACCTCGTCCGTAGCACAGGTGTTTTAGTAGTCGCAGCCGCAGGCAACGCCAATAACAGCGTGCTTCACTACCCCGCCTCCTATGATGGCGTCATCTCAGTGAGCGCCACCGATTTTGCCAACAATCGCGCCCCCTACTCAAGCTATGGTAGCCGTGTCGATGTGGCCGCTCCAGGCGGCTCTACTGGCGTTGACCTCAATGGCGATGGCTCTGGCGATGGTGTACTAAGCACCTTGGTCAATGACTCCTCAGGCACTCGCGTCGCTTCATTTAGCTTCTATCAGGGCACTTCAATGGCCACGCCACACATGGCGGGAGTATTGGCCTTGATGCGGGCTGTCTATCCATCACTCACTCCCAATGATATCGATGGACTGCTGGCCTCTGGCGTCATAACAACCGACCTAGGGGCCATAGGTCGAGATGACTATTTTGGTCATGGTTTGATCGATGCACTCAAAGCGGTACAAGCTGCCGAGACATTGGCAAATAGCGGTGTACCACCCACACCACCCGCCATCATCGAAGTAACCCCATCACAAATAACCTTTGGTTTAGCTAGTGACGCCACGGTCACGGTGACCAACAGCGGCGGCGGAACCCCCTCTGTCACCGGCACAGTATCAGATAGCAGCTGGCTAAGCGTCACGGCCTCTGCGGTTGATGCTGAAGGCCTGGGAGAGTATGCGATAACTATCGATCGTAGTGGCTTGAGTAGCTCCTCATCCACCTACCAAGGAAGCATCACCTTCTCACTCAGCACCGGCAGTACCGTGGTGGTTCAAGTATCCATGATCATTGGCATTGTTGATAACACAGGCAGCGTTGGCTCACTCTACATTCTGCTACTTGATTCTGAATACAACATCCTCGACCAAGCCATTCCAGTGCCACAGGGCAATGGCATATTCGACTACCAGTTTGATAATGTCCCACCCGGTGAGTACCGAATCATCGGTGGCTCAGACATTGATAACGATATTTTTATCTGTCAGATGGCGGAGATGTGTGGCGGCTACCCAACCGCAGACAGTATGACCCCAGTTAACACAATCAACGTAAACATCACTGATCTCGACTTCGTGGTCGATATTCTTGCAAACTTTGGCATAGGTACGCTCTCTGTAGCAGAGGGTACTCATGGGTCAACCGGCATTATGCGCTTGCCGGTAAAGAGTAAGCAGATTACAAAATAGTCTTCTTCAAGTTGCTGCACAAAAGCATCCATAGAGATCAGCACTATTTATAACTATTCAGTACCCTTGAAAAGATCTCTGTAGGGCGGGATTTATCCCGCCAGCGGAGCCAAATTGAGCCGCATGGTTTTATTTCGACACCACAGGCGGGATAAATCCCGCCCTACAGCCTGAAACAACAGGTGAGCTGAATAGTTACCGCTATTTTTCATACCTTCATACAGTATTCAGTATTGACCTATCCTTACCAATAGGAATTAAACGTCACTGGGCATTATTGTTTCAACACATTATAGAATTCACATGAACCTGCCGACATAGATGATAAGAGCAAATCACTTTATAAGGTTTTTCAGTGTACAGATATGTATTAACCAAGCGCAGCACCCACATCAGGCAGCTCTTTTTGTTCTGCCTAATCCTACCTACCCTGCTTATCTACGGATGTGGAGGTGGCGGCGGCGGCGGTGGTGGCGAGACACCCGTTGCAACAGTAACACTTGACACTATTGAGTTAAGCAGCGAAGAGAGTGTTATCGCCAAAGGAACATCAACTCAACTCTCTGCAACAGGTCTCTACTCCGACGCATCTATTCAAGACCTCACCTCTACGGTGAGCTGGTCAGTCGATAACGACGCTATACTGAGCGTTGATAGCACAGGTCTACTCACCGGTTTAACCACCGGAACAACAACCGTTACCGCCACCTTTGATACAGTGCAAAATAGCATTGATATCACCATCTCACCCGCCACACTTGACACTATTGAGTTACGCAGCGAAGAGAGTGTTGTCGCCAAAGGAACATCAACTCAACTCTCTGCTACAGGTCTCTACTCCGACGCATCGATTCAAGACCTCACTTCTACAGTGAGCTGGTCAGTCGATGCCGACGCCATACTGAGCGTTGATAGCACAGGTCTACTCACCGGTTTAACCGCAGGCTCGACAACGGTCACAGCAGCCTCTGGTGCCGTACAAAACAGTATCAACATCACCATATCACCCGCCACACTCACAAGCCTCACGCTCTCACCGAAAAACCCCACTGTCGCCTTGGGAACATCATTGCAACTGTCGGTATCGGGGCTCTTTTCTGATGGCACAACACAAGACCTCACAACACAATCGACTTGGGGCTCCTCAGATCTTGCTGTCGCCACATTCGACACACCCGGCCTGCTATCGGCACTCAGCCAAGGCAGCGCCACAATTTCAGTCATCAATGGCACTATCTCAGGCAACACCTCACTCACCGTTTCACCTGCCACATTGAGTCAGATTGAGATCAACCTAACCAAGTCTGAGATTGCTCTGGGAACAGGCATTCAGGCCGAAGCGATTGGCCTATTTAGTGATAACACCGTTCAGACACTGACCGGACAGGTGACCTGGAGCAGCAGTGATGATGCGGTTGCTACCGTTTCAAACCAGGCAGGCAGTGCCGGTTGGATTGAGAGTGTAACTGTCGGCACCATTCAGCTGAGCGCGCTCTATAGTGGCGTGACGGGTAGTACTGCATTTGAGGTAAAAGGGGCACAGCTCACCTCAATTGATATAACCCCAACAGAACTGAGTATGGCCGCAGGTTTAACCGAAAATTTTACTGCAACAGGGCGATATTCAGATGGTTCTGTGCAAGACCTCACAGCGTTGGCAGTATGGCAATCGAGCAACTCATCCGTGGCCACCATCGAAAACAGCAGTGGCCACCATGGTGAAGTAGCGAGTTTAGTGGCGGGCCTCAGCACTATTTCAGCCACATTTGACGGTCTCTCTGGCAATACAGCGCTGACAATAACCCCTGCACTGTTGCAATCCATCTCCCTGGATGTCACTTCATCATCAGTAGCGGCAGGGTTAAAAATTGAGTTTCAAGCGACCGGACACTACTCTGACGGCGCTACGGCTGATCTAACCGAGCAGGCCACATGGCTCAGCGCTGATGAGTCAGTCGTGAGCAGTGACCCATCCATTGGCGGCCTATTCATCTCACAGGCAGCCGGTGATGCCATTATCACCGCCAGCGTTGATGACATATTGGGCTTCCACTTTTTCACTGTCACACCTGCCACACTCGTCTCAATCGTCATTGACCAAGCAACCCCCACGATTGCTCTCGGCACACAGCTCACCTTCACAGCAACCGGGCACTACTCTGATGCCACCACACAAGATATCTCCAACACCGTCACTTGGCAGAGTTCTGATCCAGACACCGCAACCATCAGCAACAGTGATCTGTCATATGGAGAGACACAGGGGTTGCTAGAGGGGAGTACCACAATAACCGCTCACTTCGAAAGTATGAGTGACACGACAACACTGAACATCACAGCAGCTACACTATCCTCCATCACACTGTCAGGCAGTGGCGCAAATCTTGTAGATGGCTCCACCATGTCACTGCAAGCAACCGCCAATTTCTCCGACAGCAGTACCCAGGATTTCACTCAATTTGTAACCTGGAGCAGCAGTGCAGAGGAGATTGCATCGATCAGCAATAAAGAGGGCGAACGTGGATTAGTGACCGGCATCGCTGTTGGTAGCGCACAACTTTCTGCTCAATTTGATGGCCTATCGGCAGCAACCCCCTATGACCTCACCATTGTAAGCGACCCAGATGCGCCGATCTCACTGGCACTATCGGTTGAACCCAATGTGATTTTGAACAATGGCAGTGACAGCACCACGCTCAGCGTCACACTGCAACCGACTGAGGCAGCAGGCACCATTGCCGATGGCACGGTGGTTGAGTTTGAGATATCTGAGGGCAATACGGTCACAAATTTCAACGCAAGCACGACAGATGGCACCACCTCCATTCCACTAAGCTCAACCTATTCAGGCATGATCTCAATTAAAGCAACAGTGCAAGGGCTTACCGTGAATAGCACTTCATCACTCTATTCAACGGACAATTTCTCCACAGTCATTGGCAAAGCGGCCAATATGTCGCCTGACTATGATAATGGAACTTACCGTATTGGCTCTTGGTTTGGACTGTACATGCGGAACTACTCAAACCGAGAGTTTGATGTGCTTTACTACCAGATAAATAATGGCGGAGTATTGATTAGTGAGACCTATGATCCAGCATTTCTTAGCGACGGTACATTAACCGCCGGTGAGTCAGCTGGGGTGGTCTATATATTAGATGCTTTAGATGGTGACCAAGTTGATAATGGCATTAGTGCCAGCTACCTGTTGCAAGACGCCGCCACAGCAGCCCCAGCCTTTGGTTTTTCTGTCACTTATAGCGTAAATTGAGCGCCTCAAATTTGCGACCCCATATCACCCTAAGTCCCCAGCATTCCCCTTCCCAGCGCGTCGGCCTACATATCAGATCGACGTGTAGTGATTGTCACCCATTAAATGCTCTTTTAAGTTAGAGGCGCGCTAATAAGTCATGAAAGGGGCTATCCACTTCATTGGCCTTTTCCCACTCCAGACACTTTATGCTCGTTTAGGGTCGCATTTATGCGACCAGCCGAACCTGCGAGCCTGCACATGACAGGGATTGTTCCCAACAATCCTTCTGCATTTCCTCCTTATATGGACCCACTCCGGTTTGCAAGACACTTTGTCGATGCCAAGAGGAAATCATTGCTCTCATATATCCGGCCTATTAATGGAAAACTATCTTGTTTCCTGGCCCCGATGGTTATCTGCGCTCATCCTCCTCATCATCCTTACGGCCTCTTAAGAGCCAATGCAGGAAACAGGTTTTGAATGAGCCGGTCTGACCTTTCTTACCATCCGACTATTTGTCTTTTGCAACTGTTGGAAAGGGGTTAACTCTTTCTCAATCGACGGGAAGTGCTGTCAACAGTACTCGCCAATGATAATTTCTCTGTCATACGGCAACACGATAGCTCTCACCTTTTGCCATGATGACCCACGCGATCCGAGCCATCTTGTTGGCAACTGCAACACAGGCTCTATTATGCCCCCGGCGTTCTAACAAGGCTTGAGCCCATCGGCTAAAGCGATCTGTCTTGTTTGCTGAATGTCGCAGTACTGCCCGAGCACCGTGGATAAATAGTGTTCTGAGATAGCTGTCACCACGTTTACTGATCCCCAGGAGGACGGTCTTGCCGCCACTTGAATGCTGGCCGGGTACCAAACCTAACCACGCGGAAAAATGACGGCCATTCACAAAGTTTTTGCCATCTCCTGCCGCAGCATAGGTGGCGCTGGCAGTAAGTGGCCCAACCCCTAAAATCTCATCGAGTCGGCGGCACACCTCATTTCCCTGATTGAGACTTTTGATCCGAGCCTCACACTGCTTAAACCGCTTGTCCATGCTCTTTAGCTCTTCCTGGAATTCTGAAAATATCTCTCGTGTCAGGGGGGTTAATCCATTCTTTGCATCCTCCAGAATCTCGGGGAGTGCTTTACGCACAGCAGCTACCCCCATATTGATCACCACCCCATATTCTGCCAACAATCCGCGAATTTGATTCACCAGGGCGGTACGCTCTTTTTTGATACGCTCCCGTTGGCGGTGGAAATTCTGAATATCCTGCTGCTCAACTGATTTGATCGGCACAAAACGCATATTGGGACGCTGGGCTGCCTCTGCGATCCCTTCAGCATCGTTGTAATCGTTCTTGTTGCCTTTAACGTAGGGTTTGACATATTGAGGAGCGATAAGACGAACCTCATGCCCCAGAGCAAGAAACTCTCTCGCCCAGTAGTTGGCGCCACCACAAGCCTCCATCGCTATCAAACAGGGTTCTAAGTTAGCCATGTACGCCAACAGCTGCTTTCTTTTGAGTAACTTCTTTTTGATATACCGCCCCACATGATTAACGGCATACAGGTGAAAGACAGATTTTGCTATATCAAGGCCAATCATTGTAATCTTGGTCATTGGATCTACTCCACTTGTTTAGATGGTTGGTAACAACTCCATCTTGGCCCTTTTGAGGCCGCTTATAAAGTGGAGTGGGTCCATACCATTATCCATGGAGGTCAATGTGCACCTACAGCCATATTAGGCCAATGGAGTGGATACCCCCTTAGTCATGATTGTTCCTTAAAGAAGAAAAGTCACTAATTTGACTTATATCAATCAAATAATGAATCCAGCGATTTAAACCTCTTAAGAACTCCATGCTGTTGCCGACATTTAAGTGGCGTTAGTTTAATCCGCCACAGTCTGTCGCCCACACTCTGTTGGCCAAAATAACACTTGGATATGACATGGATATGCACAGATACCGACCTACCCACGGCTTAAAGCCATATGTACTTATCTTCTCTCTGGCCCTGTTCACAGTGCTGCTTAGCGGCTGTGGTGGCGGTGGAGGCGGCTCATCCTCTGGAACAGATGATGCAGCATCCCGCACTGTTATTTCTGGTCACGCATAAAGATAGGTCCAGCCATGATTTCGCTGATCACCAAAGGTCCATCCAAAACCCTGCTGCTAGTTGTTACAGCACTCCTTCTAACGCTCTCAGTCATCAGCCATGCCGACGTGGTCAAATTTATCTATGCCTACAGCGGTAGTGGGACACTATTACAGCCAGTCAACGCCGCCAATATCTGCCCTGACCCCAATGGTGGCAGCACTCCTGCCACTGTCTGTCATGGTGTGAGCGTAAACGCCGACGGAACCTTTTTACTTGATCTCGGCACTACGCAACACAGTAGTGATAGCAACCTAGCGCTGATATCCAACCATTACAAACACTTGCCCCCCCAATCTGCGGGGGATCAAGATCAGTTCATCCTACTCAAAAGCCAGCGCCGACTTGAGCATGTGGCCACTGGAGCCACCACCGACGGGGTTGAAATTGGCCTCCTCTCTGAGGCGGTAGTCGCCGCCGTCGAAGATCTCTATGGTGTCCCGGCCAGCGCGGATGGATTGATCATTCCACAGCTCGCCAGTCGCTTAGCTACGGTAGATGCCGATTGGGCCAACAGTGCGCTAGCTACTGAGCGCAACGCCTTTACTGATGATGAATCACGTGAACTGCACAACCGAAATCTACGCCAGCTAAGCGACACCGACTCAGAAGTGCTGGCCGAGCTTGCCATAGCCGCCATGCGCAATGAGGGTGATGAGCAGGGCCGTCTATTGGTTCGCAAAAGTTTGCTACAGGCCGTCGCTGACCCTACCCAGTTTAAACAGCTGACTCAGCGCACACTGAGACTACTGAATTTAGTTGAAGGTGCTGAAGCGGCTGAACCACTCTTGGTGCTTCAGGCCAGCCGTTACTCGGTAAAAACAGGCACACAAGTGGTGCTGGATACCGCTGCGAGCCTCAATGCAGACCGCTTCTTTGGCTACGACTGGCTCGGTGTGGATAGTGATAAAGCCACCGCCCAATTCACCCGCACCGAAACGGGTTCCTATCTGGTCTGTACCACCGGCGAGTACATCGGTGGCGACGAAAGCAGTACCGACTGTATACAGATTAAAGTACGCAAACCCACCATCGCCATTATAAAAAGTGATACCGACCAAGTAGAGGTGGGGAACACCATTAACCTGGATGGCAGTAGCAGCATCAGTGCAGATACTTTTGCCTGGAGTGGCACCGGCACTTTTGCTACACCCAGCATCTCAATATCCACTTGGACAGCACCGTTAACCCCGGGTGAACACCAGCTAACACTGACCATTAATGAGAGTGAAACTGACCAGATAACCATCCATGTATTTGAGGTCAAACCGATTGCCATTCCGCGGGCGGATCAACAGGTCTACCTGCTTGTCGATGGGGCTGGCGTGCAGCTCACCTCTGAGAGCATCACCTCTGATGGCTCTGCTGTGGAGTCGGTTGCCTGGAGCATCATCGAGCGCCCAGTCGGTAGCAACCCATCAATCACCGGCAGCAATCTGGCCAATGCCCGCTTCCAAACCGATCTTCCTGGTGATTACCTTATTCGCCTAACCGCCACTTACCACGGCAACCAAGACAGTGCGTCACTCTTGATTCATGCCGACAAAGTGGGCGTTCCTGTCGCTAATGCGGGGGGTGACCGTACCGCTTTTCGCAACCAAACACTCACTCTTGATGGCAGTGCCAGCAGTAGCCCCGATGGTTTGACTCTCAGCTATCTCTGGCAGAGCAACACCACCCTTCTGACCAATGCCGATCAGGCCATCGCTAAATTCATCGCCAGTGAGCTGGGTGAGCATGAGGTGATATTGACGGTGACCGCTGGGGGTGAACAGTCACAACAGCGAATCAAAGTGACGGTGGTTAACCAACTACCGAGTGCAACAGATCATCAATTTGAGGCGACCATTGGCACCATTCTGCATGAGCAGCTTCTCACCAACGACCCTGATGGTGATGCACTCGAATACCAACTTATCAGCAAACCAACACTGGGCAGTCTCAATCTTGACCCTATCACCGGCCAATTTGACTACCTGGCAGGCGGCGAAGCGGGCTGCCTCTACTCAAATAGCATGCTGGAGGTCAGCAGTGACCAGCAGGTTCCTGTACTGCGCCTCTGTGCTGACCGCACCTTTGCAGCCCCGGGTGAGGTGGTCACACTCACCGCAGCACCCTCTGCCAACTCAACCAAGCTGACCGCGCTCACCTGGATAGGTGTCAGCAGTAATAGTGACACTGCCCAATTCTCTAGCACCGAAGTTGGCATACACCTCATTTGTGTCGAAGGCCAGATGGGCAGTAGCCACGTCATCAGCACCGCCTGTGTGGAGATCGAGATCGGCACCGGGGCACCACCAGGATTCGACCCTGGCGAAACCTACACTGATCGGTTCACCTATCGGGTATTTGATGGCTATGGTCACTCCAGAGTCGCCACTGTCATCATCACCATCGGCTGGCGCAATGGTCTGCCTGTTGTCCTTGATGCCACCTATCTCCTGGAGCCAAGTGCAACGCTAAATGAGCAGATAGTCGGCAGCGATATTGATGGCCAAACCCTCACATTTCGCATCATTGACCCACCCACTCTGGGCAGCGTCACACTCACCAATGCCAGCAATGGTAATTTTCGATATCAGGCGGGCAGCGTCGTTGGGGTTGATCAATTCACCGTGGTCGCTAATGACGGCTTGGTCGACTCAAAACTGGCCACCATCAAGCTCACCATCTCAACACCTGATGCGGGGAATCAAGCGCCCATCGCATTGGACTTGGTCAATCTAACCACCACTGAAGATACGGCACTTACCGGCCAGCTCAACGCCAGCGATGCCGATGGCGATGCACTCGAGTTCCTTCTGGCTACCCAGCCAACACGGGGCAGCGTAGTGATCACCAACCCAACAAACGGCAGCTTCCTCTACACACCCAACCAAGGTGAGACCGGTAGCGATAGCTTCACTTTTTACGCATTTGATGGTCAAGAGGCCTCTAACCACGCAACAGTTTCGATCACCATCGAAGCGAACCCAACCCCTGTCGTGGTCAATAACGCCCCTGTCGCCAATAGCCAAGGACCACTCACAACGGCACAAGGTGTCACCATCAATGGCACACTGGTCGCCACTGATAGCGATAATGACACCCTCACCTACAGCATCATCACGTACCCCAGCCGTGGCTCGGTTGAACTGAATGCCAGCACGGGTCAGTTTAGTTACCAACCCGACAGCAGTGCCGTGGGTGATGACCTCTTCACCTTCACCGCAAGCGACAATAGCACCAGTGCCATACCCGCTCAGGTCACCATCATCATCGAAGCCAATCCAAACCTGCCACCACTCGCCGAATCACAAGGGCCGCTGGCAGGCCAAGAGGAAGAGAATCTAACGGGCACCCTACAAGGCAGTGACCCTGAGGGGGCCGATCTAACCTTCCGCATCACCACCCAGTCAACAAATGGCGTCGTAACCCTAATAGATGCACAGGCAGGCACCTTCCGCTACGTGCCTGAAGCCGACACCTTCGGCAGCGATCAATTTAGTTTTGTCGTCAATGATGGCAGCCGAGACTCAACACCTGCCGAGGTGACACTGGATATCAGCAACGTCAATGACCTGCCACTACTCGAGGCGCTGTCAGATAAGAGCATCCCTGCCGATCAGACATTGCAGGGGCAATTTACCGCCACAGATGCTGACAATGATCTCTTAACATTCCGTGTAGTGACCAATGGCAGCCTCGGCACCCTCACCTTTACCAATGCCAACACCGGTGCCTTCGCCTATCAACCCAGTGGCTCCGTGGGCACCGATCAGGTGACTGTCGATGTCACCGATAGCACGGCAAGTGCCACGCCTGTCACACTGACCATTGATGTTCTCATCGCCAACCGCGCGCCAGTCGCTGCAAATCTAAGCTTCAGTGCCTATGAGACGGTCACCTATACCGGCGCCTTCCCCAGCAGCGACCCCGATGGTAATGCACTCACCGTTGAGATCATCATGACACCTGAGTGGGGCGAGCTAACCCTAATCGACCAAGGGGCTGAAGGTTTTAGCTACCGCGCACTCTCAGGGAGTACCGGACAAGACCAATTTAGCTACCGTGTAACCGATGGCCTACTCTGGTCTGCTACCGCTCAAGTCACCATTGAGATCAGTTCAGCCAATGACCTCTGCCGAGGCCCCGGCATTGGTAAGCAGGATCGAGATGATGATGGCTTTGCCGGCTTCATTGAGACCGCCTTCTCCACCAATCCAGATTTAGCCGCAGAGACCCCTGTTGGGTTAGACCCCGTAGCACTCGGTGTCAACTTTAGTAACGATGATGACGGTGATGGCTACTTAGACTATGCCGAGCTGTGGATGGGCACCGACTACACCGATGCCAACTCACGCCCAGGCGACTCACTCACCGCCGAGCTGCCCGACTGCCTCACTGCTCTCTATGATGATAGAGCGCCCGCGCTAATGGCACTAGCCCTGCCCACCGCCCCCCTCACCGTGGGTGACACAGGTCTACAAGTCAGTGGTGCCTGGACCGGTCTCGACAATGCCGCTGGCATCGCCACCCTGCAAATTGAGATGAGCAGCCCCTCGGGTCTGACCTACACCCAGAACCATCAATTTAGTGATAACCCGCTGCATGTCGCCGATCCCGTGCTACTGCTTGAGGTGGGTAAATATGATGAGGCGGGAATATGGACACTGAAACAGCTCACGCTCACCGATGCCTGGGGTAATGAATTGACCCTCAGCACCAGTGCGCTGACAAATGCCGGTTATGCCACCCAGTTTGAGCTAATCAACGCCAATGCAGATGATCTGCCTCCCGTTTTGGTCTCACTCGATATCAGCACACCCGCGGTTGATCTAGAGAGTGTCGATCCCAAGGTGCGGCTGGCCCTACATAGCACCGACAATCTTTCAGGTGTTGCACTCGCCACCTTTGCCCTGCGTGGCCCCTCAGGGCAGTTCATCTATGGACAGCTCCCCATATCACCCGCCAACACGGACTTTACCGGTGAACTCCAGAGCCAAACAGTGCCCAGCTATACTGAGCAAGGTACCTGGACACTGATGGATCTAATGCTACAGGATGCCGCAGGCAACACCCTGCAACTCTCCGAAAGTGCCCTGCTTGCACGTGGTATCGCAACGGAGATCACCTTCACCGGACCAACACCCGACCTGACGGCCCCAGAACTGCTCGCGCTATACACCACCACATCGCTGATTGATCTGGTTGGTGGGCCACAAACCGCCCGTTTCGTAATGAATACAAGTGATGCAGCATCAGGTGTCTCAAGGGTTGGGCTAACGCTCAAAGGCCCCTCTGGCCAACATGTGAGCGCCGAGGCACGCAGCCTTGACGCACCCAATATCTGGCAGGCACACCTCGCCACCAGTGAGATTGGAGGTGAAGTTGAAACGGGCATCTGGCAGGTCGATGAGGCCACGCTTGAAGATGCCGCTGGCAATCGCGTAGTTTTCAATGCCGCCGCACTCGCCAGTGCAGAGATTGTGGTACAAGTCGAAATAGTCAACACAGGCAACTGCATCTGCGCACCCGTCAACCATCTGCCTATCGCATTGGGCAGCAGTTTCACCACCGTCGAGGAGCAACCCGTATCGGGAGAGATGATCGCGCAAGATGAAGATGGCGATGAACTCTTCTACACCATCACGCAGCCAGCCAGCCTGGGCCGCGTCATCATCGACAACCCCACCACAGGTGCTTTCACCTACACGCCAAATAGTTTTGCACACGGCACCGACCACTTTGAATTCCAGGTGGATGTTGGCATTGGCGTCTCCAATAGCGCCACCGTGGTGATTGAGATCAGCGCCGTCAATAACGCACCGATTGCAGAAAATTTGAGTCTGACAATTGAGCAAAACAGTCAACACCTCGACCACCTACCAGCCAGTGATCCCGATGGTGACACATTGACCTATAGCATCCTCTCCGGCCCCAGCCAGGGCACATTCACTCTGACACCTGAAACGGGCGCTGGTGGCTTCCAGTTCACCTCAACGGCCGATCAGGTGGGCGATGAAGTGGTGCTCTACCGCGTTGAGGATCCTAGCGGTGAACAGGCATCGGGTGAGATTCATATCAAGGTGATACCGCCTCCCGTTCTGCGTGAGTTTACCGTACTCACCCCTAAACTCTATGCCGAAGATGCCACTGCAACAGTCAGCGCTGAGGTGGTGCTCACCGAAGCCATCTCACTCTTCAGCGAAATGCGGATAACACTTTCTAGCCCCAGTGACCAGCCACTCGTCTTTATCGTCAACGACATCGACCCCTCCTCCGATAAGGTGGTCTTCTCACTGCCGGTCGATGGCAACCTTGCTCTACCCCTTGAGGTCGGCACATGGCGCCTCTTCAATTTGACTGCAAAACGTCATGTCGAAGGTATCTACCAAGTGGTGGCACTCGATATCGCCGCAGAGGGATTCAACAATATTGTCACCGTCGTGGCAGGTGACAAACCAGCCAGTAGCCCACCCACCGCTGAGGGCGCAACACTACGCGCCTATGCCGGTGTTCCTCTAACAGGGCAACTCATTGGCAACGACCCCGAGGATGACCCACTCACCTATGTCATCACCCAAGCCCCCACCAAGGGCAGTTTGGACGTTGATACTGCCACTGGCGAGTTCACCTACACTCCAAATAGTGATGCACTAAACAGCGACAGCTTCTGGTTCCGTGTTGATGATGAGCAGTTCCAATCAGCTGCGGTAGCGGTCAACATCAATATTGAGGATCCTAGCCAAGCCTGCGAGCGTGGTGAACCGGCCCCTGATCTTGATAACGATGGTTACATCGACGTCATCGAATACGCCTTTGCCACCCTGCACAATGATGCCAACTCCACCCCCGTTGAGCTGGATCCCGTGGCACTCGGCATTCGCTTCGATGACGATGATGACAGCGATGGTTTTGCCGACCACATTGAGGTGTGGCTTGGTTCAGATCCCAATGACAGCAACTCTCGACCCACCGACTCAAACGACAGAAAACTGCCCGACTGTTTTGAGGTAGGTGATGATGCCATTCGGCCACGGCTACTTGGTTATCATCTGTTGACCCCAGCGATCATCATTGGGCAGGACAAACCCGCCATCTTCCTGGCACTCTCTCTGGCCGACAATGCAGCGGGTCTAAAACGGGTTCGCGTTGGACTGCTCACCCCTTCCGGTGTCTACACCACCTTCGCCGCTGGCTTTGATGACAAACCACTGATACGGGGTGTGCAGCTGCGTTCAGCAGGTCTCAGTGACTACTCCGAGACCGGCACATGGGAAGTGGTCAGCCTGACTATCTATGATGAAGCGGGCAATGTACTGCGTCTTGATGATCAACAGTTGCAACAGCAGGGCTACCCCACCACCATTATGGTCAGCAACCCGAATAGTGACGGCACTCCACCCACACTCAGCGGAGTGAACATACTGACCGATGCACTGGATATTGACCAAGGTATCTCAACCGTTGAGATTGAGCTTGATGTCAGTGATACGGTGGCCGGAATGGCCATCATCCAGCTCGACCTACAGAGTCCAAGCGGACAGACGCTGGCGTTGAGCCACCGATTCGACACCGCACTCAATGATGCACGCGTGCGTTTGACCAGCGACCCCATGGGTGACTTCGCCGAAGCCGGTGTCTGGCAGATCAGCTCTCTATTGCTGATTGATGCTGCAGGTAACAGTGTCCAGCTGGCGGATGAGCTGCTCTCACGTGGCCTACCAAACCAGCTCTCTGTCACCAATAGTCAGAGCGATGCCACACCACCCAGCCTGGACGGGTTGTTGGTACTCAACCCCATCATTGACCCAAGCAGCGGCTTCGCAGAGATCGCATTTGCGGTGACGGCCAGTGATGCGGGTGCCGGTATCGCCTCTATTCGTATCGAAGTGACCGGCCCATCTGGACAGATGCTCAACGCCTTCGGTGCTTTTGAAGCGAGCACTCCCAATAGTGTTGATATCCAGATGCAGACAACGGCATTGAACGCGCTCACCGAGCGAGGCATTTGGAACATCAGCCGTGTTGAAATGGTCGATGGTGCCGGTAACCGTCTACTGCTGGATACCGATGCGCTTGATCAGCTCGGCGTGGATCGAGTGATCACACTGCAAAGCAACTAACAGCTGAGTAGGGTGGGCACGCTGTTTGTGCCCACAGTCACTAACCACCCGCATAGCGGGAGGCTTGAGGAAAGCCCCTAAAAGGGGCTATTGGTTACGTGCTCATGCTTAGGCAAAATAGCCTCCTAACCGGTTGAAAACAGATATAACCACAGAGAACACAGAGAATCCAAAATACTTTTCTTTTCTCTGTGCCCTCTGTGCCCTCTGTGCCCTCTGTGTTCTCTGTGGTTTATTCTTGTTGGCCGTTACCATGGGGCCACATGCACGCCGGAACGGCAGAGCCTTTTCAAGCCTCACCGGCAAAGCCGGTGGTTTACCTCAATTTGAATAGTGATTAGCGACTCAGGCCGCTACACGGCCACAAATCAGAGAGTAACAAAATCAATCACTTACGATGTTGTTACTCAAGAGGTACAAAGCTCAGTCATTCAGATGATTCACTGTAGGAGCGGCGCCTCGCCGCGATGAATCCCGCTGCCAAGCCCAATCGCGGCGAGGGCGCCGCTCCTACAGACTCTTTACATAGACATGCTGAGCTTTCCATTTGAATTAACCACATTCCCAGAAATCCCGCATGGGCATAACAGCGTACCCACCCGGCTTTGTAGAAAAAAAACGGGAGCGGAGTTATCTCTCTCCTCCGCTCCCGCTGCTACAAACCAATCATCAAAAGAACACCCCTGCCCCATCAGCGACCCCTTAACCAAGTGAGATCAGGGAGGACAAGTAATGGTTATCTACTGAGACTGAGAGACAAGATAGCCATGTATCAGTTCAATCTCATCCTCGTTCAGCGGAGTCATCTCCTTATGTTGCATTCGTGTCTGCATAGTCTGTAATACCAGTTTCCACTGTCTTGCATTCAACATGGAGGGTTCAGGAAGTTGATGGCAACTGGTGCAACGCGCCTCAAAGAGCTTCTTGGCAAAACCATCATCCGCAATGACACCACTACTGAGTGTCAGCATGGTAATAAGCAGTATCACTCTCATAGCAATCTACTCAATACTTGACCCAATTTTCTACCATCACTGTAGTACTGGTTCATCTGCACAATACCCAGGCGATCCACCACAATAGTGGTGCCCATGCTGCCCTCGTAGAGATTCTCTACCGTCCTGTTAAGATCAACCAACACGGAGAGATCACGGTAACCGCTACTCACTTGAGAGGTGCGCGCATCGGTCACTGAGCCATTAACATAATCAACCAGAAGAAACTGCACATTAGGGTAGCTGGCAATATAGGCGCGCATATGACTCATGTGGTTGTCACAGATGGGACACCACATGGTGAAATAGAGCACCACACCATCATGGGTGGCAAGCTCCGATGAGAGTGTATGGAAGGTGTTGAGGCTGGACTCTAGGGTAAAGTCTGGTGCAATTTGCCCCACTTGATTACCGATAATGCCCGTCACAACGGCGGGGCGTTCATCCGAACTCGATGGGCTGAGGTTATCTTGGCAGCCGGTTAATCCCAGCACCAATAGAAGCACTATATATTTAACGGAAGACATGACTCACCCCCACTGTAATGGTATCGGTAACGGGAAAATTCTCACCATAACCATCCTGTTGAATGGCGTGGTTGTATGACATTTTCACAATCCAATTACGATCCAGGGTGCTGTATGCCAGGGTACCAGTGAGAGAGCGTTTCTCCATTCCAGTGGTGGTATCTGTGTGACCATTGATCTCCCCTTCATCCTCTTGCAGATAGGCATAGGCGAGCGTGTAGGTGAGGCTGTCCATATTCTCAAGGAACTGGCTATAACCACCCGAGAGACTGATCAGTTTACGGTCACCCAACTTTTTATCGTAGGGTTCCACATACTTGCCATACGCTTGGTTAACAGGCCGCTCCATATACTTTCCGTAGGAGAGCGCTAGGGTGCTGTTCCAGGGGTAGATGGTCTTATCCAGCAATAGGTTGGCATCCAGGCGATAGAAGCCGCGTCCCGTCACATCAAAACTATTCTCCACATCATCGTAGGGTGATATGCCGGTAGGCACGGTGAGTGAGGCACCAAAATAGACCGCCGGAATCAAATCCGCCGGTTTTCTCACCTTCCAGACACATTTGATGGCATCAAAGGCCTCATACCAGAGGTTGATGGAGGCGTCGCCGATACCATCAGTCTGTGAAGAGATGCCGCTGTAGTCACTATCATTCCAGACATAGGGCAGAACCACACTCATCTGCCAACGATCGGCCAGACGATGGGCATAGCCAATGTTGAGTCGCCATTGGCTCAACTCGGAATCGGGTGGATCTTCAACATAGTCCCCCTCCTTATTCCAATAGCCATCGTAGCGCTCATAAGCCATTGATATATCCACCATCGCTTTGGAGAATTTGGGCAGGATCAGTGATGAAGAGGCGCCGCCCCCACAGCAGGAGGCGGCATAGAGTGTCTGCGGTAAAGCAAAAACAGCCCCCACGAAGAGGGCTGCATTAAGGGTCTTTTTATTCATTTTGACCTTGGAGTTATATGAGAATTACAACGTTGTGGTGAAGATGGCATAATCATTCGTGCCATCTAGGGCGGGGGCCAATCCATCAGTCGTCTTCTGCTCACTATTGACAGTCAGACGGACTTGGAAGGTGTTTTCCACGCCATCCGTCAGGCCGGTTACGCCGGTAATGTTCCAGTAACCATCACTCTCATCGGTCATCGGTGACCAGTTAGTGCCATCTGTAGAGAACTCAACAGCGATAGGGTTGGCAGTCAACACATAGGTGGTTCCAGCACTGTAGGTCTCGTTTAGAAAGAGCTTAGGAAGCATCATCATGCTCTCTTTGACCGCAGCAAACAGACGCACGTTGTGGTTACCTGTCGTACCGGCAATGCTATCTTTGAACAGGTAGTAGGTACGCTGCTCAGTCATCCCCGCCATCATCCCAGGGATGAGATCAAGCTGTCCCTTCAACTGATGTTTACCATTACCGTTCATGCCCATGACTACGGGTGGGAAGAACTTAACGGTCTCTGTAGCATCGGCCGTCACCATCAGCTCCCAATAGCCCATTGATACATCCCCCATCACAGAGGGCATCAGATAGTAGAGTGTGCAGTTATAGGTGCCTGCGGTGCTTGATTCGCTGCAACCATCAACAGGTGTCATGTGCGTCATGCTCTCCATGTGCATTTTTGCCGCTAAAGATAGCGCCAGCCCATCAGCAGCCAAACCAGTGGCTGCATCAGTCACAATAACTTTGAACTGGGTTTTACCCTCCATCGCCGCCATCATGCCTGCCACATACTCAAAGCGGTAAGAGGCGCTGTGTGCATTTTTGGCAAAAGGGAGTGAGCCGATCTGAGTGGGCAAGAGACCCGTCCGGTCATTGCCATCTAGGAAGTTCTGGAGTGCCAGGGTGAACTGGCTCTGGATATTGGCGGTGAGCGGAGTCGCACCAACCATCACTGCTCCACCTGCACCTTCACCATCTAGTGTGCCATCGGCGAGATCTTCAGCCAGTGCAACCAGCAGGTCAAACTGCTCCTCTACGGTCAGCCCCAGATCCATCGTCAACTGACTAAAGGTTGCTGCTCGCACACCTGCCAGCAACTCTGCATCCGTCGCATCGATAGCTGGATCGGTCGCATCTACCGGCGCATCACCAAAATCTGCGGGAAAACCAAAGGCTGCTTCAAATGCGGTACGTGCAGTATCAAGTGTGATGCCATGCGTCTCAACCATGTGACGCACAATGGTTGTCGCAGGGGTCATATGCACCTCTGAACCGCCCGACAGCGAACCCGCTGCAATATGAGCAGCTAAGAGACCGGCATTTCTATTAAAACCTGTTGCTTCATCATCAAACGTACCGCCGGTTGATTCAAAGATCAGCTCTGCGGCGAGATATGCATTGGGAATCGGTACGCTATATGAACCATCCGCTTGCGTTAAGACTGGCCCGGCGATGGTATTGCCGCCAGCATCTTTAAAGACCACGCTCGCGCCATGAACCGGTGCGGCGACGACTGAACCCGTCACCGTTGTGGTGTCTGATGTATCACTAGAGGAGGAGCTACCACCACCGCCACATGCCGCGAGCACCCCAACCAATGGGATCACAGCCAGTTTCAACCAAGCCGATTTTTTTAGGTTCATGTACAACTCCTCTATACTTATTAGCAATTCGGGACTACCCCTGATGGGCAACAATCCTAATCACCCAGCCCATCACTGGGAATGTGGCAAAATGTCGCACTGCCTGATCAGCGCTCTGTGCATCAAATGCCAAACCAAGCCTCAAATCGGTTCACAGCGAGCCGCCAGCTGAAGCGATGCCAATACCGCCACAAATCGACAGGCTGAAAAAAAACACCATTTCGAGTAGAGTGCGCGCATTCAAATAAGTGATTACTGCGGAGAACAACATGGCTAATGAGCGGCTAGCCCCTTCAATACTTTCGGCAAATTTTGCCAAGCTGGGCGAGGAGGTAGATAACATTCTCGCGGCGGGTGCAGATATCGTCCATTTCGATGTGATGGATAACCACTATGTTCCCAATCTCACTGTTGGCCCATTGGTTTGCGAAGCGCTGACCAAACATGGCATTACCGCTCCGATTGATGTGCATCTCATGGTTAGCCCTGTCGATCGGATTGTTGGGGATTTTGCCCAAGCGGGTGCCAGCATTATCACCTTCCACCCTGAAGCTTCAGCCCACATCGACCGCACCCTACAGGTGATTCATAGTGAAGGGTGCAAAGCGGGGCTGGTCTTCAACCCCGCCACCCCACTCTCTCACCTCGACTATGTGATGGATAAGATCGATATGATTCTGATCATGTCGGTTAATCCCGGTTTTGGTGGGCAGAGTTTCATCCCCGCTGCACTCGATAAGCTGCGCCAAGCACGCCAACGGATCGACGACTCAGGTTTTGATATCCGCCTGGAGATCGACGGTGGGGTCAAGGTTGATAATATCGCTGAAATCCGCGATGCGGGTGCCGACACCTTCGTTGCCGGTTCTGGTCTCTTTGGCCACGCCAATGAGAGCGATCCACACCGCTACGACACCATCATCCAGCAGTTCCGCGATGCACTTAAGTGAAAAGCATTCGCCTCATTCTGATCGATCTTGACGGCACGCTTATAGATAGCGTGCTGGATCTCACCTTCAGCATTGATAAGATGTTGCACCAACTTGGCCGCCCACCTGCGGGTGAAGCCAATGTGCGTAACTGGGTGGGAAACGGCGTACAGAGCCTCGTCAGCCGCGCACTCACGGGGGAGATGGATGGCCAACCCGACAAGGCGCTGTTTGAACGCGCCTTCCCCCTCTTCATGGCGATCTACGCGGAGAACACCGCCCGTCACTCCACGATCTATCCCGGTGTTCGCGAGGGGCTGGATAGACTAAAAGAGGCGGGTTACCTACTCGGCTGCATCACCAACAAAGCGGGCGCATTTACAGAGCCACTGCTGAAAAAGATGGGACTCTTTGATGACTTCGAAATCATCATCTCTGGTGACACGCTGGCGGAGAAAAAGCCACACCCTCTGCCACTGCTATACGCCGCAGAGAAGTTTTCAGTACGGCCTGAGGATAGCATCATGATTGGTGACTCCATCAACGATATCAAAGCAGCCCGAGCGGCAGGTTTTAAAGCGGTGGCAGTCACTTATGGTTACAACCACGGCCAGGATATTCGAGACACCAACCCCGACATTGTGATCGACTCCATCAACGAATTGCCTGAGTTGCTGTAAATAAACAGCTTCAGAGCCACATAAAGAGAGGTTTGAGGAGAGCACCTAAAAGGAGCTTTTAGCGAGAAGACGGTGCTTACCTCTAACGGACTAAAAACAGATATAACCACAGAGGGCACAGAGGAGAGAGAACCCAATATAATTAATTCTCTGTGTTCTACCACAACCTAAATTAGGAACTTAATTCTCGAATATCTCTTTGCCTTCTTACGCGCTACCCAGTCTTAAATTTACCGCTAAGATGGCCGCTATAAACCTCAGCCCTTTTGTAGCGAACCTTATAACACCACTTAAACAGACTCAATTTAATTAACCCCCCTAAACAAGCAACAATGTCCTATCAATAGAAAAATAGTCACTAACCGCCCGCATAGCGGGAGGCTTGAAGAAAGCCCCTAAAAGGGGCTATTGGTTACGTGCTCATACTTAGGGGAAATAGCCTCCTAACTGGTGGAAAACAGATATAACCACAGAGAACACAGAGGGCACAGAGAATCCAAAATACTTTTCTCTGTGCCCTCTGTGTTCTCTGTGGTTTATTCTTGTTGGCCGCTACCATGAGGCCACATGCACGCCGGAACGGCAGAGCCTTTTCAAGTCTCACCGGCAAAGCCGGTGGTTTACCTCAATTTTAATTAAAGACAATTTTGCTTTACTTGATCATATTTTTAGGCTCAACTTAGACAACCTCATAAATTTATATTCTATTAATATCTGTCACAGTTTCAGTCAGTCTAAAACAGTCATGACTTGATCAGAGACTCCCGGAGATTTTCTTTTGAGTATGCGATTAAATATACCTACACTCTACACACTCCTTCTATTGCTTTTAGTGGGTCAAAGCGGCGCCGTTCATAGCGATGATAGTTACTCTGTGCAAGATTGGCACACCATCGTAAATCTGGCTGGGAAACAGCGAATGCTGACCCAACAGATAAGCAAAGAGATACTATTAATCGCCGCATCATCAGAGAACAAAGGGCTCAATACGGCAGATATTTATAGCGAGCTATTAGAGAGCACAGAACTATTTGAACAGACACTGATCGGCTTGAGAGATGGCAATGAAGAGTTAAATTTACGGCCAGTAAAAAATAGTGCTATTAAAGCCAAATTAGAGATTGTCATAGGTATGTGGCAACAACTAAAACCCGACATTGACCACATACTCACAACCTCCGATACAAAAGGTTATATCGCCGTTGCTTCACAGGCGCTTCCACTATTAAACGAAATGAACAGCACCGTTCATCTCATTGAAAAAACAGCCATTATAGCGTCAGGAGAGACCAACAGTACGATTATTAACTATGCGGGAAGACAACGCATGCTCATTCAAAAAATGGCTAAAGAGGCACTTTTAATCCATCTATCAGGTGAGAATAGAAACAGTCTATTCCGTTCAATATGGATGTTTGAAGAGACCTTAAGAGCGTTAATTAATGGTGGTGAAATTACAAAAGATGATAATGAGAAAATCACCATCCAGAAAGTTAGTGACTCAACATCCCAAGCTCAACTGAGGAGAGTTGATAAATCGTGGGCGGGTTATAAGTCACTCCTCAATAATAAAATAACAGCGCAGAGTATTATTCACATTTCAAACTGGAGCAAAAGCCTACTCATAGAGATGAATAGAGCGGTAAAAATGCTTGAGCGCAAAGTACCATAGAAATTCAAATAGTTTGATACCTATTTTTTCTTAGGACTTTCGGTGATCTCATGGCAATTTTCACATAAATAGAGAGGAAACGCGTAAGCACTGTTATGACAGCCTGATGAGCCACAAAACTCATCGGATATTATTTTATTCATATTGATATCGTTGGCCCCAATCTTCTCAGCAAAAACCTTTGGGTGGCACTCACTGCACTCATACCAAGCTGAATGCAGTTTATGCGGGTATGAGACGGGCCCTACACCCGCCTTTTGCATACTCTTAATTTTCCCATCCATTTTGATATCATCCGGCACCTGGTCTTCCGCACCAGCAGCAGAGCAAACTAACATACCAAATACCATTGCCACCAACGCTCTCATCATTATGGGATCCACCTTGTAATTTAAATAAATATTCACCTACCGCAGCATAACAGAATAGATAAAAAACTCATGTGGAATGAGCAAGCACGCCGACTTAAAGCGGCTTAAAAATCAAATAATTCATTCTGCTGACTCTTCTTCTCTTTTTGTGGCAAGTAGTGTCGTCGGATCATCCCCTTTTTCAGCGGTTCATCCTTGGGCTGATTGTGGCAACGACTGCAATCACTTATTGGAAATGCAACCTTGCCATGACAGCGGGCACACCATTTACCTTGGGCAATTTCAAGCATGGTGATATTGTTTTCACCGACCCCCTCTTTAAATATCGCACCATCTTTTGTGGCGTGGCAAATATCACACTGCAACCAAAAACTGTGAATATCATGGGGAAAGACCACATCGGGCATAAAATCCCCCTTTGCTTCAAATACAATCACACTGTCACGTGATTTTATTGCTTTAGCATCGGCCTCTGGATCTAAATTCCAAATAGGGTCAACAATCCCCTCACGTACCGCATCAGCCCAATTAACAAGACCATACTTATCTAAAGGGAGGCCACTGCCTGTCAATGCGAGGGGGTGCCAACCTGAGGCGATCTCATGAAGTTTTGTATAGCGTTTCTGACGGGTATCAATCAGGGGTTTTTCAGGATCATATCTATTCACCGAATGTTGGATAGGGCCAGCACTCCAACCAGGTTCTAGTGAATGGCAGCGGTCACACTCAAGCGCTTCCCATGCGATATTACCATCATGGCATGCGCCACACATCTTACGCTCAATGGAGATACCCGCCATTGTGATGTCATTGCTTCCTGCCTTTAAAGTAAATATTTTTTCATGGCAGACGCTGCAACGATAACGAATCCGATGAAACCAGTGGGGAAATAAAACATCATCCACCTCAGCCTCACGCATCGCCTCAGCTTTAGAGTTCAGAACAATATCACCATACTCTGCCATAGCTTGATCCACGATCAAGAACGTTGTTAGCAGAACTAATAGCGCTACACGCAGTAACTTCAACAACTCTTCACCATTTGCACGCATACTATTTTCCTAACCAAGGATTTGCAGTAACAAATCAGAAGATCATCTGATCAACTCTTTTTACAGCCCGACTCCTAGCCCGAATAATTCATGGCTGGCTGTTTTACGCTTTCAGCACAAACTACTGTTTATTAAATATTGGCATGGCGACAGAGACAGAGGTGCTCCCCTGAGTAACTTCGGTAACCTCCTCCGGCTCATCTTCAGATGGAAGCACGTCATGCATGCCGTGAAATATCATACGTAGATACTCAATTTCAGTTTCTGTAAAGCCTGGCCACATCACCTCATCATTCTGAATCAGATCAAGATCAGCCATGATCTCTTTTCCGGCATCCTCATTTGCAGAACCGCCTTTATTTAGCCAGAGCTTCTCTAATAAATTTTTAATCTTACTATTACGGTAGACAAACCTAATCTTTGCAAAACGCCCAGCATCGGCTTCAAGTTGTCGAGCTATTGATGCCAACTGTTTAATTGACAATTTGGCCAGAGACTCATAAATAGCTATTTCACGTTTATTCATTTCACTGCATTTCCTACACGTAAATTCTGTTTGCTGACTTGAGTTTTGGCACGCTCAGCCACTATTTTCTCTTCACCCTTTTTACTCTCTTCTTGCCAACATGTAGCAACACCTCCTCTTGCCGCGTATCCTTCTCCTGACTATGGCATCTTAGGCAATCGGCAAAGGTGAACGAGACCTTGCCATGACAATGGCCACAAAACTTCCCTTTAGACATGGCAACCATCTTCACATTGTTCTTCAATGATTCGGAAAAAATCTCCGGATGACATGAAGAGCATTCTATCCAGCTGGAGTGAACTTCATGATCAAACAACACATCTTTTACTTTGCTCTTGGCTTTAAAGTAGATCAGGTTCTCTCTAACTTCAGGCTGATAATTTTTATCCAATGAGTGAATAGGTTTAAAAATATCTAGCCGTTTCAACTCTAACCAGTCGA
The DNA here is from genome assembly GCA_021647945.1 of Candidatus Polarisedimenticolaceae bacterium. Taxonomy (GTDB): domain Bacteria; phylum Pseudomonadota; class Gammaproteobacteria; order Chromatiales; family Chromatiaceae; genus JAKITT01. The sequence goes on from JAKITT010000001.1 coordinate 61,788, forward strand.
TAAAACCAAAACGGTCAACAGGCATTTTTCCCTCTGGAAGCTTGTCAACATTCCACTCAGCACCCAGCATTTTAGCCACCTTGGCAATATTGTCATGGTCAACATGATCAACATCATGCAGCCTTTTTGCCTCTTCAAGTCCGCCCATATGACATCGCTCACACTTCTCTTCGGCAGAGAAGGCGATCTTGCCGTTATGGCAAACACCACACTGTTCACCGGCAACAATTTTTTCCTGGGAGATCTCATTGCGCCACCTCTTCATGATAAAGATATCGCTGTGGCACACTTTGCACTCAAACCATATACGATGAACCCAGTGCGGGTAGATGACCGGGGCCAGCCCCTCTTTCTCCATCTTTGCCATGTTCGCATTCATGATGAAATTACCGATGAAACGCTCCTCCTTTTTCCATTTCATCAGCTCGGCATTCTTCTCTTTCTCTTTTCTTAGCTCACTAGCGATCAGTTTATCGACGCGTTTCTTAACTTTTTTCAGTTTTCTATCGATGCCGATATAGTACGTGTAACCACTCACCATGGCACTTGCCGCGTCTAACATATACATTCTCTGGCCAAAACCAATCTCTTTCGCCATCGCATCATTGGCTAAACTTATGATCTCATCGAGCATGATCGTTTCGCTCTTTTTAATGAGATCAACCTGCGCTGAGAAGCTTAACGTTTTGTAGTTATAAATAAACTGCTGGCGAAACTCTGATTCGGCAGCAGTGACTAGGGGCGGCGCCAAAAGCGAGCACAACAGCGCCATTGCAAGCATAATTAACCGAGTTGTTCCTAAAACCCTGAACGTTTTCATCACCTCTCCCCCCATGCACTTCATTTAAACTCGGCATAAACAACAATGACCGTAGCAACGTGTTAATCCCTTACTTACGCTGGTTTTTTAGCTTTTTTAATCGACTCTTTCAGAAGGCGTGTTGATTCTTTATAGCTGGTAGTTGCAGCCTTATATTTTTTAGCCTTTTTCTGTTTTGAGGCTTCAACTCTCCTCTTCATGGCTTCTTTATAGATGGTGAAAGCCTCGCTGCCACTGTTGACACTAATATCTCTTTTCCTTGCTCGCGCAATATAGGTGTCATTAACAATCTTCGCACTCTCCATGTCATTTTTTAGCTGCTTTATTTTACGCTCACCACTGCGCGACAGCTTTAATGCCTTACTCATTAAACTGTTAAGTCGCTTCAGTTCAAAATAGGCGTTTTTATACTCTTTGTTATTTATCTGGATGGCGATTCTATCTCTCACCTGCTGTGCTTCACTGATATTTGAGATCGCCTTTTGATTGCCACTTGCCTTGATTTTCTCTAACACACTCTCAGACATGAGACGTTTGTTGATATAGGCGTACTTTCGAGTCACCGATTTCAGGAGTTTTTTCGGGGTCATCCCTTTTGGCAGAACATCTGACTCTTTTGCCGCAAGGTCACCAATACTCACCATCAGAAACAGACTTATGAAGCAAATATGCACCCATTTGAAGAACCTAACATTCATGTAAACCTCATACCCTCACTATCGTGATAAACGCATACGGGATGGCCAGTATTACTGACCATCCCGTGTCATCTATTAATCACTTAGGTAAAAACATTAATAAGTGCAGTTCTCACTTGCCTTACAAGTCTCAACGCGCTTCTTATCATGACAGCGGCTACAATCCTCAAGTGGGAAGGCAACTTTACCGTGACACTCACCACAATATTTACCCTTGCCCATATCTTTCATGGTCATCACAGTATCACCAGCACCCCGGTCAAAACGCTTGGGGTGACAGCTCTTACACTTCAACCACCAAGTGTGCGTGGTATGTGGGTAGAGCACTGCTGAGATTGACTCACTCTTTACAGGTATGACGATATCTTCGATATCCTCTTCACCCTCTTCATCAAATACATAGTGAACAGGCGACTCATAGAGTGGATCTTCTGGGTCAAGCGAACCTTGTGGCAACGCAAGACCATCTTCTGTCAATCTGATCCAGTCAATCAGACCATATTTATCTTTTGGAAGACCAGCGGATCTAAAAGCACGAGGCTGCCAGCTATCACCCCATTTGAAGGCAGTACCCGACTTTTTCTTGCCATCGCCTCTACCAGCCATTTTTCCACTTCGACCTGCAAACAGGCTGCTCTTAGCACTCTTTGCCTCTAGGTTAACCAGCTCATCTTTCGCTTGACGCTCATCATCAAGCTGCTCCCATGGGTAGAAATGACACGCTTCACACTCAAGAGGATCCCACGCCACATTGCCATCGTGGCACATACCACAAGATTCACCGGCGCTGATCATATCCATGTCGATTTTGTTCTCACCTTTATCGCTCATAAAGGTATCTTCGTGACAAACTTTGCAGCGAAAACGAATTCTGTGGAACCAATGAGGAAAGACAACAGCCTCCACCTCACCCTCTCGCATCGCCTCTTCGGTACGGGTCATGACAATATCGCCATAGACAACTTGCACGTTACCCTCCGTATCGAAGCCATCTTCACCAACGACTGCCTCCTCTTCTGATTCTGCCTCGGCAACCTCCGCTTCAGCGATAATCACCTCAGTAACGACTTCCTCTTCGGCAACCGCCTCCTCTTCGATGACCTCCTCTTCGACAGCAACCTCTTCAACAGCCGGCTCCTCAATCTCTTCGACCACCACCTCTTCAGCTGTACTCTCGTCTATTGCAATATCACCCACTTCATTGACAACGACAGAGCCCTCAGCTGATTCAACTTCCGTAGATATTGCTGCGTCATCTGTTTTGGAATTTTTTGTGGTGCATGCAAAGCCTGCAACCAACAGTGACGCAAATACTAACGCCAATGTTATTAATCTAATGGTTCTACGTTTAACCATATCTTCAACCTCTGCGGAAATTATTATGCTGATGCAACGATCCAACTCGCCACTGATTTATCCAACTATTTGAGTAAGGAGCTGAGCAAATCAGAGCCGATTCAAACGGCCACTGGATTCTATATTGTATAAAACGAATAAGGGGAGCTAACGCCCCCCTCACTCAACCTATTTATTTAGCAAACGCACGGATGTAGTGAACCAAAGTCCACGCCTCATCTGAACTCAAGCGTTTCTTTTTCTTTTTATGGTTTTCATAACCGACCATCTCTGTATCCTTACTGCCATGCATAATGACCCAGTAAAGCTCACCATCGGTTAATTTGCTGCCACTCCCCGTCCAGTTAGGTGGCTTAACATCCATATCTTTAGCGGCTGCAGTCTTGCCATTGCCCTTCTTACCATGGCAATTCTTACAGCGTTTGTAGAGCTTCTTCTTGGTGTGCTTCATATCGATTTCAGAATCGACAGGATTGGTTGCTGACTTAGCAGCAGCAGGAACTTGATCCTGGGCGGAAGCCGCCATTGCAGTGGTTGAAAATAGACAAACACTTAACAGTGCTACAGCGATTGGCAAACATTTTTTCAATTTCATACTCAACTCCAAATATTTTATTTTCACTAAATGAGCCGGTAGTAGCGGTAAAATCTCTGCTACCGGCTTAATACAGCAACTACTCTTCTTCCATCTCAGGCCATGCAACCTCGCCATGAACTAGGTTGTAGTGACAATGGATACAGCTTTTACCCTTCTCTTTCATGGTCTTGTGTGAACCAATATCTTGCCACCACTCACTTTCAGTTTTGTGACAGACCTGACATTTTTCACTCTTATCTGCAACCATCTGGTCACGAACACGGGCAGCCAGTTTAGGTCTTAACTCCTCCTCCCACTCTGGAATATCACGCAGCGTTCTGGAGATGGCATGGAAGGGTGATTCATCCAATACACCGCGGTTTCTGTAGAGGAATTTCCAGTGTAGGAACTGCCTGACACTATGTGGCTCATGACAACCGACACAACCAGGGCGCACATCAAGATCATTATCATAATGAGGTGACTCTTTATACTCCTCGTATGGGTAGGCGTGGCACTCAGCACAGCCGACAGAGACATCAAACATACCCGGCTCAAACTTCTCCGTTGGCTTATAGTCTTCGAGATCCAAACTAACATCACCCAAAGGTGCGTACTCTTCAGCCTCAACAAATATTTGATGACAGATAGTACATGCACTAATCCGAGTAAACCGATCACTGGTACAGCTTAGACCTGAAAATAAAAGAATCAAGACAACTATGCCAATAGCGGACAATAATTTTAGGTTTTTCAAGCGACTAACCCCCATGTTTCTGTAATTGTTCGCATAACAACTCTACCCAATCGACTTTTTATAGATGGCGAGATGTTTAACGTTATCGACACGAACATCCCCATAAGTGTCACCCTCTTTAGCCGGTGCGATACTCACGACAGTATCGTTCCAAGCTTGAATGCCACTCACTGGATCAACCGCTAATGGGATGATGTCATTCGGGTTGGTGCCCAGATCACGCCACCATAGATTGGCTTCAAGATCTGCATCTCGCTGCTCCTCTTTGGCAAAAGTTGCAATAGCGGTTGGGTCAGCTAATGCCACCCGGCCGTATGAGCTGCGACCCACTGATGTAGAGATACCGACCACCTGCGGATGAATGCCATGTGTTACCCAGGCTTTCGTCACCAAATGACCCACCTCACTGGTAACTCGTACCAACGCACCATCTGCAATGCCCAGTCTCTTTGCCACCTCTTTGTTAATCCAGAGTGGATTGGAGTGCCACATTTCAGAGAGCAGTTTCAGATTGGTCGTTTTAGACCCGCTGTGATAGCTCACTTTATAGGTGCTCAGGACAAACTCACTATCCTTGATTGCTGCGAGGCGTGTATTGGGCTGCCAAGCGAGTGTAGGCACCTCAATTTTACCAGACGCGGTGGCAAAACCAGCGGCCTGGTAAGTACCGTAAGGTGCTTTGACCACTGCGCCATCTTTTACAATCTTGCGACTATTGAGGTCGATGGTGCCATAGAGCGGCCAGAGACCTTTCTTTTTAAGCTTCTTGTAGCCATCCTTCAACTCAGGCGTTGCAGCAACACTCTGTTTGACCCAATCCTCTGCATCGGCGAAGGCCCAATACTGTGTCATGCCCCGTGAACCATCGGCATCAACCGCTTCGATGATCGCCTTCAGGGTCTCACGAACATCTTTTGCAGCCCCACGAACAGCCACTTTCGGCATACTCATGCTGGCCCATGGCAGCAACGCCGTTGGGCTACTGGCTACATCATGACGCTCAATGCCCACCACATCTGGCAGGATGATATCTGCATACTCTGAGGTCTCACTCATGAAGGGTGTGAAATCAACGATCAGCGGAATCAGCTTTTTATCCTTCAACACCTCACGCCAAAAACTGGTGGCAGGTGATGAGTAGGCTGGATTGCTCATATGGTTGAACAGTACAGAGACCTTTTTCACGCCGGTCTTCACATCAAAAGGGAAGGTGACATTGAGTGTCACAGAATCCGTCGCCTTTTCAGGCACAGGCTGTGGCATGGCAATATCAAACGCTCTTGGCAGGCAGAGACCGCCTTCGCTATCAATGTTACCAGTGATGACAGAAAGCAATGTACAAGCACTCTCAGCGTCAATACCACCGGCATGCGAACTCACGCCGTTTTGACTGAAAACAACCGCAGGTTTCCACCGGGCAAACTCAATGGCAATCCGTCTGATATCCGCCGCATCCACACCACTCGCCTTAGCAGCCATCGCTGGCGTATAGGCTTTTAGCTGTTCAGCAAGATCGGCGCTGGTGGTATTGGTCCAGGCATCAATAAAAGCCGTATCTGCCATACCCTCTTGCATAATCACATTGGCCATCGCCAGGGCAATCAGGCCATCACTACCTGGAAAGACCGGGATCCACTCATCACTTCTACCTGCTGTATGCGATAGACGCACATCAAAAGTGACAATCTTCAAGCGATTATTGACCATGCCGTCGGTAAGGCGCGATGCCAGCGGCATACCTGTCTCCATAATATTGGAGCCAAAGTTGAGCACATAACGTGTATGTTCCAAATCTGGATAGGCAAAGTCAGCACCCAGCATATTTTTCAGTGCCGTCTGTTTGGCGTTATTGCCAATCGATGGTGTACGGCTGCGGATCAAAGAGGAAGACCCCAGTGTATCCATAAAACGTGCACCAGCACCCTCTCTAAAGGCCCCTTCATTGAAAACGATGCTATTTACATCGCTATTCAACGCACCGCTTACACTTTCAGCAACGGTGGCAATCGCCTCTTCCCAACTGATCTCAGCCCACTTACCTTCACCGCGAGCACCGATCCGCTTCAGTGGTGAGAGGATACGGTCTGGATCACTTGCACTAAAGAGTGATGCCTGGCCTTTGCCACAAAATTTACCCCGTGTTGCGATGTGGTCTGGGTTACCTTCTGCCTTCATCACCTCGCCCTTCTCTGCATAGCTAAAGCCACCGCAGACATAGGGACAGAGGGTACAGAGATAGGGTGCTTTTTCACGTTCGTGAAACGTCCTGAGCTGGTGAAAATCAGCCCCACCCAGTTTAAGCTCCATCGCTTGCACGACTGAGGGACAAGCTGCAACAGCACCGGCTGTCGCACCCACCTTCAGGAAGTCTCGTCTATTATAATCTGACACTATTCGTACTCCCCTAATCAATAGAATGTTTGTATGAACTGACCGCCCATCACCCACCAGATCCGCATACCGTAGACGCCGAAGGCGACCATAGCTGAGGCAGCGAGAATCACAACTTTGTTGTGTTTGATGGGAGAGACCAGAAGCAGCAGTGGAATGAAGAGACCAATGACCGCTTCGAGCCAGATATAGGGGAAGCTGAACAGATTCATCAGAACCACATCATGCCCCATATATTCGCCTTCATTGCCATAGAGAGTCTGCATAAACTCAAGCCAGAGCAGGAAGATATCGAAAACGATGCCGTACATCATGTACTGCGCCATCTCTGACATCAGCGTCCAGCTGATACGCTTCTCTGCTGCCCGGAAGAAGTTCTGTACCCAGAGCACCAGTAGCAGACCACCGATACCAGATATGAACGCACCGGTCAGGAAGAGCAGCGGCGCCAGTGCCGTATGGTTGATAAAACGTCCAGGGTTCAGCTCCATCACCACACCGGTATACCAGTGAGTAGAAAGCGCCAGCACGATCGCAAGAATACCCGTAATACGTGCCCAAGTGACGTTGCCTTTGATGACAAATACGGAGTAGACCATCATCGATACCGGGTAACTGAGGATCAATATCGAACCCCAAGCCATCGGTGCCGTACTGTGCCAATAACCCGGCAACATTAGATAGAAAAAGCGCCAAGGCTGTCCCAGATCCCAGATCAACAACACTGGTACGATCATCAACAGAAAGATTGCCATAACCGAGGCGGTTAATGCCAACGGCTTATAACGTTTAATACCAAATACCCAACCAAAGCTGGAGATGACAAAAGATCCTGCACTGGCACCCACTAGCCAGAAGTAGATCGTGATTGGCGTTCCCCATGGCGCATGGTGGAAAGCATTGGAAATGATTACACTCTCATCCATTTTAAATTCCCCCTAGCCGAAGATCAGTTTTTTGATGATTTTGCCTACACCGCTCGCTTTATGCGGAATCTCGGCAACGAAATCAACCATGTTTTTCTTCACCCAATACATCGTTGATTCACCCTCTACGATGTCGCCAAACGCATCACCAGGATGCTGACGTTTAAAGGTATTAAACTCTTCCTTCAACTGAGTCGTCCTATTGCTGTAGCTCTTATTCTCACTCATGATTTCAAAGTCACCGCCAATATAGAAAACCGCAGGCTCAGTCCCTAAGGATGGTTTTAGAACGGTCACCTTCTCTTTCGCAAGCAGCTTAGCAATCTCACTCTCTGGGTCATTCATATCGCCAAAGATTCTTGCGCCACCCACACAGGTCTGAACACAAGAGGGCAATAACCCCTTCTTCACCCGATGGATACAGAAGGTGCATTTATCAACCACCAAGGTTGGAAGATTGCCATCAGTACGCTTCTCTGGAACGAGATGCCGAGCATTGTATGGACAGGCCACAATACAGGTACGACAGCCGATACAACGGTTATAACGTTGCAATACAAAACCATCTTCATGCTTATAGGTTGCCTGAGTTGGGCAGTTGCGTACGCAGATGGGGTAATCACAGTGATTACAGAGACGCGGCATAAAGACCCGCGTAGTGTTTGGATATGCCCCTTTATCAGCCGTCTTAACCCAAGTGCGCCATACACCTAAGGGTGTACCAAACTCTGCTTTACAGGCCACCACACAGGACATGCAGCCAATGCATTTCCTGAGATCAATTGCCATTGCATAGCGTTTGGTACCAGGAACACCTTTTGTGCCAGGTGTCTGGATCCCGTAGTCCCGGTGATGGTGCTTACTCTCATTGTTATGTGTTTCCGCCATAAACCTCACCCGATTCATGCACTCGCTCAATAGCATGTAGATTGTAGATACGTTGCTACTGAAACAAATTAATTATGCATTCAGATCTATTTTTCAAACTGACTAACGATTAGCCAGCCAATCATAAATAAATTCAAATAACCCAAAAAACAATTAAATCTCCGCCGCCGGAATAACCAATTGAAATAGTTGGCTATTAACGACAACGAATATTTAATTTCGATGAAAAGTTTATGGGTTTGCCAACAAAGTGGTCAAGACAATAACTCAAGAATGAAGGGGTATTTACATACCAATGACACCCCTAAAGAGGTAAGTAGTTTGCACGGAACAATACACGCATACCCGATGTCGTTAGCGCAGAACATCTAGCTATATAAGCATAACAAGCAATTACCCGCGCTCACGGAGGTGCTTTTCGCCTCATCCCCATAAATATGCTTCATAAAATAATTCAACGTACATGGATTCCCTAGAAGGCTAAATTGACAACAGGGTAATCCCATATCAAGCAGTAAATAGATCAGGGTTTACACTCATCAGCAATCGGCCATTCACCCCCCGATCATGCCGCTTTCGTGCAGCTATAAAGAGAGATCCACTAAATCATAGAAAACATACAAAAAGTTAGCTATCGAACGTCTACCAAAGCTGCTGCACAGCAAATTATTTTAATAAAACAGAGGAAATGACAGGTAAAGATCCCCACCACAAGTGGATGGGGCATTCCATTTGTAGGTTCGCCTTGACCTCTATGGATGGAGCAAATGCAGTGGAATTGTTGGGAACAATTCCTGTAAGGCGAACGTATGCGGCTGAAGCCGCGCCTACAGATACATAAATATTCCGCTGTACCAACAGGCGCTTTAGGCGAGCAGCGGGGAATCAGACCTATAGCGATTGAATTGGGAGTAGAATTTAACAGCAACAGTATCGATATACGTTAATATGCCCCCTCCCTATACGGCAGATATGATGTCTCAGTTAGCGCAAAAACAGATAAAATTTGAGCAATTGGTTAATCAGTGGTCTACAGATCTCTACCGCTTTGCCTACTGGCTAAGCAAAGAGAAGGGGATGGCGGAAGATCTCGTGCAAGAGACCTTTCTACGTGCCTGGAAGTCTATCGAGCAGCTTCAAGACCCGGCTAAAGCAAAGAGCTGGTTATTTACCATTCTACGTCGTGAGCATGCACGAAAGTTTGAACGCAAAGTGATTCCAATAAACCCTGATCATGCGCCAGAAACAGTTGCTGGAAAATCGAGTGACGACACCAGCACAGAGGCCTTCGTTCTGCGCCAGGCATTGGAAGAGTTAGCAGAAGAGTACCGTGAACCCCTGCTGCTCCAGGTGATTGGAGGTTACAGTATGGATGAGATCGCCGACCAACTCGGCCTCTCAAAAGGTGCCGTCATGACCCGACTATTCCGCGCTAGAAACAAACTCCGCAGCCATTTAGAGGAGTCATCATAATGCAGTGCAATCAACTAAGAGAGTTATTCACCAGCGATCCACACAGCCAAAATGAGGCGACACTGCAACACTTAGCAGAGTGTGATGAGTGCGCTGAATGGCTCACCGAGCTACAAAGCTTTGAGGTGGCACTGAGTGAAGCGATGCAGATTGGGGCCCCAGAAGAGCTGGAGCAACGTATTCTGGCACAGCAAAAACCACCTGAAACAGCCACCATCAGCCAACTTCATACCCGTCGACATAAGTGGCACCCCGCATTGGCACTGGCCGCCTCACTGCTCTTGGTGGTTGGCCTCATCACCTCACTCAATGACCAACAACCAATAGAACTCTTTGAGCAGCAGATGCTCTCCTGGTTATCCGACCAACAGCCCGCTCACTATCTCAATCAACAGGCCTCAGATAGTGAGGTTGAAGGGATGTTTCGAGAGGTGGGTGCTGAGCTGGTTGGAGATATCGGCACCGTACTGCACTGCCGTATCACCACCGTTGAGGATCACAAAGTGGGTTACTTCATCATCGACAGTGAACAGGGCCTCGTCAGTGTGCTGCTGGTCGCCAACGGTAGCAAAAGCATCTTCGTGCAAAGTAGCGCAGGGACCGACAACAGTAAAAATGAACAGCGTATCAAGGCTGCCATTCATTGGATCTAATCCAGCTCAATCCCTCTAGCGCTACAGAACTCAATCAGCGCCGATTCATGCTGTACTGGAACTGTTAGCACCAGGCTAACCCCCTGCTTATAGGTTACTGCACCAATTTTCGCAGCACGACTCTCCGCCCAGTGCCGGATCGGCTGCTCTTGTGAAAAGTCACCACTAAGCAACCGATCAATAACAGGCTGTTGCCGCTCTAATTTAAGCGCACTGAGTACACACTCCGCCACCCCCGAGTATGCTCGAACCATGCCGCCCGCACCCAGTTTGATGCCACCAAAATAGCGACTGACCACCACCATGACATCACCGATCAACTTATGTTGAATCACATTAAGGATCGGCCTGCCGGCCACCCCACTCGGTTCGCCATCATCACTCATTGCTGCGCTGCATGTCTGACTAGGATCACCCAACAGATAGGCCCAGCAGTGGTGGCGAGCATCGGGGTAATCGGCTTTAGCCTGCGCAAGAAACGCCATCGCCTCCTGTCGATTGGTGGCGTAGGTAGCCCGCGCAATGAAGCGACTCTTTTTGACCTCAGTCTCACGCTCAATGGTCTCAGTGGGAATAGCGTAGTGTTGTGACATTAGGCCACCTCTATTAATTCATGGATGAGCAGCTTGAACCCATAATCCCCAATCTGTCTCACCCCAAATTAATAGAGGTGCCCATTAGATGGCGAACTTATCGCGGTTGGCATAAAAAACGGGGCTACTCCCCAGTAGCGCAGTGGCGACACTCAAATCCAAAATAGCAACGGCAATCAGCATCGAATAGTCACCATGTGCCATGCGTGACAGGGTGGCACCTGATGAAATCATTATGGCAAGAAACAGAAAAAAACCGGGGCGATAGAAGTGCCACATTTTTGGACGCTCCAACCGATCAATTCGTCGGAGGTTTTTTCTACACACATGTCGGAAAATAAACTTCACCTTTATAAGACCAACAGAGAGTCCGATGACAATCGCCAACCAGTGCCATATCCCCGTCGCATTGAGTGCTTGTGCCTCACTCAACAGCGACACAGCCTTAAGCACCAGGATAATACCCCCGGTCATCCAAAGTAGTGCCGCCAATATTTTCAACTGTCGGTGTGTAGCGCTAAACATTGAGTGACTCATCTGAAGTAGATTTTTTATTGCAGTATCATCTATACATTTTATATCACGGGAACATATTTGACGCTCTATTGCCATACTATGAGCCTATGATTACTAAGAAAGTCATTGATATTGCGACCTTCGTTAGTAAGTCTGGTTGAATTTAGGCTCCCTTATTTCCATGCTAAGCGAACTGACTCATGCTGATAAAAAAACCTCACGACATAAAACCCTCTGAGATCACCGATGAGAGTCACTATCTCAATCGACGCGCCCTTCTACAGAGCGCAGGATTGATGGCAGGCGGCCTACTGCTTCCCTCTCTCTTCAACCCGCAGACAGCTGAAGCCTCTGTGGCGCTCGACAGCTACCCCAATCTAAAAGCCAGCGCCTTTAGCACCGATGAGAAGATCACCACCTACGACAACGCCACAAGCTACTGCAATTTCTACGAGTTTGGCACCGGCAAGAGTGACCCGAGCCAATACGCCTCAAAAGTCAAACCAAAGGGGTGGGAGGTGACCGTGGCTGGGGCGTGTGACAAACCGGGGCAATATACACTGGAGGATATTCTCAAACCACACGCACTGGAGGAGAGGATCTACCGCCTACGTTGTGTTGAGGCGTGGTCAATGGTGGTGCCGTGGGTCGGCTTTCCACTGGTTGATCTACTGAAGCGATTTCAGCCCCACTCACGGGCAAAGTATGTCCGTTTTGAGACCCTGTATGACCCCAACCTAATGCCGGGACAGAAACGCAACGTACTCGACTGGCCCTATGTAGAGGGGCTGCGTATCGACGAAGCAACCCATCCACTCGCCCTGGTCGTCATCGGTATGTATGGCAAGCAGCTGCCGATGCAGAATGGCGCACCGCTACGTTTGGTGCTGCCCTGGAAATACGGTTTCAAAAGCATTAAATCGATCGTCAAAATAGAGTTTGTTGAAAAACCACCCAGGACATCCTGGAACCTGAGCGCACCGCGAGAATACGGTTTCTATGCCAACGTCAATCCAGCTGTCAGCCACCCACGCTGGAGCCAAAGCAGAGAGCGCCGTTTAGGGTCATGGGGCAAGCAGAAGACGCTGCCCTTTAATGGTTACGCTGAGCAAGTGGCTCACCTATATAAAGGTATGGATCTGAAAAAACAGTTTTGATGCCGGCATTTTTGATCAAATCTGTCGTTTTCCTACTCTGTTTGAGCCCTGCCGTATGGCTGGCTTGGCAAGCATTCAATGATCAACTTGGTGCCAACCCCGTTGAAGTGCTGACTCACCAAAGCGGCCTCTGGACACTTCGTTTCCTGCTGCTAACGCTGGCCATCACGCCACTTCGCACACTCTCTGGTTGGCGCTATCCCGGACGACTGCGCCGCATGTTTGGGCTCTACACCTTCTTCTATGCGCTGCTCCATTTTCTGATCTACTTGGCACTAGATCGCGCACTTTTCTTTGATGATATCTGGCAAGATATCGCCGAACGTCCCTATATCATGATCGGCTTCACCACCTTTTTGATGCTGCTGCCACTGGCAATCACATCAAACAACCGCTCGATGAAGCGGTTGGGAAAGCGTTGGAAACAGCTGCACAGACTGGTCTATCTATGTGGTTTAGGCGGAGTATTGCACTATCTGTGGCTGGTGAAAGCGGATCTTCTTAACCCCGCCATCTATCTCACTATTTTCTTACTGTTGATGCTGTTGCGCATCAAACCCATTACTACGTGGCTGACCTTCCGACGCCCCTCGCTATTCAGCCACTAACTGCCCCATAGGCTGAAAACAGATATGAGCACAGAGAAAAGCAGACGGGGTATTCTGTTTATAGGTTTGCCTTTAGGCGAACGTGTGCGGTTGAAGCCGCACCAACAGTAGACGCTTTAGGCGAGCAGCAGGGGAATTAGACCGGATATTTCATAAATTTGTGCACAGACATCTCGACTCCTGTCTTCGCTTGTATTTGTGCATCCATGCACTTCATTGCGCAGGATATTGGCTTCACAAGGAAATTTCTGGAGAAATCCCGTATCAGTGATTACGGATGACTGAAGACCTCGGCACCCCTTTGTGGGGTGAATAGACAAGCAAGATTGTACATAATTTATGAAACGGGGTACCCACTCCATTGGCCTAATATGGCTGTAGGTGCACATTCATTTGCAGGTTCGGCTGGTCGCATAAATGCGACCCTACATGAGCATAAAGCGTCTGGAGTGGAAAAAGGCCAATGAAGTGGATACCCCATTTTATGAATTATCCGGGCTAGACCCGTAGCGATTAAAGCAGCCGCTCTTTTGCCTGACGGCTCATCTGTTTAATCACATACTCACGTTTCAACGCGCTGCTCCGATTTTCGCACTGCTCTGAATAGACCAGAGATACTGGGCGGCGGCAGCGGGTATAACGTGCCGCCAATCGGTCATCACCATTATGCTCATCAATACGCCGACCAAGGTCGGTTGTTATACCGGTATAGAGTGAACCGTCACTGCAACGTAGAATATAGACCGACCAACAACACGCTGGTGCTGTTTCAGCAGAACTACTCTGCAATCTCTTGCACCAGCACCCACGGCGCGGTGACCACCGTCCATAAAAATGGATCGGGTTCCAACCACGCCTTGGCATCATCCATCGAGACTTGGGAGAGCTGACCACTCTCCATCCACACCTCAACGGCGGGTTTGTCATCTTGGGCAATTTTGACCGCTACATCAACCAGATCCAAACCAACCGCCACCTTAAACAAGACCCCTTGGGCAAAGTGTTTTTGCAACTCATTCCACTGCATCTTGGAGGTCTGCTCGATAAAGTCTAATCTCATCGTCTCTTCAGGGATACTCATCTCAATCATCCTCCCGATGACATTCTCCTTCGATAGCATCAAACTTATTTGGCCCTTTTGACTCTGTTTTATAGGCGGGTTGAATTACAGATGAACGTTGCAGAAACCAGAGAATCACGCCGCGTCGTAGTGGTGGAATCAAGGCCAAGAAGCCTAGTGCATCGGTGAAAAAGCCCGGCAGCAGCAGTGAAAATCCGGAGATCAACAACACAACACCCTCCATCATCTCCACCGCAGGCACCTCTCCACGACCCGCCATCTCCCGCACCCGCATCATGGTTGAAAAGCCCTGCATGCGAACCATTAGGCCACCTAGCACAGCGGTAAACACCACCAAGGAGATGGTAGAGATGGCACCGATGGCAGAGCCGACTTCAATCATGAAGTAGAGTTCAGTGACCGGAATGCCGACAAACAGCAGTAGAAAAATAAAACCGGGATTCATATCTGTAGTTTCTATTGTAGAAAGACTGAAGTATACCAAGTAAGGGTCAACAGCACCGAATGCAAGCGCCGGTCTCTTGAATAAGGTATTGTTGCGCGATGCCGACATCCGCCCTACTTATTCTCTGCAACTGCCCCAACCAGGCCTCTGCCGAAGAGATTGCAACAATGCTGCTAGAGGAGAGGCTGGCCGCCTGCATCTCTATTAGCGCACCAGTCACATCCATCTATAGGTGGCAAGGCAAACTACAAAAAGAGCAGGAGGTAATGCTGATAATCAAGAGTACCCAACAGTGTTACCAAGCGCTAGAAACAGCTCTAAAGTCAGCACACCCCTATGAACTTCCTGAAATAATTGCAGTCTCTGTTGAACAGGGCCTGCCCGCTTATCTGAACTGGTTAACTGAATGCACAAAAGAATCCTAAAAATATTTACTCTATTGCTGTTGGGCCTGATGTTACAAGGGGTGCAGGCTGAGCAAAATAGCTCGCCATCCATTCTCTCTAGTTTTGGTTTCAGCTTTGGTGATGAGGATCGACTACTCAGCGCAGAAGAGGCCTACCAGTTCACCGCCTCGGTTGAGAGCGCCACCCGCCTGCGCCTCTACTGGAAAATCGCCGATAAAACTTTCCTCTACCAGCAAGAGATCAAATTTAGCCTAGAGGATGCCGATGGCGTCACTATTGGTAGCTACCAACTACCCGAGCCAGAGATCAAGGCCGACACCATTCGCCCCGATGGCACTATCGGTGATATGGCGATCTACCACGACGATATCGAGTTCACTGTTGAGCTAATCCGCACCAATAGTGCCGCCACCGACATCACACTCTTTGCCCGCTACCAAGGCTGCGCTGACCGAGGCGTCTGCTACCCCCCGGTTAAGCAGCGCATTGTACTCAGCTTGCCAGAGATGGATGGTGATAGCCCTGTCACCCCGCCCACTGCAACCCCTGCAATGGTAGTCGCAGATGACGCACCGATCTCCGAGACAGATCAGCTCACCAACACCCTAGCTGGCGGTAATACCTGGCTTGTTATTGCCACTTTTTTTGGCCTCGGTCTGCTGCTGGCACTGACCCCTTGTGTCTTTCCGATGATCCCCATACTCTCCGGCATCATCGCGGGTCATGGCGATAAAATCACCACCCGCAAGGCCTTCACGCTCTCACTGATCTACGTGCTGGCAATGGCAGCCACCTACACCATTATCGGCATCCTCGCTGGGCTGTTTGGAGCCAATATTCAAGCCACCTTCCAAGATCCGTGGATACTCTCCGCTTTTGCCCTGCTCTTTGTTCTTCTCGCCCTCTCAATGTTCGGCTTCTACGAACTGCAACTACCCAGCAGTTGGCAGAGCAAACTAAGCAGCATCAGCAATCGACAGAAGGGTGGTTCATATATCGGCGTGATGGTGATGGGCTTTCTATCGGCACTGATTGTCGGCCCCTGCGTGGCACCGCCCCTGGCTGGCGCACTGATCTATATCGGCCAAACAGGTGATGCAGTACTGGGCGGACTTGCCCTCTTTGCACTCAGCATGGGCATGGGTACCCCCGTCATCATCATCGGCACTTCCGCTGGCAAACTCCTGCCCAAAGCGGGCGCATGGATGGATGCCGTCAAAGCGGTGTTTGGCGTCCTGCTGCTGGCCGTCGCCATCGTTATGCTGGAACGTATCATCCCCGCCTCGGTGGCCATGGTACTGTGGGGCATTCTACTCATTGTCTCCGCCATCTACATGGGCGCACTGAAGCAGCTGGAGATCGAGCAGCGTGGCTGGATGCAGCTATGGAAAGGGCTGGGCATGGTACTCCTTATCTATGGCGGCCTGATGCTGGTTGGCGCGGCGGCGGGTGGTAAAGATACGGTACAACCACTGCGCGGCATCATCTCTCTGAGTGGCGGTACAAGCGGTGAGAGCCAACATCTCACCTTTAAACCAATTAAAACCGTAGCCGATCTAAAACGGGAAGTGGCCATCGCCAGCAACCAAGACAGACCGGTGATGCTCGATTTTGTTGCCGACTGGTGCGTCACCTGCAAGGAGATGGAGCGCTACACCTTCAGTGACCCTAAGGTGATCAACGCCCTCAGCAACCATGTGCTGTTGCAGGCCGATGTGACTGAAAATGATGCACAAGATCAAGCGCTACTGCAGGGCCACTTCGGCATGCCAGGGCCACCCGCCATCTTCTTTTACAACCAGGCAGGGGAGGAGCAACGCCCCTATCGAGTGGTTGGTTTTATGACGGCAGACGAGTTCGCCGCCAACATCAACAAGGCGTCACGCTGATGGCCGTCAGAATATTTATCTACCTCTTTGCTGGCATTCTGCTGGCCGTTGCCATCTGGGCCGGCAGCGAGGCATTTATTCCTGGCAACAGCACGGCCAACAAAGGGCAGGAGATCCCCTCCTTTCAACTGCCCGACCTCAATGATGAGATGCAAAACCAAGATAGCTGGTTGGGCAAAGTGGTGGTGCTTAACTTCTGGGCAGTCTGGTGCCCCCCCTGTCGTGCCGAGATGCCCGAGTTTATCGAACTGCAAAAAGAGTATGGTGAACGCGGACTACAGTTTGTCGGCATCGCCATTGATTCCAAAGAGGTAGTACAGAATTTCACCCAGATGATCGGCGTCAACTACCCCATTCTCATCGGCGACACTAATGACATGATCATTTCGAAGAAGCTCGGCAACCGCTTTGAGGGGTTGCCCTTCACCGCAATATTTGACCGGCAGGGAAAATTGATCCATACCCAGATAGGACAGATCTCTCCCGCACGCATTATTGATAAAATAGCCCCATTCTTATAGGGGTAACATGACGCTAATTGAAGCAATCTTGCGTCAATGTTGGACAAAACACCGCCGATCATGCAGAATCGCGCTGACTATAACCTCCCCGCCTCAAGACTGACCGTTGGAGATGCCGATGGCAACAATCATGGTACTCAATGGCCCCAACCTTAACCTGTTGGGCAGTCGCGAGCCTGCGCATTATGGCAACACAACGTTAGATGATATTCAGCAAACATTGACACGGGTAGCCACCGCCGCGGGACATAAGCTACGTTTCAAACAGAGCAATTCTGAGAGCCAGTTACTTGATTGGATTCATGAGGGGCAACAGAATGATGTCGCCATCATCATCATTAACCCAGCCGCATTCACTCACACCAGTGTTGCACTGCGCGATGGCTTGCTGGCTACTGCCATACCGTTCATTGAGGTACACCTTTCCAACGTGCATGCGCGAGAAGATTTCCGCAAGCACTCCTACTTTTCCGATATCGCCATAGGTGTGATTTGCGGATTGGGCGCCCAGGGCTACGAACTAGCGCTACAGGCGGCCATCCAGCACCTTGCCGAGAACAAATAATCGAACAGAGACCTGATTAAAGATGGATATTCGCAAAGTAAAAAAACTGATCGAACTGATCGAAGAGTCCGATATTGCCGAAATTGAGATTCACGAAGGTGAAGAGTCGGTGCGTATCAGCCGCATGAGTGCCATTGCACCCACTATTGTGGCAGCCGCCCCCGTTGGAGTTGCTCCAGCTGCACCCGCCGCTGACGAGCCTAAGGCTGAAGAGGTCATCTCCGGCCACTCTGTCACCTCACCCATGGTCGGCACCTTCTACCGCTCGCCGTCACCAAACAGCAAATCATTTGTTGAAGAGGGACAAAAAATCTCTAAAGGTGACACCCTCTGCATCATTGAGGCGATGAAGATTCTTAACCAGATCGAAGCTGATCGTGGTGGCATCATCAAACGCATTCTGGTCGAAAATGGCCAACCGGTTGAGTACAATCAACCCATCTTCATCATCGACTGAGCGACACCATGTTAGAGAAGATTGTTATTGCCAATCGCGGCGAAATCGCCCTGCGCATTCTGCGGGCCTGTAAAGAGCTCGGCATCAAGACTGTTGCCGTTCACTCAGAGGTTGACCGCGATCTGAAGCATGTCCTGCTGGCAGACGAGTCGGTCTGCATCGGCCCTGCGCCATCGGGTGAGAGTTATCTGCAAATCCCGAACCTCATCAGCGCCGCAGAGGTGACCGATTCGGTGGCCATTCACCCAGGCTACGGCTTTCTCTCTGAAAACGCCGATTTCGCCGAACGGGTTGAGAAGAGCGGTTTCATTTTTATCGGCCCGAAAGCGGAGACTATCCGCATCATGGGCGACAAAGTGGCCGCTATCAAAGCGATGAAAGCGTCTGGCGTCCCCTGTGTACCCGGCTCCGACGGCCCGCTGGACAACGATGATGAGGCGACCAAAGCGATGGCCAAGAAGATTGGCTATCCAGTGATCATCAAGGCCTCGGGCGGTGGTGGTGGTCGCGGCATGCGCGTAGTCAACTCCGAAGCGGCGCTGCTCGCCTCCATTGCTACCACAAAAGCGGAGGCGGGTGCCGCCTTTGGCAACGATGTGGTCTATATGGAGAAGTTCCTAGAGAACCCACGCCATGTGGAGATTCAGGTACTCGCTGATACTCATGGCAATGCGATCCACCTTGGCGAACGTGATTGCTCCATGCAGCGTCGCCACCAGAAGGTGGTCGAAGAGGCCCCGGCTCCCGGCATCACAGAAGAGATACGTGCAAAAATTGGCCAGCGTTGCGCCGACGCCTGCATTGAGATTGGCTATCGTGGTGCTGGCACATTTGAGTTTCTCTATGAAGATGACGAGTTCTACTTCATTGAGATGAACACTCGCATACAGGTTGAGCATCCCGTCACCGAGATGGTCACGGGTGTCGATATCGTCAAAGAGCAGCTACGTATCGCGGCGGGTCTACCACTGAGCTACCGCCAGGATGAGATCAAACTGCGCGGTCACGCCATCGAATGTCGAATTAATGCAGAAGATCCAGAAAACTTTTTCCCTTGCCCTGGCCTAATCAAACAGTTCCATATGCCTGGTGGGCCTGGAGTACGGGTCGACACGCACATCTATAATGGCTACACCGTGCCCCCCTTCTACGACTCTATGATTGGCAAGCTAATCACGCACGGTGAGAACCGTAATACCGCCATCGCCCGAATGGATCAAGCGCTGGAGGAGATGGTCATTGATGGTATCAAGACCAACATTCCGCTCCAGTTAGAGATCATGCGTGATGCCGCCTTCCAGACTGGCGGTGCCAATATTCACTACCTCGAACGCAAGTTGGGCCTGTAACCCAAGGACAGATCGATGCCTTGGCTTCAGTTCAAGCTCACCACCTCACAAGAGCAGTCCCCATTGATCGAACTACTGTTTGAGAATATGGGGGCGCTCGCAATCACTCTGGGCGACGCGGGCGACCAACCGATCCTAGAGCCTGGCCCAAACGAACAGCCGCTCTGGAACCAAATAACCATCACCGCCCTGTTTGACGGTGAATCGGATGCTGACCAACTACGTAGTACAATTAACCAGTCACTCAATCGGGACATCAGCAGCCAGCTCAAGCAGCAGTGGCTGGATGATCAAACTTGGGAACGCGTCTGGCTAGAACATTTTCACCCGATGCAATTTGGTTCTCGGCTCTGGGTCTGCCCTGATGGACAGAGGCCTGACACCGAGAACGCCGTTGTACTTGAACTTGACCCTGGCCTCGCCTTCGGCACCGGCACTCACCCCACCACCGCACTCTGTCTCCGTTGGCTTGATGGCCATGAGATCAGCGGCAAAACAGTGATCGACTATGGCTGCGGCTCAGGCATTTTAGCCATCGCCGCACTGTTACTGGGTGCTAAGTCAGTACTCGCCATCGACCATGATCCACAGGCACTACTCGCCACTGCCGATAACGCCAAAAAGAATGGCGTTACTGATCGATTAACCATTACTCTACCCGATGAGGCTCCTAGCCGAAGTGCCGACATCATACTGGCCAACATTCTGGCTGGGCCGTTGGTTGAGTTAGCACCCAAGCTGGCTAACATGGTCAACCCTGGCGGTGAGATCATCCTCTCAGGCATCTTGCAAGAGCAGGCAGAGATGGTTCGTAACGCCTATCTACCTCACTTTAATAATGTCGCTAAACAGACCCAGGAGGATTGGGTTCTTCTTCACGGCCGCCCGTCGTAGTGTTTACTGAGTGCCCACATTGCCAAACGCTGTTCCGCATCAGTCCAGCTCAGCTAGAGCAGGCCAACGGCACCGTACGCTGTTGCCGTTGTGATGAGATTTTTGACGCCAGGGAGCAACTCCGCGCCCCCTCTGAAAGCACGGCTACAGAACCCTCCCCCATCAACCCAGTCATCGACAGCGAAATCCCGACACCCACGGAGCAGCATGTAGAGGCTCTGGAGGATAATCTGCTAAGGGAGCTAAGTGATGATATTGAGCATCAACCCGAGAGCCTATCCTCTCCGCTATCTGAAGAGACTCTGGAGAGTAACAGCAGTGGTGCAGAACAGGTTGAGAGCACACTACCATCCAGCGCAGACCCAGGACAGCTATTAGGCAAACAGCCTGACAAACCGCGTAAATATTCCTTTGCCTGGTCATTATTAGCACTGCTAGCACTCACTTCGCTGTTGTTCCAATTGGTGTGGTTTGAACGCGCACTACTCATTCAACACCCAGATGGGGCAAAACTACTGGAGATCATGTGCCAACAGCTCGGCTGCACTCTCCCACCACGAAAAAACACCCGCAAGATAGAGATCGTCAGTCGAAGCTTTAGCGTTCATCCAACAACACCCAATGCATTGCAGCTACACTTAACGTTTATTAGCAAGACCCGTTATGACCAACTCTACCCGCAATTGCAGATAAACCTCTTCAATACAGCGGGCCTACTACTCGCATCACGCATCTTTAAACCAAGCGAATATCTTTCTGAGAGTTGGCAACAACCACCTTCTCTGATGCCCGCACAGCGTGAAATTGAAATTTTATTGGAACTAGATGACCCGGGAGAGAATGTAACGGGTTTTGAGCTGGATTTTTTGTAGCCGCCACCCGCTGAATAGGAGAGTCGCAGAAGGCGGTACCACTACGGTATAATCTCTGCCACCTCCCCAGCCTCCATAACTTGAGAACATGACCTTGATAAACCGCTATTTACTGCTAACACTCACTCTTCTATCACTTTTTTTACTACAGGGCTGTAGCCCACACCCTGGAGCTGGCAGCTGGCTTCCCGCCGAAAATAGCGACGCACCCTTCTCTGAAATCACCGTCGATTTTAATGGCCGAGTGGAGATATTTGTCCCACAACGCGAGGGGCATATCTATCGCTGCTTCTGGGCAGGCATCGATAGCAACACCCTCAAATTTGACTGCATCTCTGCTGACGATGAGACGCTAAAACCCCAGTACACCTTTCGAGTAACAGAGAGAGGCGTGGCGGAGCTATTAGAAGCGAATAAATCGATGGGGCATTACGTTCATAACAAAGATCAATCACGCTACGCCAAAGACCCCTCTTCGGCAGATTAAGAGGCAACACTGTGTTTTGCCCTCTCCAGACGTTAGAATCGGATCCACATACTAAATAATATAGAAACGGTGTCGTTTTAATAACAACACGAGATAATAATTGCTACCAGGTATCATGAATATGGAACTCAAAGACGCTAAAATCGGGGTTATCGGACTCGGTTACGTAGGCCTGCCACTGGCGGTGGAATTCGGCAAAAAATTCCCTACTATCGGTTTAGATATCAACAAAGCGCGCATACAGGAGCTTAAAGAGGGGAAAGATAGCTCTCTGGAGGTTGATCCCACCGAGCTAGTTAACGTCCCTTATCTCACCTACACCGACCAGCCTCAGGGCATTGCAGACTGCAACGTCTATGTGATCACCGTCCCGACGCCTATCAATGAACACAAACAGCCCGATTTATCACCGTTGATCTCTGCCAGCAAGATGCTGGGTGAGCTGATCTCACCGGGCGATATCGCCATCTTCGAGTCCACGGTATACCCGGGTGCCACTGAAGATGACTGCGTACCGGTCATGGAGGCGGGTTCTGGCCTTACATTTAACAAAGATTTCTTCGTCGGTTACAGCCCTGAGCGCATCAACCCAGGTGACAAAGTTCATCGCCTGACCACCATAAAAAAGGTGACCGCTGGCTCCACCCCTGAAACCGCCGATTTTGTCGACGAACTCTATCGAGCCATCATCACCGCCGGCACCCATAAAGCGAGTAGCATCAAGGTTGCAGAAGCGGCAAAGGTGATCGAAAACACCCAGCGTGATGTCAATATTGCACTGATCAATGAGCTGGCACTGATCTTTAATCGTCTCGATATCGACACGGAAGAGGTGCTGGAAGCCGCTGGCAGTAAGTGGAACTTCCTGCCCTTTCGCCCAGGTCTGGTTGGCGGTCACTGTATCGGCGTAGACCCTTACTACCTGACCCACAAAGCACAATCAATTGGCTACAACCCTGAGATCATTCTTGCGGGTCGACGTCTGAATGACAGCATGGGTGCCTACGTCAGCAATCAGGTCATCAAGCTGCTGATGAAGAAAAACATGCTCAATGGTAACGATACCAAAATATTGCTTCTCGGCCTCACCTTCAAAGAGAATTGCCCAGATCTGCGTAACACTCGGGTGGTCGACATTGTTGCTGAACTTCAGGATTACGGCATTCATGTCGACGTACAGGACCCATGGGTCAATGCCAATGAGTGCTTCCACGAATATGGCATCCGAACCATTGAAAAACCAGCACAGGCTGAGTACGACGCCATCATCCTCACCGTCGGTCACAAAGAGTTTGTTGAACTAGGTATTGATACCATTCGCAGCTATGGCAAACCTGGTGCGGTCGTCTACGATGTAAAATATATCTTCCCACCCGATGTGACCGATGGTCGTCTCTAAACAATAGGCAGAGTGATGAGTCACTACGATAAATTAAAAACCCACCTAACCAACAACGCCTCGACCTGGTTGATCACGGGCGTTGCCGGCTTTATTGGCTCTAATCTGCTGGAGAGGTTATTAAAGCTAAACCAGCGCGTGGTCGGACTGGATAACTTTTCCACCGGACATCGGCATAATCTAGATAAGGTGAAAGCCATTGTCTCTGCCGAGCAGTGGGCCAACTTCTCATTTATCGAAGGTGATATCTGTGTAATAGAGAGCTGTCAGCAAGCATGTAAGGGGGTTGATTATGTGCTGCATCAAGCCGCACTCGGCTCTGTACCACGTTCACTGGAAGACCCAATCACCACCAACAGCAACAACATCAGTGGCTTTCTAAATATGTTGGTGGCGGCCCGTGACAACAAGATCAAGCAGTTTGTCTACGCCGCCTCAAGCTCGACCTATGGTGATCACCCAGGCCTACCCAAGGTTGAAGAACTCATTGGCAACCCGCTATCGCCCTATGCGGTTACCAAGTATGTCAATGAGCTCTACGCCTCTGTTTTTGCACGCTGCTATGCCTTCAAGCCCATCGGCCTGCGCTACTTCAACATCTTTGGCCGTCGCCAAGACCCCGATGGTGCCTATGCCGCCGTCATCCCAAAGTGGGTCGCCGCCATGATTAACGATGAAGAGATCTTCATCAATGGTGATGGCGAGACCAGTCGTGATTTCTGTTACGTCGATAATGCCGTACAAGCCAATCTATTGGCCGCTACGACTGAGCATCCCGATGCAGCAGGTCAGGTCTACAATGTTGCTGTAGGTGATCGCACGACCCTGAATGAGCTCTACGAAGGGATCCGCTCTCGCCTTGAAGCGCGCTTTCCTCACCTTAATGGCCAGTCAGCCACCTATCGTGATTTTCGCCCAGGGGATGTGCGCCACTCGCTTGCAGATATCTCAAAGGCGAATGAGCTTATAGGTTACGAGCCTACCCACCGCATCGGTCAAGGACTTGATGAGGCGATGGATTGGTATGTCGAAGATCTGAGCTAAAACTGATCTACAGAGCACTTACTAAGAAGGTCGTTGATATTGCGACCTTCTTAGTAAGACACCGCCATCACGACAACATTTTTCAAGCCCTCTCCCGCTCACCAAAGATAGACCTCTCATGCTTTTTGACTCGCCTAACATCAAAGCAAGTTAGACGGGGCAGTGTGACCGTTGCATACGATTAAAACGATAATGCTCCTGCAAAATCAAACAACACCTTTACTTACCAAACAATCATATTAGCCAGATCTTACATAGCCACCCGCCCATATCTTGTCATGCTGACAGATCAAGCACCACGCAACATATCAAACATAAGCCATTGAATTGAAAACAACTTAAAGTTTTAGCTTTGGCATAATCCATTCAGATTCGATCTCTATGAACGCTAAATATAACAACTACAATAAAACAGCCAGAGAGCATCCTCATGCCAAAAGCGAGACACTTTTTTCTGCTATGCCTTATAGCGTCGCCCGGGAATTTACTCGCGGGTATCGTGGGTTCAAAACATGACTTGGGCATCACTAACTATTACGGCCCCATGGGCGGATCCTCAACAGAGGTGTGCGTATTTTGTCACACGCCACATGGTGCCAACATAGAAGAGGGGCCTCTCTGGAATCGAAAAATAACAAACACAACCCTTTTCCAAATGTACACCAGCCCAACGATGGACACCACCTGTGCAGCTACCCCCAACTCCCTCTCACTCGCCTGTTTAAGCTGTCATGATACTGCATTCGGTGGCGGTGGCAGCGGCGCTGTTGACTCAATTGATACACATAACATAATCAACGATTCAAACAGTGATGGGGGCGAATCGACCCCAAATTGTAACGCCTGCCACCCTGGTGGAGGTGTTTTTCCTGGTGAATGGTGGCAAATTGGCCCAGATCTAAGCAACGACCACCCAATATCCATCATCTATGCAGATGCATTAGCAGATGACCCAGGGTTTAATCCTCCTCCAGACCCTGAAAAAGGGTGGAGCGACATCAAACTTTTCAATGGTCGTGTTGAGTGCCCTTCATGCCACAATCCCCATGACCCAACCAATGTCCCCTTCCTAAGGGCTCCCATAGCGGGCAGTGCACTCTGCCTTACCTGTCACAATAAGTAGTACCTCTCATCAACAAACACCTCCTTGCCACTTAAGCTCAGTGCTAAAAGGCACTTCTTGCATTCACTGCAAGATACCTCACACACTATCCACATTTAATTCGATTAGCGCCTAATTTTAGACACATTAAAGCTATAACTCCGTTATACTATGCGCCCCCTTTTAGACACTTAACCTTCCGGTAGAACCTATTGTGATCAAGAATCTTCGCAACATCGCTATCATCGCTCACGTCGATCATGGCAAAACCACTCTCGTTGACCAACTTCTTCAGCAGTCAGGCACACTGGGAGAGCGGTTTGGCGCTGTCGAGCGGGTGATGGATTCCAACGATCTCGAAAAAGAGCGCGGCATCACTATTCTGTCAAAAAATACTTCCATCCGCTGGAATGACTACCGCATCAATATCGTCGACACCCCCGGCCATGCCGATTTTGGTGGCGAGGTTGAACGCGTTCTCTCAATGGTAGACTCGGTACTACTGCTGGTCGATGCCGTTGAAGGCCCCATGCCTCAGACCCGCTTCGTCACACAAAAAGCCTTCAAACATGGCCTGAGGCCTATTGTTGTCATCAATAAAATTGATCGTGATGGCGCCCGTCCAGATTGGGTTATTGACCAGACTTTTGACCTCTTTGATCAACTTGGCGCCACCGACGAACAGCTCGACTTCCCCATCATCTACGCCTCCGCCATTAACGGTTATGCAGGTAATGAGGCTGATGTGTGTGAAGGCGACATGACACCGCTTTTCCAGGCCATTATTGACCACTGCCCGGTGCCCGATGTTGACCCTGACGGCCCCTTCCAGATGCAGGTCACCTCACTGGGTTACAACAGCTATGTCGGCGCAATCAGCATCGGCCGCGTTACCCGTGGTAGCATAAAACGCAACCAGCAGATCACCCTGGTAAAACCAGATGGCGCAAAACGTCGTGAAAAAATCGCCCTAATCTACAGCTTTCATGGACTTGAAAAAGTCGAAGTTGAATCGGCCAGCGCTGGCGACATTATTGCGCTTACCGGTATCACGGCACCCAATGTCTCAGACACCCTCTGCGACAATGATCACGCCGAAATGTTGCCCGCCCTCTCCGTTGATGAGCCAACGGTTAGCATGACCTTCCAAGTCAATAGCTCACCATTTGCAGGCAAAGAGGGAAAATACCTCACCTCACGTCAGCTAAAAGATCGTTTAGAGACCGAACTGATCCACAACGTCGCCCTGCGCGTTGAAGAGGGTACTGACCCTGAGAAATTCAAGGTTTCAGGACGTGGTGAACTGCATCTCTCCATTCTACTGGAGACCATGCGCCGTGAAGGTTTTGAGCTTGCTGTCTCACGCCCTGAGGTGATCTTCCGTGAGATCGATGGTGAGGTGTGTGAGCCTTACGAACAGATGACCGTTGATATCGAAGATGGCCATCAAGGTGGCATCATGGAGGCGCTGGGTGAGCGCAAAGGCGCGTTGAAAGATATGGTGCCAGACGGCAGTGGACGTGTGCGTCTCGACTACATCATTCCATCACGCGGGCTGATTGGCTTCCAGACTGACTTCATGACCCTCACCTCAGGCACCGGCCTGATGTACCACGTCTTTGATCACTACGGCCCCGCTCAGAAGGGAGGCATCGCTGCTCGCCATAACGGCGCGTTGATCGCCAACTCAACCGGCAAGGCACTCGGCTACTCGCTATTTAACCTGCAAGAACGAGGGCGTCTGTTAACGGGGCACGCTGAAGAGGTCTACGAAGGACAGGTGATCGGCATTCATTCTCGCGATAACGATCTAGTGGTCAACCCACTGAAGGGCAAACAGCTCACCAACGTTCGCGCCTCAGGGACAGATGAAAATATTGTGCTGACCCCACCCATCCGCTTCACGCTGGAACAGGCTTTAGAGTTTATTGAGGAGGATGAATTGGTGGAGATCACCCCATCGGCGATCCGTATCCGTAAGCGCCTGCTGAAAGAGCATGAGCGCAAGCGCGCATCACGCAGCAGCGTCACTAGTTAACAGGAGACGACCTTAAGTAGGGCCTCAACCACCTGCGGGTCAAACTGCTTACCGGAGAGACGTTGAATCTCATTCAACGTCTCTCCGGCCGTTTTGGCTTGCCGATGGTTGCGCTCCGAACGCATCGCACTGTAGGAGTCGGTAACCGCCAAAATACGCGCCTCTATCAGAATCTCCTCCCCCTTCAAGCCACGCGGATATCCTGTCCCATCAAACCACTCATGATGCTGTCCAACAATGGCAGGCAATCGCTTCAAATCTTCTCGCCCAGAGACAAGAAGCGTCAGTAACCGCTCACCCACAACAACATGTTTTCTCACTTCTTCATGCTCTTCCGGCGTCAGCTTACCGCTCTTCTTCATCACATCACCAGCAACATAGAGTATGCCGATATCATGCAACATCGCCGACTGCTCAAAGAGATCAAGCTGGTCAACACTCAGGTTTATCTTACGGCCAATCTCTGTGCCAATAGAGCGAATTTCGGTTGAGTGGCTAACGCCTGATAGCGTTTTCCTACCCACCTTTTTCTCCATGATATGAACCAGATTATTCAGCGAGCGAAGCATTATCTCCTCTTCACCTCCCAGATCATCATGTGGCCGGTAGGCGGTGGTCATATTGCCACCGTTCTCTTTTGAGTGGTACATGCGGCTATCTGCTGTAGCGATCAGCTCCACCTCGTCTGGCCCATCTTCTGGATAACCTGCCACACCAATACTCAGTGTCAATTTAAGCCGTTTATCGCTACAGCAACACTCTCGTGCAAAGACCCGGCGTAGCCGTTCAGCCAATTCAACAGCTCCCTCCTTGACGGTTTCAGGCAAGATCACGGCAAACTCATCTCCTCCATAACGGTAGACATTATCGCCATCACGCAACACATCAAGGAAAATTTTGCCGGCCTTAACCAGCATCTTGTCACCGAAACTGTGACCATATAGGTCATTGGCCTGTTTGAAACCATCAACATCGATAATAATGATAGAGAAATTACGGTTGTAGCGACTGGAGCGGATAAACTCCTGTTTTAGGCGCTCATCAAAATAACGCCGATTATGCAGGTTGGTCAGTGCATCTGTGATGGTCTGTTTATAGAGCTGGGCTTGCAGCGCCACCCGTTCACTAATATCCTCAATCAGACTGAATAGGTAGGTATTTTCACCCTCCTGGAGAAGATGATAAGACCACTCAATAGTCAGATTTTGACCGGCCTTATTAACCACTTTCAACTCAATTTTATTACCGTAGGCGGTCTTCTGTTTTTTCTGTAGCAGGCGTTCAAATACTGCTGAATGGCTTTCCCACAATTCAGGGGGGACTAGCTTGGAGATATTACAGCCACTAATCTCCCCTTCTGAGTAGCCAAATATTCTTTCGCACTCTTTATTGAAAAAGAGGACCTTTCCCTCTTGATCAGAGACCACAACCCCCTCTGGGAAGTGCGCAAAAAATGCTGCCGTCATCACATTTGAGATGGGGAGCACTCCAGTTGATAGACGTTTTTTACTCATCGAATACACCTGCTACAGAAGGAGCAGGACAAACCATTTGGCCCAAATCCATCTCTGCACTACATTACCCTTTATTCTTGACTAATATAGTAGGCTATTATACAAAAATATCCTACCTATCCTAGATAATCCCTAAATATGAGACGAAAATAAACACCCCAAACATCCCGTTTTTTTTCAGGCCATAGACACAAGCAAGAGGCATCGGGTTGACCCATGTAACACTTGCTGCAACAACAAAAAGAGACAAAAGAGCTAGCAAGCCCGGTTAAATATCTCTCTCCATTACCCTGCAATTATACCATTGCAAACAACGCCCTCTTTGCTCTTACTCAAGACCGATGAAAATTGGCTATAATTCAGCTTTTACTGCTATCAGCCCCATCAGCTATGCTACGTTGCCGTTAAAGTGCTCACTGACTCCAACATGATGCATGACACTCCTGTATCGGCCTACCTAATAACAAACTTTAAGAGCAGCCAAAGGGCGATTAACAGACCATGATCACATACGACCCCCCTATCGACTATAACCAACTGGCGTTAACAATAAAAAAGTGGGGCCAGGAGCTAGGTTTCCAACAGGTGGGCATCACCGATATTGACCTAATAAAGGCTGAATCCAAGCTATTGGCATGGTTAGAGAGGGGCTTTCATGGCGAAATGGGCTATATGGCGCAACACGGCACTAAACGGAGCCGTCCACAAGAGCTACACGCCGGTACGATCAGAATCATCTGTGTCAGAATGAACTATCTAACAGCGCCACCTGAGCACGCGCGTTTGGTACGCGACAAGACCAGCAACGGTTATATATCCCGTTATGCCATCGGCCGTGACTACCACAAACTGCTACGCAAACGCATTCAGCAACTCGCCAACAAGATAAGTGAGGCCGTCGGGCCGTTTGGTCACCGGGCTTTTGTCGATTCAGCCCCTGTTTTGGAGAGGCCTTTAGCGGCCAAGGCAGGTCTCGGCTGGCAGGGTAAACATAGCAATCTGCTTAGCCGTGATGCTGGCTCGTGGTTTTTTCTGGGCGAGCTTTACACCGACCTGCCTCTGCCCATTGACCCACCCGCAACAGATCACTGCGGCAAATGTACCGACTGTATAGATGCCTGCCCTACTCAAGCAATTGTCGCCCCCTATCAGGTCGATGCCCGACGCTGCATCTCCTACCTGACCATTGAGCTTAAAGGGGCCATTCCAGTCGAGTTCCGCACCCCCATCGGCAACCGCATCTTCGGTTGTGATGACTGCCAACTGGCCTGCCCCTGGAGCCGTTTTGCGCAGATCACTGAAGAGTCCGACTTTAATCCCCGACATGGGTTAGATAGTGAACAACTCATCAACCTGTTTAATTGGTCTGAGGAGACGTTTCTAAAGAGGACAGAGGGGATGCCAATCCGACGTATCGGTCACGAGCAGTGGTTGAGGAATATTGCCATCGGATTAGGCAATGGCCCCGACAGCCCAGAGGCTATCAATGCCCTTAAATCACAACTGACGCACCCTTCGGCCATTGTCAGAGAGCATGTCGAATGGGCGCTGCTACAGCTCGAAAATAGTCATTCAACAGCAGCAGATTAAAATCAAAAGGGGGTATCCACTCCAGACACGTCATGCTCGTGTAGGGTTGCATTTATGCGACCAGCCGAATCTGCAAACGGAACGTGCACATGAATGTGCACCTACGCCATATCAGGCCAATGGAGTGGATACCCTCCAAAATCAATTTCAACCACAGAGAGTACAGAGGAGGAGTTCAGCCATCCTCTGTGCTCTCTGTTTGTATTACCCTTTTAGACGTAAAAAAGTAGCGCGGTAGTGCTTCAGTTCATTGATAGAGTCACGAATATCATCCATCGCCAGATGGCTTGATGCCTTACTGAACCCTTCAGCTACCTCAGGTGCCCAACGATTAGATAGCTCCTTTAGCGTACTGACATCCAAATTTCGGTAGTGGAAAAACTCCTCCAGCTCTGGCATCAGACGGGCCATAAAACGGCGATCCTGGCAGATGCTGTTGCCACACATTGGTGACACCCCTTTTGCTAGATATTTGCGCAAAAACTCAAGGCTCTGCTGCTCCGCATCCGCGGCACTGAAGCGGCTCTTTTTCACTCGGTCAATCAGACCAGAACCACCATGCTGTTTCTGATTCCACTCATCCATCATATCGAGCACACTGTCGGGCTGATGAATAGCCACCATAGGTCCCTCTTCAAGGATGTTTAGATCGACATCTGTCACGATGGTGGCAATCTCAATAATCTGGTCATGAAAGGTGTCGAGACCGGTCATCTCCAGATCAATCCAAATCAGGTTATTTGAGTCCAAGGCCATCATAATCTCCAGCAGCTATCTTATTAGGGGGAATTTAAAGGGCAATTGTAGGGCGCTATCAGATGCATAACAATGATGACTTATTCAGAAACTCCCTAGGGAGCCTCTGATTAAGTCTGGTTGCATTTAGGCTGAGATAAAACTGTTCCGATTTGTTTCGAAGTGAGCTGTAATAGTTGTTCTATTGCAGTGATCTTCGAGGCGAATCGGGGCTGTTTTAGCCAGCCTAAAACAATCATGACTTATTCAGAGGTTCCCTAGCTAAGCCAAGCAACTCTACGGTATGCTAAAAACATGCAACCATTTACCCTTATTTTCCTCATTTTTCTGGCGGTCGGAACACTACTGGAACTCTGGCTTCTGCAGCGTCATAAACGTCATGTCCGCACTCACAAGGATGAAGTGCCCAGCCGTTTCCGCGAGAAAATATCACTACTTGATCACCAAAAAGCGGCGGCTTATACCGCAGCTAAAGCGACGCCCATAACCATTGATATTCTGCTACAAGCCGCCATGCTGCTGGCTTGGACACTGGGTGGTGGCCTCAACTGGCTGGCCGAGATATGCAGCAGCTTTGGCAACGGCCCTCTGCTCACCGGCCTGCTCTTTATCCTCTCTAGCTTTCTAATCTCAGGCATTATCGGCCTACCACTCTCCATCTGGCGCACCTTTGGTATCGAGAGTCGCTTCGGCTTCAACAACACGACGGTTAAAGGTTTTATCAGCGACCTACTGCTGGGCATGCTGCTAGGGGCGCTGATTGCCAGCCCGTTGATTCTGCTTTTTCTCTGGCTGATGAGCAGTATGGATCAGCTCTGGTGGCTTGTCGCTTGGGCCACCTGGGTCAGCTTTACACTGCTGATCAGTTGGTTATTCCCCACCTTTATCGCTCCACTCTTCAACAAGTTCACCCCGCTCGATGATGGCGAGACTAAACAGCGTGTCGAACAGCTGCTGGAGCGCTGTGGTTTTAAGAGCAACGGCATCTTTGTGATGGATGGCTCTCGCCGATCCAACCACGGCAACGCCTACTTCACCGGCTTCGGCAATAGTAAACGCATCGTCTTTTTTGACACCCTACTGGTGTCCCTCGATACCGATGAGATGGAGGCGGTGCTGGCGCATGAGCTAGGCCATTTTAAACACAAACATGTGCGCAACCGACTGCTCATGATGATCGGCTCCTCTCTCATTGGTTTCTGGCTGCTTGGCTGGTTGAGCGAACAACCCTGGTTCTTCAGCGGACTCGGCGTCACCGAATCATCAGATTCCGCCGCCCTCTTGCTGTTTCTGTTGGTCAGTCCGGTGTTTACCCACTTTCTATCTCCCATCAGCACCTATTTTTCACGCCGTCAGGAGTTTGAGGCGGATGATTTTGCCATCCAACAGACCTCAGGTGAAAAGATGATCCATGCACTGCTCAAACTCTATCAAGAGAATGCCAACACGCTGACGCCTGATCCACTCTATTCCGCCTTTCATGACAGCCACCCGCCCGCGCCAGTACGGATTGCGCACATCGACAGCAGGATAAATTAGAGCATGGCACGCCGACTCACCGATCGACAGAAAGAGCGTATCGAAAAAATTCAGGCGCGACGCCGACAGCGTTTAGAGGAGCGTGCCGAAGCGACACTAGAGGATAGCGATGATCAGCCACTTGAGGGGCGCATCATCGCGCGTCACGGGGCCAATCTAGCGGTATCAGACAGTGATGGCAGGATTCACCTCTGCCTCTCTCGACAAAATTTGGGCCATCCCGTCTGCGGTGATCGCGTCGTCTGGCACGCCACCAGTGATGGGCATGGTGTTGTGACAGCGCTACAGCCCCGCTCAACCGAGTTGAGTCGCCCCGACTATAGCGGACGCGAGAAACCCCTCGCCGCCAACATCACTCAGCTGGTCATTGTGCTGGCCCCTGAGCCTGAACCGTGTGAATATTTGATCGATCAATATCTGGTGGCCGCTGAGAAGATCGGTGTCAAGGTGCTCATTGCACTGAATAAGATAGACCTACTGGATGAGAAGCAGGCGCCACTGATGAAGCAACGCCTAGCGCTCTATGAGGAGATAGGCTATCCCGTGGTGGCCATTAGCGCCAAACAGATTGATGGACTCACACCACTGGTTGAGCAGTTACAAGGTGAAACCAACATACTGGTGGGGCAATCGGGGGTTGGAAAGTCCTCACTCATCAAAGCACTTCTGCCTTCACTGGAGATCCAAATTGGTCGGCTCTCAGAGGCGACCGGGCTGGGCCGCCACACCACATCGGCCACCACCTGTTATGAACTCCCGGAGGGCGGTGACCTGATCGACTCCCCCGGCGTACGCAGCTTTCGCCTCGGTGCCATCGACCCAAAACAGCTTGAGTGGGGCTTTCGTGAATTCCGTCCCTACCTCGGCCACTGTAAATTTAGCGACTGTAGTCACCAAGTTGAACCCGGCTGCGCCCTAAAGCAGGCGATCAGCAATGGCAAGATCAGCCAGCAGCGTTTTGACAACTGTCTACATATCAGGAACAACCTGCCTAAATAACCGTCTACACCACCCTATTTCAACCACTATGTAGCTATGCTTCACGTGAAAATGAGAGTACCATTTACCCCCTTTTTAAACGTCTAAGTAGACAACGACTCTCGGGCGGCAGATGCGCATCGGACCCTATCAATTAGAGAACAATCTGATAGTTGCTCCGATGGCTGGCGTCACCGACAGGCCCTTCCGTCAGCGCTGCCGTGAACTGGGCGCCGGACTGGCAGTCTCTGAGATGGTATCCGCCCAATCAGCACTACAGACACACCACAAAACGCTTCGTCGCCTCAATCATGAGGGTGAGAAAGGCCCCATCACGGTACAGATTCTCGGTGCAGAACCCAGCTCCATGGCCGCCGCTGCCGCCCTCAATGTAGATCGTGGTGCACAGATCATCGACATCAACATGGGTTGCCCGGCAAAAAAGGTCTGCAAAGCCAATGCAGGCTCAGCCCTACTGCAAGACACCGCTTTGATTGAGCAAATTTTGCGGGCCGTCGTCACCGCTGTTGAAGTACCGGTGACACTGAAGATCCGCACCGGCTGGAGCCCTGAAACACGCAATGGCCTGCAAGTGGCCAAAATCGCCGAAGATTGTGGCATCCAGGCGCTCACCATCCATGGCCGTACACGCGCCTGCGGTTTCTCTGGCGAGGCTGAATATGAGACCATCCGCACTATCAAACAGGCCATCGCGATCCCAGTCATCGCCAACGGTGATATCAATTCACCACAGAAGGCCGCCGCAGTACTCCAAGCGACCGGCGCAGATGGCCTGATGATCGGTCGCGCAGCACAGGGACGCCCCTGGATATTCAGAGAGATCAACCACTTCCTAACGTGCGGCGAACTCCTGCCAGCCCCCTCTCGCCAATGGGTGATGCAGCTACTGTTAAAACATATCGATGAACTCTACCAATTTTACGGAGAATACCAGGGCATTCGCGTGGCACGTAAACATATCGCCTGGTACAGCAAAGGACTGACAGAGGGCGCCACATTTAGACAACGCATCTATCGTGCCGATTCAATCGACCAGCAGCGCGAGATGATCCAGCACTTTTTTAACCAACCACCACAGAACGAAGGTTTGGCCGCATGAATCAGGAAGCAACCGCAACGCTGATTGAGATTGAGCTTGATCAGCACATGACAGGAACCACTGAACCACTTCGCCTCTGCGTACAAAACGCGTTACAACGCCACTTCAAACAGCTTGATGGTCACGAGACCAGCGACCTCTATAAACTGGTCATGACAGAGGTAGAGATGCCGCTATTTGAGTCTGTACTCAACCATGCTGGTGGCAACCAGACTCGCGCAGCCTGCATTCTCGGCATCAGCCGCAGCACACTGCGTAAGAAGCTGGCCCTCTATGGTCTCGACAAATAGAACCAAATTTTTTCACCTTTAATATCAATCTTTTCAGAGAGTTAACAGATCATGTCAATGATAACCCGCGCCTTGATCAGCGTTTCCGATAAAACCGGCATCGTCGATTTCGCCCGTCAATTGAGCGAAATGAAAGTGGAGATTCTCTCCACAGGTGGCACCGCCCGTCTGCTGGCCGAAAACAGCATCCCCGTTATTGAGGTCTCCGACTACACCGGTTTCCCTGAGATGATGGATGGCCGGGTTAAAACCCTGCATCCAAAGATCCACGGTGGCATTCTGGGGCGTCGCGGTAAAGATGATGCCGTCATGGCTGAAAACGATATCGGCCCCATCGACATGGTCGTGGTCAACCTCTACCCTTTCGAGAAGACCGTTGCCAACCCCGATTGCGATCTACCCACTGCCATCGAGAATATCGATATCGGCGGCCCCACCATGCTACGTGCCGCTGCGAAGAACCATGCAGATGTCACCGTAGTGGTCAATGCGGATGACTATCAGCAGGTGTTGGATGAGTTGAAGGCCAACAACGGCATCAGCGACAAGACCCGCTTTGATCTTGCCGTGAAGACCTTTGAGCACACCTCAGCTTACGACGGCGCCATTGCCAACTATCTCGGCACCCGCATCGGCGAAGAGGTCACTGACTTTCCACGCACCATCAACCTGCAATACAAGCAGGTACAGACCATGCGTTATGGCGAAAACCCACACCAAAAAGCGGCCTTTTTTGTCGAGAGTGAGATCAGCGAGGCTAGCATCGCCACCGCCAAACAGCTGCAAGGTAAAGAGCTCTCATACAACAACATCGCCGATACCGATGCCGCACTTGAGTGCGTAAAATGTTTCAGCGAAGCCCCCGCCTGTGTCATCGTCAAACACGCTAACCCTTGCGGTGTCGCCACGGGTGCCACCCTGCTTGAGGCCTATGAGCGCGCTTTCAGCACCGATCCAGAGTCCGCCTTTGGCGGCATCATCGCCTTCAATGGCGAACTGGACGCACAGACCGCCAACGCCATTGTTGATAAACAGTTTGTTGAGGTGATCATCGCCCCGAAAGTCTCATCAGGTGCACTGGATATCATCACTAGCAAGAAAAACCTGCGTCTACTAGAGTGCGGCCAATGGCCAGAA
This sequence comes from Candidatus Polarisedimenticolaceae bacterium, assembly GCA_021647945.1. GTDB lineage: Bacteria > Pseudomonadota > Gammaproteobacteria > Chromatiales > Chromatiaceae > JAKITT01. The sequence continues at coordinate 98,675 of JAKITT010000001.1, forward strand.
GAGGCGGGCAAACGTCTCGATTTTAAACGTGTTAACGGCGGCCTTCTGGTGCAGGAGCTTGACCTAGCGCTACACAATGAGCTGAAAGTGGTCACCAAGCGCCAACCGACCGAACAAGAGATGTTAGATCTGCTCTTCAGCTGGCGCGTCGCTAAGTTCGTCAAATCTAATGCGATTGTCTATGGCAAAAATGGCATGACCATCGGTGTCGGCGCGGGGCAGATGAGCCGCATCAACAGCGCCCGTATCGCCGCCATCAAAGCGGAACATGCCGGCCTTGACGTGAAGGGAGCCGTGATGGCCTCCGACGCCTTCTTTCCATTCCGTGATGGCCTCGACAACGCCGCAACGGTGGGTATCCGCGCGGTCATCCAACCGGGTGGCTCAATGCGTGATGCCGAAGTGATTGCCGCAGCTGATGAACATGACATCGCCATGGTCTTTACCGGCATGAGACACTTCCGCCACTAAACCGTGCATTTGGACAAGATGAGAGATAAGGGGGCTAACGCCCCCCTTATCTCTTTGTCTACATACCCCAGATAGCGCACAATTTTTGCCGCAATAACATCGTCCCTCTCCATTTTAATAGCGTGTCGGTTTTTCTTACATCCAACCATATCGCCCCACAAAAGAGATAAAACGGACTAATCCATTGTTATATATTGCTTTTTAATGAATCGCAGATGGAGCAGGCGACAATAGAACTACCACATATATTTTAGTTACTATCCAAGCAAACAATATCGTCGAAATTTCTTACAGTTCTGCGATCAAGCTCACAAACCGTTAGCAACAAAGCCCACCAATCAAACGCATGCGGAAGTTGGCCCGACATTTGCATTGGCAACAGTAATATAGACTTTTAATATGGCATTTGTAATGAAAAAAATACTTCAAACACTATCTGCAATCGCATTAGCCACAGCATCAATGACTGTTTCGGCTACTATTTATGATCTGGACAGCATTCCTGCCGTTAGTGGTGCAGCCTGCACAACCAGCAGCGTCGAAGGCAACAATGGTGGTTCAGACGACTGCTGGGGTGCCTTCAAAGGAAACCCATCACAGGCAGGCAATATTCTTGAAACTAGCGATATCAATTACCTCTTCACATCAAAAATTGATATCACAGGAGACGGTGTAGATTCTAGCAACAACGATTGGTCTATTGTATTTGACACCGGATCAGAGACATCTGGAACATACACAATAAGTGATTCTCTTATGGCCAGCATTGGTGATTTCCTACTAGTAAGTAGTAAAAGCGGCAAATAACCCTGGCTGGGCGGCCTACTCTTTTTTTGGCGACAGCAATAACTCGAACAGTGGCGATTTTGACGTCAGCTGGGACAAAGGCTTATCTCATATCTCACTATTTGCCGTAAAATCATCCAGTGTCCCTGAACCATCAACCCTGTTTCTCTTTGGGGCCAGCCTGCTAGGCTTGGGTATTGCAAAAAGACGTAAAAAGTAACTCACACTTTCTGCAAAGGGAAAAACCAAAGGCTCCTAATAGGAGCCTTTTTTATAGCTGAAGGTAGAAAATAGAACATCGCATTCTTTACTACTCTACCCAAGTCACAATCTCATCCGTCTCAGCTCGTTCAGACTGAAACTGATTGATCGGCGCATCCATATCGGGATAGCCGATTGAGATCCCCAGCACCAGTCGCTTCCCCTCAGGGATCGACAAGAAGGCCTTCACCTCTTTAGCATAATCGGTAGCGAATGCCTGCGGCACGGTGGCCAACCCCTTGGCGTGTGCCGCCAACATCAAGCTTTGCGCGAACAGCCCCAGATCAAATAGCGACCAATCACTGAGCGAAGCATCTTGGTAGAGGTAAATAACATGAGGCGCACCGTAGAAATTGAAGTTGGCCTCTTTTGACCGTTTGACGATGGCAGGCAAGGTGATATCAACACCCAGGATTTTTGACCGACTGCTAAGCATCTGCTCAATACGACCCGCTTCAGCGGCTGGCCAATGCACGGGGGCAACCAAATCTGGGGATGGCTCAACACCAGAATGGAATAGTTGCAGCAACCTCTCCGTCAACGCCCGTTTTTTATCTCCTGAAATGATCAACACCTCCCACGGCTGACTATTCTTGTATGAGGGGCTGTGTGTCGCCACATCAATCAAACGCGTCAAAAGCGCCCGATCAATAGGCTCCGATTTAAAAGCTCGGATACTCTTACGACCTTCAATACACTCAATAGCGTCCATCTCTCTACTCCTCTTAGTAAAATAGGCATTGGAATATAGCGCACATTCAACATTCTTCTTAGCAACATCTCTCTTCATCATTGAAAATAGAGTCTCCAACAAGGAGAATAGCGAGGATCATCTACACTACCAATCCAGGCCCCTCAATTGGAACAATCTCCACAACAGATCCTGCACACCATCTTTGGCTATGAGCAGTTCCGTCCACTACAGCAAGAGATTATCGAGCGCATCACTAACGGTGGCGATGCGCTGGTTTTGATGCCAACGGGCGGTGGTAAGTCACTCTGTTATCAGATCCCTGCACTGGCGCGCCCCGGAGTGGGCATTGTGATCTCTCCACTGATCGCATTGATGCAGGATCAGGTCGATGCACTGAAACAGTTGGGAGTGAAGGCCGCCTTCCTCAACTCAACTCTCGATTTTAACACCGCCCGCGAGATTGAACAGGCGGTACGACAGGGTGAGTTAGATCTACTCTACGTAGCACCTGAGCGGTTGATGACCGAGAGTTTTCTGGCCTTGTTGGAACAGACCCCGCTGGCACTATTTGCCATTGATGAGGCGCACTGTGTTTCACAATGGGGGCATGATTTCCGGCCTGACTATATCCAGCTCTCGATACTGCATGAGCGTTTCCCACAGATCCCACGTATTGCATTGACAGCCACCGCCGATCAGCGCACTCGTCAAGAGATCATCGAACGCCTAAACCTAGGCAGTGCCAACACCTTTCTCAATAGCTTCGACCGCCCCAATATCCGCTACCGCATCACACAAAATGGTGGTGGCCAGAGTGGCAAACAGCAACTGCTGCGTTTTATCCGTATGGAACACCCCGATGATGCGGGTATCGTCTACTGCCTATCTCGCCGCAAGGTGGACGATACGGCCCAGTGGCTACGTGATGAAGGATTTAACGCCCTGCCCTACCATGCTGGCCTACCGACTGCGGTGCGGGCAAAAAATCAGAGCAAATTCCTGCGTGAAGAGGGGGTGATCATCGTCGCCACCATCGCCTTTGGCATGGGGATCGATAAACCTGATGTGCGATTTGTCGCCCACATGAACCTCCCCAAAAGCCTGGAGGCCTACTACCAAGAGACCGGACGTGCCGGGCGTGATGGCGAACCAGCCAATGCCTGGATGCTCTACGGCCTGCAAGATGTGATCATGCTACGACAGATGATGGCCGACTCAGATGCCAACGAGAGCCACAAACGTGTTGAGCAGCACAAACTCGACACCATGCTCGGCTTCTGTGAGCAGATCAGCTGCCGGCGCCAATCACTGCTGAGCTACTTTGACGAGCAGATGAAGCAGCCGTGTGGCAACTGCGACAACTGCCTAGAGCCTGCCGAGAGTTGGGATGCCACAGAGGCGGCACGGAAAGCCCTCTCCTGCGTTCATCGCACCGGGCAACGCTTTGGCGTCAACTACCTTGTCGATGTGCTATTGGGCAAAGATAATGAGCGTATTCGCCAGTTTGGCCATGACAGACTCAGCACCTATGGCATTGGCCAAGAGTTGAGTGTTGAGCAGTGGCGCAACCTTTTTCGCCAGCTCGTCTCAAACGGCCTACTCAGTGTCGATGTCGAGGGCTATGGCGGCCTACGCCTGAGTGAAAAATGTCGCCCCGTTTTGCGCGGCGCAGAGAAGCTAACGCTACGAAAGGCGCTAAAGAAGAGCAAACAAGAACGCAAAAAACGCAGCGACCGCAGCCGTTTCACAGCGCCCGCAGAGCAGGCCCTTTGGGATGCGCTGCGAGAAAAACGTAGTGAGCTGGCAAAAGAGAACGGCGTGCCTCCTTATGTGGTCTTCCATGATGCCACGTTGATGGAGATGGTTGAATATCGGCCTAATAACCTAGCGCAGATGGGGCGTATATCAGGCATTGGCGAGAAAAAACTGGAGCTCTATGGCGAGATTTTCCTCAATGTTCTGGCCGATTTTCCTAGCGAAACAGAGGGGACAACCCGCACAAAAAATGACGATACGGTTGATAAAACGCTCCAACTCTTTCTCTCTGGCTTGGATATTGCTAGCATCGCAGCCAAGAGAGAGCTAAAGGATGAGACCATCTACACCCATCTTTCACAGGCGATTGAGGCGGGAGAGATCGATATGATGGATGTACTCAACTTAAAGCAGGCTACAGTCGACCAGATCAAGGATGCACTGCTAGAAGAGGGGGAGGAGTCGGTTCGATTGAAACCTATCTTTGATGCCTTTGATGGTGAATATTGCTACGGCCAACTGCGCTGTGTACGCGCTGCACTCTTTCAAAGCAAGTAGAGAGTACCTCCCTAATCCCCACATAGAAAAACGTAAAACGCAGAAAGCCTTGGTTGTATAAGGCTATGTCATCGTTAATTGTTGGTCACTACTGACACCCAACGCAGCAAATAAAAAAGCCTGTGGTGTTAAGGAAGTTTTTGCATGATCAATGAGCCGCCTCCAACCTAAGTAATTGGCTAGATAAT
>JAKITT010000002.1 GCA_021647945.1 Candidatus Polarisedimenticolaceae bacterium
TGAGCGTGTCACCAAAAACCTGAAGAAGAGAGCGGCTTCTTTGGGATTTGATCTGGTGCCAAGTGCAGAAAATGAGACTATTTCAAATGCTGTTTTATCAACAACTTAGGTTTATGTTACTCAAGAGGTACAAATCTCAGTCATTCAAATGATTCACTGCTCCTACAGACTCTTTACACAGACATGCTGAGCTTTGCACCTAATCACCTAGCTATTTAAGCAGACTCTTTTCAGACACAAAAAAACGGAAGCCGAGGCTTCCGTTTTTAGTTTTACTAGATGAGTGTTCCGCTAGAACGGAATATCATCATCAAAATCGTTATCTGGAAAGGGCGCTGCGGCCGGAGCCTGCTGCTGTTGCTGCTGCTGGGGGCGCGACTGCTGCTGTGGTGCATCAAACGGAGCACTACCACCGCCTCGGCTATCCAGCATCTGCATCTCACTGCCAACAATCTCAGTGGTGTAACGATCCTGGCCATCTTGCCCCTGCCACTTGCGGGTACGCAGGCTGCCTTCGACATAGACTTTGGAACCCTTCTTCAAGTATTCGCCAGCAATCTCACCCAGCTTATTGAAGAAGACCACACGATGCCATTCGGTGCGCTCCTGCTTATCTCCGGTGTTTTTATCTTTCCAAGACTCACTGGTTGCGATGGTAACGTTGGTCACGGCACCCCCTGATGGCATGTAACGTGTCTCAGGATCTTTACCTACATTGCCAATCAAAATAACCTTATTGATGCCTCTTGCCATTGCTCCCCCTATCGGTGCGATTGAGCCGTCCTTGAATAAAAGTTGAGTGGTAGTCTACGCGTTATGTACCGCAAAATCATCCAGCGCAGCCCGATCCAATATCTTAGAATCGACCTTGAGGTAGGCGATGCCATCTTCTGCAATCACCACAGCCTCTTCAACGCCAGGCAAGGCCAGCAACTGTTCAACCAATTGCGCAGCCTCTGATTCATCAACCTCTCCCACGCGAAGCAGCGAGTTGCTCAAATGTGACGGTTTGGCCATGCCCCATGCAGAGATCAGCCAGAGCAGAACACCCATCGCTGAGACCAGAAAAACAGCCTCCAGCCCTAATGCACTATGCACCCAACCACCCACGATGCCACCTAAAAAGGCACCAATAAACTGTGAGCTGGTGTAGACGCCCATCGCCGTGCCTTTACTCTCGGCGGGGGCTATTTTAGAGATCAGTGAGGGCAGCGAGGCCTCAAGCAGATTGAACGCGGTAAAAAATAGAAACAGCCCACCAATCAAACCATAGAGTGAATCTGCGCCAAAGTAGAGCAAAAATAGCGACAGTGCCAAAACGCTAATCGCGCCCAGAAAGATCGGTTTCATCTTGCGTCGTTTCTCAGCAATGATGATGAAAGGAACCATCGCTCCCATCGCCAACACCATCACCGGCAGGTAGACATGCCAATGATCTGCGACCTCTAACCCCTGGTCACGTAGCGCCAATGGGAAACTGAGGAAAAGTGCCGTCAGCACCATATGTAGAATCAGAATACCGAAATCAAGACGCAGCAGGTTGGGGTTGCTGAGTACACTACTAAACTGAGCGGGAACGGGCTCGGTATCACGATGAAAGTGGCTATCTTTGGGGGTCGGCACGATGAAGATGACAACCAACACGCCGCCAATGGCCAGCACAGCAGTGAACCAAAATATGCCGGGCACACCCACCACGCTGTTGAGCAGCGGCCCAAGAATCAATGAGACGGTAAACGCCATACCGATGCTAATGCCGATGGTCGCCATCATTTTGGTACGGTGCTCCTCTCGGCTAAGGTCAGCCGCGAGCGCCATAATCGCCGCCGCAATGGCACCACTGCCCTGTAGCAGACGACCCGCAATAATGCCCCAAATGGTATCTGCATTCGCCGCGACAACACTGCCGGCGGCAAAGATCAACAGCCCCATAATAATGACTGGCTTGCGGCCAATGCGGTCAGAGAGCATGCCAAAGGGGATCTGTAGTATCGCCTGAGTGAGGCCGTAGGCACCAATAGCCGCACCAATCAGTAGTGGAGTCACTCCTTCCAGATCTTCTGCATAGAGGGCAAAGACCGGCAGGATCAAAAATAGCCCCAACATGCGTAGACAAAAAATTGCTGCGAGAGAGAGAGAAGCCTTGCGCTCTTCCGTCGACATTCCATGCTGATTATCTTTATTTTGGTCCATGCTAAAACTGCTTTTGCCACTCAATTGGAAGACCGCGTATAGTAACAGGTTTGGCCTTCACCGGGCGATAGGCGACCATGTAGGCATCCATGTGATAAATATGGATTCATACATGACGAATGGCAACAGCCTCCTCCGGAAGCAGACTCATCAACCTGGGTAGAGCACTAAATTAGATGGACACCATCCTGATTCGCGGCGCACGCACGCACAATTTAAAGAATATTGACCTGGATCTGCCCAGGGACAAGTTGATTGTTTTTACCGGGCTCTCAGGGTCGGGTAAATCTTCACTCGCCTTCGATACCATCTATGCAGAGGGGCAGAGGCGATATGTCGAGTCACTCTCTGCATACGCCCGGCAGTTCCTGTCGATAATGGAGAAGCCGGATGTCGACCATATTGAGGGGCTATCACCCGCCATCTCAATTGAGCAGAAGACCACCAGCCACAACCCGCGCTCGACGGTCGGCACCATCACCGAGATCTACGACTATCTGCGCCTGCTCTTTGCCCGCGCCGGTAGTCCACGCTGCCCACATCACGATGAGGTGCTTGAGGCGCAGACGGTCAGCCAGATGGTCGACCAAGTGTTAACCCTGCCGGAAGGCAGCAAGTTGATGCTGTTGGCACCCGTCATTAGCGAGCGCAAGGGGGAGCATCAAAAACTACTGGCCGAGATGTATGCGCAGGGTTTCATCCGCGCCCGCATCAATGGTGAGGTGGTGGAGATTGAGCAGGCACCCGAACTGGAGCTACACAAAAAGCACACCATTGAGATCGTGGTTGATCGTTTTAAGGTACGTACCACTGAGGGAAGCGCCAACGACAGAAGTGATATGCAGCTGCGTCTAGCGGAGTCATTTGAGACAGCGCTGCGCCTCTCTGATGGGCTCGCCAGAGTTGCCTGGATCGACGCCAGGGATGGCGAAGGCAGCGCGAAGCAAGAAGCCAGAGCCGATGATGCGGCGAGTGAAGAGCTGATCTTCTCCGCCAACTTTGCCTGCCCAAAGTGCGGTTACTCTATCGCTGAGTTGGAGCCTCGTCTCTTCTCTTTCAATAACCCTGTCGGCGCCTGCCCAGATTGTGATGGTCTGGGCATCAAACAGTATTTTGACCCTAAGCGGGTGGTGGCCCATGCCGAGATGAGCCTCGCAGCCGGTGCCGTACGCGGTTGGGATCGGCGGAATGCCTACTATTTCCAGCTGATAAAATCACTCGGTAACCACTATAAGTTTGATGTCGAGACACCCTTCGAGACGCTGCCCAAGAAGATCAAACAGATCATTCTCTACGGCAGTGGCGAGGTGTCGATCAAGTTCAACTATTTTGGCGACCGTGGCCGCAGCACCACCAAGACGCACCCGTTTGAGGGCATCATCTGCAACATGGAGCGGCGCTATCACGAGACCGAGTCCAATGCGGTGCGTGAAGAGCTGGCCCGTTTCATCTCCACCCACTCCTGTCCAAAATGTAGCGGCACCCGCCTCAATGAGGCGGCGCGCCATGTCTTTATCGCCAGCTACAATCTGCCGCAGATCACAGCACTTCCAATTGGTCGCTCATTCGATTTCTTTAAACAGCTCTCACTGCCTGGGAAACAGGGCAAGATCGCCGACAAGGTGGTCAAAGAGGTGGTGCAACGTTTAGAGTTCTTGGTCAATGTGGGCCTCGATTACCTCACGCTTGATCGCAGTGCGGAGACCCTTTCCGGTGGTGAAGCTCAACGCATTCGACTGGCCAGCCAGATCGGCGCAGGGCTGGTCGGCGTGATGTATGTGTTAGATGAGCCCTCCATTGGGCTGCATCAACGTGACAACACCCGGTTGCTCAGCACCCTCACCTATCTGCGAGATCTGGGCAATACGGTGATTGTGGTGGAGCATGATGAAGAGGCGATTATGATGGCCGATCATGTGGTCGATATCGGCCCAGGTGCCGGTGAACATGGCGGCCAGATTATCGCCACCGGAACCGCCCAACAGATCATGGCCAACCCCAACTCATTAACCGGGCGCTATCTATCGGGCGAACTGACCATCCGCGCCCCTGAACAGCGTCATCCAATCGACCCTGATCATATGCTCCACCTCAAGGGAGTGACTGGCAACAACCTAAAATCGGTCGATCTTGTGCTGCCATTAGGTTGCTTGACCTGCATCACAGGTGTCTCAGGCTCCGGCAAATCAACCCTAATCAACGACACGCTCTACCCCATTACCGCCAACGAACTGAACGGCGCAAACAGAGAGCCATTACCTTACAACAGTATCAAAGGGTTAGATCTGCTCGATAAAGTGGTCGATATCGACCAGAGCCCCATCGGCCGTACACCCCGATCAAACCCCGCCACATACACCGGTCTCTTCACGCCGATTCGTGAACTTTTTGCCGCCACCCATGAGGCGCGTTCACGTGGTTACACGCCGGGACGCTTCAGCTTTAACGTCAAGGGTGGCCGCTGTGAGGCGTGTCGTGGCGATGGAGTCATCAAAGTCGAGATGCACTTTCTACCCGATATCTATGTCGAGTGTGATGTCTGCAAAGGACGGCGCTACAACCGTGAAACACTGGAGGTGCGTTACAAAGGAAAGACCATCGATGAGGTGCTGGCAATGACAGTGGAAGAGGCTGAACCCTTCTTCGATGCGGTGCCTGCTTTGAGGCGCAAGTTGAAGACACTGATGGATGTTGGCCTCGCCTATATCAAGCTCGGCCAGAATGCGACCACCCTCTCCGGCGGAGAGGCTCAGCGAGTCAAACTATCACGCGAGCTATCAAAGCGTGATACGGGTAAAACGCTCTACATTCTTGATGAGCCAACCACCGGCCTGCATTTCCACGATATAAAGAAGCTATTGGAGGTGCTGTATCGTCTACGCGACCACGGCAACACCGTAGTGGTGATTGAGCATAATCTGGATGTGATTAAAACAGCCGACTGGGTTGTCGACCTAGGCCCAGAGGGGGGTGATAAGGGGGGCGAGATCATTGCCACGGGAACACCCGAGGATATTGCCGATAGTGAACACTCACATACAGGGCACTATCTAAAGAAGAGTTTGAGCTGATCTAAAACGGTCGGGTGGGCTTCTCCCCACCCGACCTTGGCTCTAGTTGCCCGATATCACTAGTGGGGACTCTCAACTTTTACCGTTTTACCACCAACAACGCGGATCTCACCCACAAACATCACCGCAGGGAAATTCTGCTTTAGCTCTTTACTGAAGAAGTTGCGCATCACCACACCATCTGGAAACTGCACACGCGAGCCCTCGACGAAATCAGATGCTGGCCCGGCCAACCATGCCGTCAGGCCATCATCACGTTTCACTCCAAGGTAGCTATAGCCTTCGGTTTTAATGTGCCTGACAACAGTCGCTTCATTTGGCAGGATTTTTTGCTGTGCTGCCTTTGCAGCCATCTCCTGTTCAATAACGGCCGCCTGAGCCGCTGTTGTCAAATAACCGATATCACCCTGCTCATTGAAACCAGCGTAGTAGACTTGGTTGGTAAAACCGCCAAGACTGGTACCCCCCAAAATGTAGATTTTGTCACCCACCACAATGGCATTAAATCCCTCACGAGTGGCAGGTAGCTTGGTGGTAGATTCCCAGGATGCGACCCCCCCTTCAGGATTGAGGCGTGCTTTCTCAGAGGTATCAAGATAGGCGGCTCCACTCAACCCGCCCAAGGCATATAGGTAATCACCATACTGTGCGGTAGCTAGGCCATAACGCCCCTCTTTCAACGGTGCCGTTTTTGCCCACGGTTGAAGCAACCCTTCATCATCCTCTCGGCTCCATTCGACCCCGGTAATACCCAGCCCTTTTGCCTTATCATGACCACCAATGGCATAGAGCATCTCTCCCGCGCTTTCAACGCCGTGGATATAGCGCGCCTCATTCATCTGATCACTCAGCACCAACCACTCACCTAGCGAACCATCTTCGTTCACCTCAACCTGTTCAACGGTATCGAGTAGAATGCCGCCAAACCCACCAAAGGCATAAAGGTTATTGTTAAGGGCGATGATTCGAGTACAGCGACGCTCAGTATTGAGGCGGCCCTCCTCAAGCGTCCCCGTCCCTAATGTCCCATCAGGGTTGATCTCTGCACGCTCAACACTGTCGAGCAAAATGCTGCCATTAGGGCCACGTCCACCACCAACAACGTAGACATAGTTACCCTTAACGGCGGCACCAATAAAGCCTCGCTCAACATTCAGTGCATTACCCTTTTGCCAAGCTGAGAGTGTGCCATCCTCTTGGATGCGGGCATATTCGGTGCTGGTAGTAAACTCAAAGTTCTTGCCGCCAACACCGCCAATCATATGAATGACACCATTCACTTCAATCACAGCCGAGCCTGATCGAACCTCTAACATGGATGAGGTCTCCTTCCAGGCGGATACCCACTTTTTCTGGCTCTCCTGCTTTACATCAGTAACGGTTGTTGTGGCTTTTTCGACAGGGGGTTCTGCGCCTTGGTCTGTTTGGCTGCAACCGGCAAACAGTATGAGCAGAATCAGAGAGAAGATTAGTCGGCTATAACCTTTGTTATTCATAATCGGGGTTCTTTTTTAAGTGGTTAGCGAACAAGAAATTATAAAGGAAAGCAGTCGCTGACGAACGGTAATATTTCTAATTATGCCGCATCGTTCAAACGAATCTTGTTAGCACTTCACACCATACAAGGTACTTCTGTTCTCTGTTCAGAGCCGCCATCGCTGGGCTGGTGGAGGGGAGACGTATCAACTCAAGACGACGACTTTCAACTGAAAGCGTTGGTAAAACGCGCTTTCGATACTCCTGCTCCGCCTTAGCTCCGTTGAAAAGCACCGCCACTAGGTTTTTGTGTAACCGAAAAAATACCTCAAACTCATTGACCACAATTGTCTTGTTATCAATATTTGAATCAAGACTGCCCGGCCGTTCACAGCGCTGCATAACATCCCAAAGTGCAATGCCATAGTGCTGAGAAAGTTCAATCTTTTGTTGATATGTTAAAGATTCAGATCGGTTGAAGTGACGTTGTAAAATATACCAAAAGGCATTCCTTGGATGGGCATAGTACTGCTGCTGCCTGAGAGACTCATCACCAGGCATTGAGCCAAGTATCACGATCTTGGCATCGGCCATAGCTACAGAGGAAAAGCTCTCTTTCATTAGCTAGCATGAAGCCAATTAGCGGGGAGTCACGCTAGAGTGAGGTTCAGCATCGCTGATATCGTCACCAATGGAGAGCCCTAACAACTGGTCCGCACGCGTCATGTTTGCGGCAAATTCAACCAAGCCGAGAGAGTTCCGGTACCAGAAGGGCGTCCCAGCTGGCACATCACTAAAGGTAGTCGCACTGCTCAACAGGTGTTTGCCTAATCTAAACTGGTGCGATGACGAGAGCGACTCAGCGCGCATGCCTGTCATCAGATTGCCGTAATGGTCACAGTAGATGATTTTTGAGAGATCATCTTCCCAATCGAGGCCAATGATATCTTGGCCATCAATAGGCTGCGCCGCTGGAATATCCTCTGCCATTATCTGCAAAGCAATCGGGGCAAAAACATCGCGCGCATGAAATGTGGCACAACTCTCTTCAGGTGTCTCGATAGACCACCAACGCGTCTTGCTGGCCCGCTTAGCAACCCTCGATAGCAAGCCGTTATCTGGCCCAATGAACCATTGACCATCCGCTTTCAGCACGAGCGCACGACGCTGACTACCAACCCCCGGGTCAACAACGCAGATAAAGAGCCATGAATCGGCAACATGACGCACCAACGCTGAGATCATGTAGGCCGATAGATCGGGTCGAAATGGTGGCAAGTCGGAAATGAGATCAATAATCGGGGTAAAGCGGTTTAGATAGTGCTCTCTGAGAGCGATCTGCATCTGCCCCATATAGGGTGAGTTCGCACCAAAATCGGTGAGGAGGGCTATTCCAGGTTCACTGACAGTCATTCAAACCACCTTCCAGATGCACACATTAATAGTTGTTAGGGCAAACTAGGGGGAATCAAATTTTGAGGTTAGCATTAAGTTCTATTTTCGCAGCTTATTACGATCTGTCGCTGCTCAACCGCGACAGCTTTGGCCTCATAAAAATAGGACAAAAAAAAGCCGGGATAAACCCGGCTAATTTTATTCTTCGATCGCTGTAGTCTCTTCAGCATCTTCTGGAATAGGTCGATCAACCAACTCGACATATGCCATAGGGGCTTTATCACCTTCACGGTAACCACATTTCAGAATGCGGATATAACCACCTGGACGCTCTTTGTAACGTGGGCCAAGCTCAGTAAACAGTTTGTTTACAATTCCATTATCACGTAGACGTGAGAATGCAAGACGACGTTTTGCAACATTATCAACTTTTGACAGTGTGATAAGTGGCTCTGCAACACCACGCAGCTCTTTTGCTTTAGGCAAAGTTGTCTTGATTAGCTCATGCTGAAACAGCGAAACCGCCATATTACGGAACATGGCTTTACGGTGACTGCTATTACGGTTCAGCTGCCGTCCTGATTTGCGGTGACGCATGAATCGACTTCCTTAAAACTAGTTTAAATAGATTTGGTTAATTGACGCTTACAGCTGCGTCAGTTCTTCAAGATTTTCCGGTGGCCAGTTCTCTAATCTCATTCCGAGAGAGAGACCACGAGTAGCCAGCACGTCTTTGATTTCTGTGAGTGACTTCTTACCCAGATTTGGCGTTTTCAACAGCTCAACTTCTGTACGCTGAATCAGATCACCTATCAGGAAGATATTCTCAGCTTTAAGACAGTTTGCTGAGCGCACGGTCAGCTCAAGATCATCCACTGGACGCAGCAGGATAGGATCAAACGCTGGCTCTTCAGACTCAGGAGCAACAACAGCCTCGTCAGCTTCAAGATCAACGAACACAGTCAGCTGTTCACGAAGAATGCTAGCCGCTCTGCGAATAGCCTCTTCAGGATCGATTGTTCCGTTTGTCTCAAGCTCAATAATCAGTTTATCAAGATCGGTACGTTGTTCTACACGCGCAGATTCAACAGAGTATGAGACGTTTAGGACAGGGCTATAAGATGCGTCAAGCTGAAGCATTCCGATAGGCCGATCTTCTCCTGACTCATTTTTGCGAACAACTGCTGACTGATAGCCACGACCACGCTGGATCTTAAGAGAGAGATTGATATCACCCTCTTTAGTCAGGTTGGCAATCACATGTTGAGGGTTTGCAATCTCAACATCATGGTCGAGAATAATATCACCCGCATATACTGGACCAGGCCCTTTCTTATTGAGAGAGAGGGTCGCAGTGTCACGCGAATGCATGTTGATCGCTACTTCTTTGAGATTGAGAAGTATGTCTAGTACGTCTTCATGTACACCATCAATAGTAGTGTATTCATGAAGGACACCATCAATCTCAGCTTCAACGATGGCACAACCAGGCATTGAAGATAGAAGTATGCGTCGCAGTGCATTACCGAGTGTATGCCCAAAGCCACGCTCTAGTGGTTCAAGCGTTACTTTTGCTACTAAGTCGGAAACATTCTGGACATTAACAATCCGAGGTTTCAGAAACTCATTTACGGCTTCAGGCATGGGTTATCCTCTTCCTGGATTACTTAGAATAGAGCTCTACGACCAGCTGCTCATTGATCTCAGCAGGGAGATCAGCACGGTCGGGGATGCGTTTAAATTGGCCAGTCATCGCTTTAGTATCTACAACCACCCAATCAGAGAAACCATACTGCTCTGCGAGTGCAAGCGAACCTTGGATACGTATCTGCTTTTTAGCTTTTTCACGAATGCTGATTTCATCTTCAGGTTTGACCTGATATGAAGCAACATTAACGATAGTTCCATTCACGACAATCGATTTATGTGACACCAATTGGCGAGCTTCTGCACGTGTGCAGCCAAAACCCATACGATACACAACATTATCAAGACGACACTCAAGCAACTTCAGGAGGTTTTCACCTGTTGCGCCTTTAGTTTGAGCGGCTTTTTTATAGTAGTTATGGAACTGTTTTTCCATCACACCATAAATACGGCGTACCTTCTGCTTTTCACGCAGCTGTAGGCCGTAATCTGAGATACGACGGCGACGTTCGACGGTCTGCCCTGGTACCTTATCCATATTACATTTAGTGTCGATTGAGCGAACGCGGCTCTTCAGGAACAGGTCAGTTCCTTCACGACGACTTAGTTTACATTTTGGACCAATATATCTTGCCATGTGACTAACTCCAGAATCAGACGCGGCGTTTTTTGGACGGACGGCATCCGTTATGAGGAATAGGTGTCACATCGCAAATACTGGTTATTTTGAAACCAGCATTATTGAGTGCACGTACTGCAGACTCACGACCAGGGCCAGGACCATTGACTTTTACATCAAGATTTTTCAAACCGAACTCTTTTACTGCCTGACCTACACGATCTGCAGCTACCTGTGCGGCGAACGGTGTACTCTTACGAGAGCCACGGAACCCAGACCCACCTGCGGTTGCCCAACCGAGAGCATTGCCCTGGCGATCAGTTATCGAGATGATGGTATTATTAAAAGAGGCATGAATATGCGCAACCCCGTCGGTTACACTCTTCTTTACTTTTTTCTTACTTCGGCTTGGTTTTGCCATTGACTAGTCCTGAAAGACGCTATGTTACTTGCGAATTAATTAAATTATTTACGAATCGGTTTACGCGGCCCCTTGCGGGTACGTGCGTTAGTGCGAGTCCGTTGACCACGAAGTGGAAGACCACGACGGTGACGGATGCCACGATTACAACCAAGATCCATCAGTCGTTTGATGTTCATAGAGACTTCACGACGAAGATCACCTTCAATCGTAAAAGCAGCTACAGCAGAACGAATCTCGTCGATTTTAGCTTCGTCAAGATCAATCATTTTAGCATCTTCTTTGATGCCCACTTCACGACAGATCCCAACTGCACGTGTACGCCCAATCCCAAAGATTGCAGTCAACGCGATTACCGCGTGCTTACGATCTGGGACATTGACTCCAGCAATACGAGCCATTGAATCCTCTCCTAAAAAATATTTCGCAATTTATGTGCGAACGGAACGCGCCAATATAGCGGCGAGATCGTTAAAAATCAAGCCCCAATTTATATTAACTTACACAAAACCGGGTTTGATTAACCCTGACGCTGTTTATGGCGCCCTTCTTTGCAGATGACGCGAACAACGCCATTGCGACGGATGATTTTGCAGTTGCGACACATCTTCTTAACTGATGCACGAACTTTCATCTCAACTCTCCAATTACAATTTAACTAAATCTGTACAGGGGCCCTAATGGTGCACACTAAATGCCAGCACCCGTCCCTTTCAAGTTGGCCTTCTTCATCAGACCTTCATACTGGTGCGACATCAGATGGGCCTGCACTTGGGCCATAAAATCCATCACAACAACAACAATGATCAGCAGTGAAGTACCACCAAAATAGAATGGTACATTCCAGCCAACTATCAAAAACTCTGGTAACAAACAGACCAGGGTGATGTAGATTGCACCGACCAGCGTCAGTCGCGACATAACACCATCAATGTAGCGGGCCGTCTGTTCACCAGGCCGAATACCGGGGATAAAGGCACCCGATTTCTTTAAATTGTCCGCAGTCTCTTTTGAGTTAAATACCAACGCGGTATAAAAGAAACAGAAGAAAATAATGGCAGCGGCATAAGTAATTACATAGACCGGCTCACCAGGGGACAATTTAGCAAATATGTCCTGAATCCATCGTGTCTCCGCCGATGTACCGATCCATTGCCCTAAGGTTGCAGGGAAGAGAATGATACTTGATGCGAAAATTGGCGGAATTACACCAGCCATATTCAACTTGAGTGGCAGGTGGCTTGTTTGCGCTGCAAACATTTTCCGACCTTGCTGACGTTTAGCATAGTTGACCGTAATACGTCGCTGTCCACGCTCAACAAATACGACAAAGGCGGTAACACTAATTGCCAAAACAAACAGTACCAATATGGTTAGCGCATTCAGTTCACCTGAGCGAGCCAATTCAAGCGTACCACCAATAGCGGATGGGAGACCCGCTACGATACCCGCAAAGATAATCAGCGAGATCCCATTGCCAATTCCGCGTTCAGTAATCTGCTCACCAAGCCACATCAAAAACATGGTACCGGTAACGAGTGACACCGTAGAGGTAAATACAAACGCCATGCCACTCTGTAGAACGACCGAGGATCCACCGACCTCTTGTCCTTGCAGCGCCATCGATATCCCGATCGCCTGGAAAGTAGCCAAACAGACAGTACCGTAACGGGTATATTGGGTTATCTTGCGTCGCCCGCTTTCACCCTCTTTCTTCAACTGTTCAAGCGTTGGAACTACTGACGTCATCAGCTGCATGATAATTGATGCAGAGATATAAGGCATTATGCCCAGCGCAAACAGACTCGCACGCTCAAGTGCGCCACCAGAGAACATGTTAAACATGTCAAGGATTGAACCTTGAGTGGTGTTAAACAGTGAAGCCAACGCAGCAGGGTTTACGCCCGGGACAGGAATAAATGTACCGATCCTGAACACCAGCAGAGCGCCAACGACGAACATAAGCCGCTGCTTCAACTCTGTAAGGTGGCCTATGCCTCCCGATCCGTTCGCCATAGATGCACCACGCCTAGCCATTTATTCTTCGATCTTTCCGCCGGCAGCTTCAATAGCAGCACGTGCGCCTTTTGTGACTCCAACGCCCTTCAGGGTAACTGCCTTATCGACAGTACCAGAAGAAACAATCTTCGCACGTGTTGTTGATTTTCTAATCACTCCAGCAGCCTTTAGTGTCTCAACACTAATCTGGTCGCCATCGACCATAGCCAGTTCACTTAAGCGAACCTCTTGCATGGTACGACCAACACGAGAAGAGAAACCAATCTTTGGCAGGCGGCGCTGCAAAGGCATCTGACCACCCTCAAAACCGATGATTGAACCGCCACCGGAACGAGATTTCTGACCTTTATGACCACGGCCACAAGTTTTACCGTAACCACAACCTATACCGCGACCGACGCGCTTAGCATTCTTTTTACTGCCAACTGCCGGCGATAGTGTATTGAGCTTCATTTTAAGCCTCGACCACTTGAACCATGTAAGAAACTTTATTTACCATGCCACGTGTGCAAGGAGTATCTTCGACTTCTACAGTCTGATGTATACGACGCAGACCCAGTCCTTTTACACAAGCTTTGTGACTTGCCAAACGACCATTCATGCTACGCACTAGCTTGACTTGCATTGTTTTTTTGCTAGGCATCTCTTACCCCAGGATCTCTTCAACTTTTTTGCCACGTTTTGCAGCAACGCTTTTAGCATCAGCCATTCCACTCAATCCATTTAATGTTGCACGTACAACATTGACTGGGTTATTTGTTCCAATAACTTTCGCGAGGACATTCTGAACGCCAACCACTTCGAACACTGAGCGCATGGCACCACCAGCGATGATACCGGTACCATCTGATGCTGGCTGCATGTATACACGAGCTGCACCATGACGCCCTACCAGAGGATACTGAAGGGTTGTTCCCTTAAGGCTCACATCAATCATATTGCGACGGGCATTTTCCATCGCTTTTTGAATTGCGATGGGCACTTCACGCGCCTTACCTTGACCAAAACCCACACGCCCTTTCCCGTCACCTACAACAGTAAGTGCAGAGAAACTAAACTGACGCCCACCCTTTACAACTTTTGCTACACGGTTGACGTTGACTAATTTTTCAATCAGATCGTCGCCTTCCGGCTTTGCATTAAAATTCGCCATAACCAAACCTTTAGAATTGCAGACCGTTTTCGCGAGCAGCTTCTGCTAACGCTTTAACTCGACCATGATATCTGAAGCCAGAGCGATCAAAAGCGACACGCTCAATACCCGCTGACTTGCCACGCTCAGCGATCACCTTACCGACAACGCTAGCTGCTGCTGCATTACCTGTTGACCCTTCGATTGATGCACGAATCTCTTTATCAAGAGTTGATGCACTCACTACAACCTCGGAACCTGTAGGCGCAATAATCTGCGCATAGACATGCTGTGGCGTACGGTGAATGGTCAAACGATAGACACCCAGTTCGCGAATCTTTGAGCGAGCACGAAGCCCGCGACGTTTACGTGCTGTTTTCTTATCCATCATTCAACCCTACTTTTTCTTCGCTTCTTTGCGAACAACAACTTCATCTGCGTAGCGAACACCTTTACCTTTATAAGGCTCTGGTGGACGGAACGCCCGAACTTCAGCCGCTACCTGTCCAACCTGCTGCTTATCACAGCCAGTCAGGATAATCTCAGTCTGAGATGGTGTGGAAATATCAACACCCTCGGGAACACTGTACTCAACAGGATGCGAGAAACCAAGAGAGAGGTTTAATACGCGACCTTTGGCCTGAGCACGGTAACCAACACCGATGAGTTTCAGTTTTTTCTCGAAACCGGCACATACACCTGTGACCATATTGTTAATTAATGCACGGGTTGTACCTGCCATTGCCCACTGCTCTTTAGACTCTTTGCCAGGTGCGACACTGATAGCATTGTCATTTTGAGACACTGTAACAAACGGGTGAACCGTCATGCCAAGCGAACCCTTAGGCCCCTTAATAGTGACATCTTGACCTGCGAGTGTTACATCAACACCAGACGGAATTGAGATCGAACTTTTTGCTATACGAGACATTATCTATTTCCCCATCAAGCGACAAAAGCGACGATTTCGCCACCTTGCCCAGCTGCACGAGCGGCTCTGTCGCTCATTACGCCACGGGAGGTAGAGATGATCGCCACACCCAGACCGTTACGGACTGTAGGCAGATCATTACGACCCTTATAAACACGAAGACCTGGACGAGAAACCCGTTTGATCAATTCAATAACCGGCTTACCTTCAAAATAACGCAAGCTAATAACCATCACAGGTTTAGCGCCTTCATCCTCAATAGAGATGTCGCTTACATAACCTTCATCTTTTAAGACATTTGCGATAGCTAGCTTGGCTTTAGAGGCGGGGCAGCATACTTGGGCCTTATTTGAAGTTTGGCCGTTACGTATACGTGTGAGCATATCCGCAATGGGATCTGACATACTCATTATTTCTGTACTCCCAAGGTCAGTCCGCCTTCAAGACGCGATACCCAATTTTACGTGAGGGTGTAAACCCAAAATTACTAAATTATTACCAGCTTGCTTTAACAAGCCCTGGAACATCACCGCGCATAGCTGCTTCACGTAATTTATTACGTGCAAGACCAAATTTGCGATAGAAGCCGTGAGGACGCCCTGTAATCTGACAACGATTGCGCTTGCGGCTAGGACTCGCGTCACGCGGCTGTTTTTGCAGTGCAATAACAGCCTGCTCGCGCTCTTCGTAAGAAGAATCAGGATTTTTGATAGTCGCTTTAAGTGCAGCACGCTTTTCAGCGAACTTGATCACTAGCTGTGCACGTTTTTTCTCACGTGCAATCATGCTCAATTTTGCCATAATTATCTCAATTCTTAAATGGAAAGCTAAATGCTTCCAACAATGCACGACCTTCTTCATCAGTACGAGCATCTGTAGTGATGGTGATATCCAAGCCGCGTAGTGTATCAACTTTATCGTAATCAATCTCGGGAAATATGATCTGTTCAGTCACACCCATGCTGTAATTACCACGCCCATCGAATGATTTCGCATTCATACCGCGAAAATCACGAATACGAGGAATTGCAATGCTGATCAAACGATCTAAGAATTCATACATCCGTTCGCTGCGAAGGGTCACTTTGCAGCCGATTGGCCAACCATCACGGATTTTAAACCCAGCAATCGATTTACGTGCCAAACAGACAACAGGTTTTTGACCGCTGATTTTTGTCATATCCGCTACTGCGAACTGTATGACTTTTTTATCTGCGACCGCAGCACCAACACCCATATTTAGAGTGATTTTAGTGATACGTGGTACCTGCATGATGCTTTTGTACTGGAACTTTTCCATCAACGAATTAACGACGTTGTCCCGGTAGTGTTGCTGTAATCTAGACATCTCTATAGCGCCTTATACATCCACGACTTCGCCGTTGGATTTGAAAGTTCTTACCTTACGGCCATCCTCAAGGATTTTAAAACCAACACGATCACCTTTACCCGTTGCTGGGTTAAACAGTGCGACGTTGGAAATCTCTAATGGCATCTCTTTTTCAAGAATGCCACCAGGCTCACCTTTATTTGGGTCCGCTTTAGTGTGGCGTTTTGCCATGTTGACGTTCTCAACAATGACTTTACCGTTCTCGAGTACACGAGAAACCAAACCACGCTTTCCCTTATCTTTTCCGGCTGTGACGATGACGTCATCACCCTTTTTAATTTTACTCATTGCCATGATTACGGCCTCACAAAACTTCTGGGGCAAGCGATATGATTTTCATAAAGCGCTCGCTACGTAACTCACGGGTCACAGGGCCAAAGATACGTGTGCCGATTGGCTGCAACTGTGCGTTCAACAAAACTGCTGAGTTTGCGTCAAAACGAATGAGCGAACCATCAGGACGACGCACACCTTTTCTGGTACGCACGATGACAGCATTATACACCTCACCCTTTTTTACCTTACCGCGAGGGATAGCGTCTTTCACGCTAACCTTAATAATGTCGCCGATACCGGCATAGCGACGGTGCGATCCACCTAGTACTTTAATACACTGTACTCGCTTAGCGCCGCTGTTATCGGCTACATTTAGCCGTGACTGCATCTGAATCATGGTGTTGTTCCAGTTTTAAATTTAATTCCGCAGGGATCTAGCGAGTCGCTTACTTGCTGCTCTCTAGAATCTTGACCAAACGCCAGCTCTTGCTTTTTGAGAGTGGGCGACACTGTTCAACCATCACAGTATCTCCATTGTTACATTCGTTGCTCTCATCGTGTGCATGCAGCTTTGTAGAACGTTTCATGTATTTCCCGTAAATCGGGTGCTTCACTTTACGCTCAACTAAGACAGTGATCGTCTTATCCATTGCATTACTGACCACGCGTCCTACAATTGCGCGATTTTCAGGTTGTTGTTCAGTCATGATGACTCACCCATCTTCTGTTCATTCATCAATGTTCTAATCCGCGCAATGCCTTTGCGAACGACCCGCAACTGAGATGGACGTGGCAGCTGACCAGTTCCTTTCTGCATACGGAGATTGAACTGCTCTTTCAGCAACTCTTCCAACGATTTTTGCAGCTCTTCGGGACTTTTTTCCCGTAGTTCACTCGCTTTCATTACATCACCGTCCGTTTAACGAAGGTTGTTGCCAACGGCAATTTCGCGGCGGCCAGTTGAAATGCCTCGCGGGCCAACTCTTCAGGCACACCTTCAATCTCATAAAGCATGCGTCCTGGTTGAATTTGGGCGACCCAATATTCAACATTGCCTTTACCTTTACCCATCCGGACTTCGAGCGGCTTTTTACTGATAGGTTTATCAGGGAAGACGCGAATCCAAAGCTTGCCACCACGCTTTACATGGCGTGAAATAGCACGACGTGCAGCTTCAATCTGACGAGCAGTTATTCTGCCGCGAGCAGTTGATTTAAGACCAAATTCACCAAAGCTTACACTGCTTCCAGTGGTAGCTAAGCCCCGGTTGCGACCTTTATGCTGCTTACGAAATTTTGTACGTTTAGGTTGCAACATCGTTATGCCCTCTTAGCAGCCTTGCCTTTCGGCGCCGCCTCAACTGCTGGAGCATCAGCGTAAATTTCGCCTTTGAAAATCCAGACCTTCACACCCAATATGCCGTATGCGGTACTTGCTTCAGCAAAGCCATAATCAATATCCGCACGCAGTGTATGTAGAGGTACGCGACCTTCACGATACCACTCGTTGCGAGCAATCTCGGCGCCGTTCAAGCGTCCAGAGACGTTGACTTTGATCCCCTGTGCACCTAGACGCATGCTGTTTTGCACGGCACGTTTCATCGCACGGCGGAACATAATTCTGCGTTCCAACTGCTGCGCAATACCTTCTGCAACGAGTTGGGCATCTAGCTCAGGCTTGCGAATCTCTTCGATGCTGATGTGAACTGGCACACCCATCATCTCAGATACTTCATTTCGCATCGCATCAATACCTTCACCCTTTTTACCAATCACCAACCCTGGACGAGCGGTGTGGACAGTGATCTGTGCATTGTTTGCGGGACGATCAATCTGAATACGGCTGACAGATGCTTGCGAAAGTTTCTTTTTCAAGAAAGCACGCACTTTTAAATCTGTATTCAATAACACTGGGTAATCTTTTGAGTTGGCATACCATTTGGATGTCCACTCTTTGACGATACCGAGTCGTATACCTGTTGGATGTACTTTTTGGCCCATAGTGGTCTCTCTTACCTTTCTACTTGTCGGCCACAGTCAGCGTTATATGGCTGCTGCGTTTTAAAATGCGACCTGCACGACCTTTAGCCCGTGCAGTGATACGTTTCATGGTTGGTCCTTCATCAACATATACTGCAGAAACACGCAGTTCGTCGATATCAGCACCCTCATTGTGCTCTGCATTCGCGATCGCTGAATCGAGAATTTTTTTCATCATCACTGCTGCTTTTTTATTACTAAAAGCCAGAATATTGAGCGCATCTTCAACAGGAAGGCCGCGAATCTGGTCAGCGACCAAGCGTCCTTTCTGTGCAGAAATTCGCGCATAACGCAATTTTGATACTGTTTGAGTTGCCATTACCCGTTACCTCGACTTCTTATCTGCGACATGACCGCGATATGTACGTGTCAGGGCAAATTCACCTAGCTTATGACCAACCATATTTTCATTGATCATTACAGGTATGTGTTGACGCCCATTGTGTACTGCGATGGTCAGTCCGACCATATCAGGCAATACCATTGAACGACGCGACCATGTCTTAATTGGACGCTTTATGTTGTTGGCAACAGCCTCTTCAACTTTCTTCGCCAAATGATGATCGACGAATGGGCCTTTCTTGATTGAACGTGGCACGAGTCTACCCCTATCTGTTATTTGCGGTTCCGGTGCCGCACAATCATTTTATCAGTACGCTTGTTGCTGCGTGTCTTATAACCCTTGGTAGGTACACCCCATGGTGATACAGGATGACGACCACCAGAGGTACGACCTTCACCACCACCGTGAGGGTGATCAACTGGGTTCATTGCCACACCGCGAACGGTTGGACGAACACCACGCCAGCGGGCTGCACCGGCTTTGCCGAGTGACCTCAGGCTGTGCTCACTGTTGCTCACCTCACCGATAACGGCACGGCAATCAACAAGTATTTTCCTCATCTCGCCTGAACGAAGACGAAGCGTTGCGTAACCAGCTTCACGAGCAACCAACTGTGCGGATGTACCGGCTGAACGGGCGATCTGTGCCCCCTTGCCTGGTTTCATCTCGATGCAGTGAATAGTGCTACCCATTGGCATATTGCGCAGCGGCATACAGTTACCGATCTCGATCGGTGCCTCAACACCCGACTGAATCTCTGCACCAGCTTTCAAGCCACGAGGAGCAATCACATATGAGCGAGAGCCATCTGCGTAGCAGATCAGGGCAATATGAGCACTGCGGTTTGGATCATACTCCAAGCGCTCTACAATACCGACAACATCTGTCTTGTTACGTTTGAAATCGATTACGCGATAACGTTGCTTATGACCACCACCACGGTGACGTGTGGTGATACGACCATTATTGTTACGACCACCAGATCTGGTCTTCTTCTCAAGAAGAGGACCATAAGGTGCACCTTTATGAAGATCAGGTGTCACCACCTTTACAACAAATCGGCGACCCGGTGATGTTGGTTTACTCTTTACAATTGCCATGATTCTTTTTCCGATCTAATCGCTTCAGGCGCCAGTAGAAAAATCGATTTCGTTCCCTTCTTGGAGACGTACGATAGCTTTACGCCAATCAGAACGTTTACCCAAGATACGACCAGAACGTTTTGTTTTACCTTTAACATTCATGACCTGAACTCGATCAACTTTTACATCAAAAAGATTCTCAACCGCACGCGCTACCTCATGCTTATTTGCATCAACCGCCACACGAAAAGTGTATTGACGATTTGCGTCTGCTGCGATACTGGTTTTCTCTGAAATCAGAGGACTCATAAGAACCTGTAAAATACGTTCGTTGTTCATGACAGGCGCTCCTCAAGACGCTTCATAGCATCAGCCGTTATGACGATACTCTTAAAGCCAATCAGGCTTACAGGATCGATATCTAAAACGTCGCAAACTCCAACGTGGTAGAGATTCCGACTTGCCAGGAAAATATTCTCATCTGCGCCGTCTACAATGATCAACACATCGTCAACATTGAGTGACTTCAGCTTGCCAACCAACTCTTTAGTCTTAGGCTGCTCAACAGTGAAGGCATCAACAACGGTAAGACGCTCTTTGCGAAGAAGCTCTGACAGAATGGAGCGAATAGCACCGCGGTACATCTTACGGTTAACTTTTTGCTCATAATTCTGTGGCTTCGCTGCAAACGTAGCACCACCAGAACGCCAGATTGGGCTTCTGATTGTACCTGCACGAGCGCGACCAGTACCTTTTTGACGCCATGGTTTAGCACCACCGCCTCTCACTTCAGAACGCGTTTTCTGTGCGCGTGTTCCAGAGCGTGCCGCTGCTTGATAAGCCGTTACGACCTGATGAATCAGTGACTCTTTATATTCCGCTCCGAAAACTACATCTGAGACCTGGATGGCCTGAGCAGCTTCGCCGGAGACTGACTGTACATTAAGATCCATCAGACTCACCCTTTGTTTTTCTGCTTGATGGCAGGAACGATGATCACATCCCCACCGGTTGCACCGGGTACCGCGCCCTTGACCAAAATCAGGTTGCGTTCGGTATCAACACGAACCACCTCAAGATTTTGCTGGCAACGATTTACATTACCCATGTGGCCTGCCATCTTCTTACCTTTAAAAACACGTCCTGGTGTTTGGCACTGACCGATAGAACCAGCCGCGCGGTGAGAGATTGAACAGCCATGTGTCGCATCTTGCATATGGAAGTGGTGGCGTTTTACACCGCCCGCAAATCCTTTACCAATGCTACGACCACGTACATCGACCAGCTGACCAGCCTCAAAGATATCGACTTTAATTTCGCCGCCAACTTCGATGCCATCTGCCTCGGCGCCTTCGACGCGAAACTCCCAGAGCCCGCGACCAGCTTCAGTACCCGCTTTCGCGAAGTTACCGGCAGCAGCTTTATTTACACGTGATGCTTTCTTCTGACCAATTGTGACCTGAATTGAAGAGTAACCTTCGTTCTCTACACTCTTCAGCTGTGTCACTCGGTTAGGATCAGCTTCTATTACAGTTACGGGCACCGAAACACCATCTTCTGTGAAGATGCGTGTCATTCCGGCCTTACGCCCAACGATTCCAATCGCCATCGACCTTACCTCAGTTGAGCTTAATCTGAACGTCTACACCAGCAGCCAGATCTAACTTCATCAGTGCATCCACTGTTTTGTCAGTTGGATCTACGATATCCATCAGGCGCTTGTGCGTGCGAATCTCATACTGATCGCGCGCATCTTTATTTACATGCGGAGAGATCAGGATAGTGAAACGCTCTATCTTTGTTGGAAGTGGTATCGGACCCAGTACCTGCGCACCAGTACGCTTTGCTGTCTCTACGATCTCACGGGCTGATTGATCGATCAGACGATGATCAAATGCTTTCAGCCGAATTCGGATTCTTTGATTAGCCATTTTCTTAATTACTCAATAATCTTGGCAACGACGCCAGCACCTACGGTGCGGCCACCTTCACGGATCGCAAAACGCAGACCCTCTTCCATCGCAATCGGTGCGATGAGCTTTACGGTCATCTTGACGTTGTCGCCAGGCATGACCATTTCAATACCTTCCGGCAGTTCACAGGCACCTGTGACGTCGGTGGTACGGAAGTAGAACTGTGGACGATAGTTAGCGAAAAACGGGGTGTGACGACCACCCTCATCTTTGCTCAAAATGTACACTTCACACTCAAAGTGGGTGTGGGGATTGATGCTGCCAGGAGCGGCCAGTACTTGACCACGCTCGACATCTTCTCGCTTGGTACCACGTAGCAACACACCTACATTGTCGCCGGCTTCACCACGATCCAGCAGTTTGCGAAACATCTCTACGCCAGTACAGGTGGTCTTCTGGGTATCTTTGATACCAACAATCTCGATCTCTTCGCCAACCTTTACGATGCCGCGCTCAATACGTCCGGTAACAACAGTACCGCGACCTGATATTGAGAAGACATCCTCAATTGGCATCAGGAAGGGTTGGTCAATGTCACGCTCTGGCTGCGGTATATAGGTATCCATCGCTTCAACGAGTTTCTTGATGGCACCTGCACCCATATCGGACTGGTCACCTTCCAGCGCTTTCAATGCTGAACCGATGATGATTGGGGTGTCGTCACCTGGGAAGTCGTACTGATCTAGCAGCTCACGTACTTCCATCTCTACCAGCTCAAGCAGCTCGTCATCATCGACCATGTCCGCTTTGTTCAAGAAGACAACGATGTAAGGTACGCCAACCTGACGTGCAAGCAGGATGTGCTCACGGGTCTGTGGCATGGGGCCGTCGGCGGCGGAACAGACTAGGATCGCACCGTCCATCTGTGCGGCACCGGTGATCATGTTTTTCACATAATCAGCATGACCTGGGCAGTCGACGTGGGCGTAGTGACGATTGTCTGACTCATACTCAACGTGCGCCGTTGAGATGGTAATGCCACGCTCACGCTCTTCAGGGGCGTTATCGATCTGATCAAACGCTTTGACTTCGCCGCCGTGTGCTTCTGCCATCACGCGGGTGATCGCTGCAGTCAATGTGGTCTTGCCGTGATCGACGTGACCAATCGTACCCACGTTTACATGCGGTTTTGTACGTTCGAATTTTTCCTTGGACACCGTCGTTACCTCTATCTCTGTTACCGTTTCTTTATGATAGCGTCGACAACATTTGCCGGCACTTCGTTGTATCTTACAAATTCCATACTGTAGGTCGCTCGACCCTGGGTTGCTGAGCGTAACGCTGTGGCGTAGCCAAACATCTCAGAGAGCGGTACCTCTGCGGCAATGCTCTTGCCTGAGGGACAATCCTCCATCCCCTGCACAATGCCGCGACGACGATTCAGGTCACCCATCACATCGCCCATATAATTTTCTGGCGTCAGAACATCCACTTTCATCAGCGGTTCAAGGAGCACAGGAGAGGCAATTTCCATCCCCTCTCTGAATCCTATCGAGCCGGCTATTTTAAACGCCATTTCAGAAGAGTCAACATCATGATACGAACCATCGAACAATGTAACCTTCACATCGACCACTGGGTAACCAGCAATCACACCGTTTTTCATCTGTTCCTGCACCCCTCTATCTACAGACGGGATGAACTCACGTGGTACAGATCCACCGGCAATTTCATTAACAAACTCATATCCAGTGCCATTTTCTTGAGGCTCGATACGAAGGCAAACGTGCGCATACTGTCCGCGCCCACCCGTCTGCCGAATAAACTTATTCTCGTGCTCTACTGTCGACTTAATCGTTTCACGGTAGGCCACCTGCGGCGCACCTACATTTGCTTCAACAGCAAATTCACGCTTCATTCGATCGACGATGATCTCAAGATGGAGTTCGCCCATCCCTGAGATTATGGTCTGTCCCGACTCTTCATCCGTATGCACATGAAAGGACGGATCCTCTTGTGCCAACTTCGTGAGTGCAACACCCATTTTTTCTTGATCGCCTGCTGTTCTAGGCTCCACAGCCACCGAGATAACCGGCTCAGGAAACTCCATTCGCTCCAATGTAATCTTCTGATTCAGATCACAAAGGGTGTCTCCCGTAGTCACATCTTTGAGACCAACGGCAGCAGCTATATCACCAGCGCGCACCTCTTTAATCTCTTCGCGAGCGTTGGCGTGCATCTGCAAAATCCGACCAACTCGCTCTCGCTTACCCTTTACTGGGTTAAATACCGCATCACCACTCTTTAACACGCCTGAATAGACGCGGAAAAAAGTAAGCGTACCGACAAAAGGGTCAGTCGCTATCTTAAAAGCAAGCGCTGCAAATGGCTGGTCATCACCGGCCTGGCGCTCAGCTTCTGTTTCGTTCTTGTCATCAAGATGCCCCTTGATAGACGGCACATCAAGTGGCGACGGCATATAATCGATCACCGCATCCAACATCGCCTGCACACCTTTATTCTTAAAGGCGGATCCACACATGGTTGGTACGATCTCGTTATTAAGCGTTCGTACTCGCAACCCTTTGCGAATCTCATCTGAAGAGAGCTCGCCCTCTTCAAGATACCTCTCCATCAACTCATCATTGGCCTCGGCTGCCGCCTCGACCATATTCTCGCGCCACTCAGCAGCTAGCGAGACAAGATTAGCAGGAATCTCCTGCTCTTCGAACTCCATTCCACGTGTCGAGTCATCCCAGATGATTGCCTTCATCCGCACCAAGTCAACAACACCCTGAAACTCTTCTTCAGCGCCAATCGGCAACTGAATGGGCACCGGATTAGAGCCCAGCCGCTCTCTTACTTGCTCAACAACGCGCAGAAAATCTGCACCCGTTCGATCCATCTTATTTACGAAGGCGATCCTTGGCACTCCGTATTTATCAGCCTGACGCCAAACTGTCTCTGACTGTGGCTCTACACCGCCCACCGCACAGAAGACAGCGCACGCACCATCCAGAACTCGCAATGACCGCTCTACTTCAATGGTAAAGTCTACATGGCCTGGCGTATCTATTATATTGATACGATGTTGCTCAAACTGTTTCGCCATCCCTGACCAAAAACAGGTTGTTGCAGCGGAGGTGATGGTTATTCCACGCTCCTGCTCTTGCTCCATCCAATCCATGGTGGCAGCACCATCATGAACCTCGCCAATCTTATGCGAAACTCCCGTGTAGTAGAGTATTCGCTCCGTTGTCGTGGTCTTCCCTGCATCAATGTGCGCCATGATGCCTAGATTACGATAACGATCAATTGGCGTGCTGCGTGCCACAAACTTTCCTTACTTTAAGCCAACCTATCTCTTTACCAGCGGTAGTGTGAGAAGGCCTTATTAGCTTCAGCCATGCGATGCGTATCTTCCTTCTTCTTCACCGCAGAACCTTTACTATCCGCCGCGTCCATCAACTCACCAGCAAGGCGCAACGCCATTGACTTCTCACTGCGCTTACGAGCAGCCTCGATCAACCAACGCATAGCGAGTGAGTTACGACGACTCGGCCGCACTTCAATTGGCACCTGATAGGTTGCACCGCCCACACGACGAGACTTAACCTCGACAGATGGACGAACATTTTCTAATGCAGTCTCAAGCAACTCAAGAGGCTCAACCTCTTTACGCCTCTCAATCACCTGATCCAATGCACCGTAGACAATCTTTTCAGCAATAGACTTCTTACCGCTCTCCATCACCATATTGATGAACTTAGAGAGCAGCTGACTTCCATGCTTTGGATCCGGCAGAATCTCTCGTTTGGCAACAACTCGTCTTCTAGGCATGACTCTTTCTCAACCTTCTCGTTAGCTCTTAGGACGCTTGGCGCCATACTTTGAGCGACCCTGACGGCGACTCTCAACACCGGACGTATCCAGGCTGCCACGAACAACATGGTAGCGCACACCAGGTAAATCTTTTACTCGACCACCACGGATGAGAACAACTGAATGCTCCTGAAGGTTATGCCCTTCACCACCGATATAGGAGGTCACTTCAAAACCATTTGTAAGGCGAACACGCGCCACTTTACGCAGAGCTGAATTCGGCTTTTTTGGTGTAGTAGTGTACACACGGGTACATACGCCGCGCTTCTGCGGACACGCCTCTAGGGCAGGCACCTTACTTTTTTCAATCTTACGCTTTCTGGGCTTGCGCACCAGCTGGTTAATCGTTGTCATTCACGCCGTCTCCACGGACCCACTCAACCAGACCTTTTGCACATGGCAAAGGTCACCCGTGACGATTGAATTATTCATTCGTCAGGGCCTTTCGGCTATTGAGATTGATAATACCTTCTCCCGAGCACTTACGAGCCGGAATACTATAAATAGAATCGACCGCATGTAGTGCCGGTCAATCGAAGAGGGCGCATTCTATGCCCCATCCCCGGTCTCGTCAAGCTAAATTATCTACTAACTTTACAAATGATCTACAGAGAACCATTTCAACTTTATACGTTACTCATCCAATTACTCGAATTTTATTAACAAAAACTTCCCATTTCCGGTTAAACTACCGCTCCTTTTAAAATTACACGGCTAACGCGCATATCTGCGCATTAAAATATCGTGTTTTTTTAATCACTAAACATCTGAGACACTCATCATTCTCCTACAGGGCTACGCTCTTAGAAGCATATGAGCGTGGTGACTGTTAGGAGCTAACCCTAACTTTACCCGTACTTTTATTGAGTGGTTCAGTAGACATTTTTTATACCTGTATATATAGAGTGCAAAAATGAAAGACTTAACTCACTACCGCAACATTGGTATCTTTGCCCATGTTGATGCTGGAAAGACCACAACCACCGAGCGTATCCTCAAGCTTACCGGAAAAATCCATAAAATCGGTGAAGTACATGACGGTGCTGCAACTACCGACTTCATGGAGCAGGAGCAAGAGCGTGGCATCACCATTCAGTCAGCTGCAACCACCTGTCAGTGGAGAGATCATCAGCTGAATATCATTGATACCCCAGGACACGTTGACTTCACTATTGAGGTCTATCGTTCACTAAAAGTACTCGATGGCGGTGTTGGCGTTTTCTGTGCATCTGGTGGTGTTGAACCACAATCTGAGACCAACTGGCGTTATGCCAATGACTCTGAAGTCGCACGTGTTATCTATATCAATAAAATGGATCGCCTGGGTGCTGACTTCTTGCGCGTTGTCACTCAGGTAGAAAAGGTTCTTGGCGCCAATCCGCTTGTCATGACACTGCCTATCGGCGCTGAAGATGATTTTGTTGGTGTTGTCGATATCCTGACCCGTAAAGCATGGATATGGGATGACTCTGGTGACCCCCTCAATTACCACATTGAAGATGTCCCTGCTGATATGACTGAGGCCGTTGATGAGTGGCGTGAAAAACTGATTGAGGCGGCAGTTGAGCAGGACGATGATCTGATGGAAACCTATCTTGACGGCACAGAACCCTCTATTGAAGAGCTGCAGCGTTGTATCCGTCAAGGAACCATTAATCTAGATTTCTTTCCAACCTACTGCGGTTCATCCTTCAAAAACAAGGGTGTGCAGCTTGTCCTCGACGCTGTTGTCGACTACCTACCCAACCCAACCGAGATCAAACCTCAGCCAGAGGTTGATCTTGAGGGTAATGAGACGGGTAACTTTGCCACTGTTGACCCTGACAAGCCTCTGCGCGCATTGGCTTTCAAAATCATGGATGACCGTTATGGCGCACTCACTTTTATCCGTATCTATTCTGGCAGGATAGAAAAAGGCACCACCGTCCTCAATACCTATACGGGTAAGACAGAACGTATTGGTCGAATTGTTGAGATGCATGCCGATACACGTGAAGAGCTAAGCTCTGCTCAAGCGGGTGACATCGTCGCCGTACTCGGCATGAAAAATGTTCAGACAGGCCACACACTTTGTGATCCAAAGAATCCTGCCACTCTGGAGCCAATGGTGTTCCCTGCTCCGGTCATCTCGATTGCAATATCACCTAAAGATAAGGGTGGTTCTGAGAAGATGGGCGTTGCGCTAGGAAAAATGATCCAGGAAGATCCATCTTTCCACGTTGAAACAGACGAAGATAGTGGCGAGACCATTCTTAAAGGTATGGGCGAGCTACATCTTGATATTAAAATTGATATCCTTCGCCGTACTCATGGTGTTGATGTTGAGGTGGGCAAACCTCAGGTAGCTTACCGTGAAACAATCACTAAGAAAGTCGAAGATAGCTACACACATAAAAAGCAGTCGGGTGGTTCTGGTCAGTTTGGTAAAATCGACTACATCATTGAGCCAGGTGAGCCAGGTAGTGGCTTTGAGTTTGCCTCAAAAGTGACCGGCGGCAATGTACCACGTGAATTCTGGCCTGCTATTGAGAAGGGCTTCAAGGGCATGCTAGGTCAAGGTGTTTTAGCAGGCTTCCCTTGTCTAGATCTGAAAATCACACTGATGGATGGTGGTTTCCACGCCGTTGACTCCTCTGCTGTTGCATTTGAGATTGCGGCCAGAGGCGCATACCGTCAGACCATACCTAAAGCTGGCCCTCAGCTAATCGAACCAATCATGTGCGTTGATGTCTTCACTCCTGACGATCATGTAGGTGATGTCATCGGTGATCTTAACCGTCGTCGCGGAATGATTAAATCCCAAGAAGCGGGCATCACGGGTGTGCGCATCAAAGCTGACTGCCCTCTGAGCGAGATGTTTGGCTACATTGGTGACCTACGTACCATGACCTCTGGTCGTGGTCAGTTCTCCATGGAGTTCTCTCACTACCTGCCATGCCCTAAAAATGTGGCTGAAGAGGTGATCAAAGAGGTTAAGGAGCGCAATGCCTAATTGCTCTTCCTGAATTGGTTGATGGCCGGTTCACTTTACCGGCCATCAGCTGTCACGATTATTAATCTCAACTGACTTATAATCGAGACAAAATAAAACCCCCGTAGCATGACTTGTTACGGGGGTTTTATTTTGTCTCCTGTAACTCACAAGTGAGTTACAGGAGTTGCTTCAGAAGTTAATTGTCTGAGGTATTCAGCGCCTCTTTAAATGCCTCTTCCAACTCTTCCACTGCTATCTCTGGCTTAATCGCATCTGCTGCATCAGCCTCAAGTTCCGCTTTGCGACGTAATTGACGGGCTTTATGAAAAGCAAGACCTGTGCCCGCTGGAATAAGCCGACCAACAATAACGTTCTCTTTTAGTCCATTCAAACTATCGGAGAGACCTCTAACGGCAGCCTCTGTTAGCACTCGTGTGGTCTCTTGGAAGGAGGCCGCAGAGATGAATGACTCTGTGGCCAATGATGCTTTGGTGATTCCAAGTAGCAGCGGAATATAGAGCGCACCATGTTTGCCCTCTTCAGTCAGTTTAGCATTGGTGGCGACCAAGGTTGATCGTTCGATCACCTCACCACGTAGCAATGGACTATCACCACCGGCAACAATCTCGACCTTACGCAGCATCTGACGAATGATCACCTCGATGTGCTTATCATTGATCTTTACGCCTTGTAGACGATAGACATCCTGAATCTCTTTAACGAGATATTCTGCCAATTCGGTAACACCACGTAGGCGTAAGATGTCATGTAGGTTCAACTCACCATCTGAGATGACCTCACCACGCTCTACGTGCTCACCTTCAAAGACGTTAACGTGACGCCATTTGGGGATCAGCAACTCGTTTGTCTCGCCATCTTTTTCGGTGATAACGAGTCGCTGTTTACCTTTCGTATCAGCACCAAAACTGACGGTACCGGTAGTTTCAGCCAAGATCGCTGGATCTTTTGGCTTACGTGCTTCAAACAGATCGGCAACACGTGGCAGACCACCGGTAATATCGCGGGTTTTACTAGACTCTTGTGGAATACGTGCCAGCACGTCACCAACGCCGACATTCGCGCCATCAGTTACACCGACAATCGCTGCCGCAGGTAGAAAGTAGTGTGCAGGGATATTGGTTCCAGCAATGTTCATATCCTGGCCATCTGCATCAACCAGCTTGACCATTGGACGTAGATCTTTGCCGCTTGCTGGCCGCTGTTTTGGATCGATAACCACCAATGAACTTAAACCGGTCTGTTCATCGACCTGACTCTGAACTGTTCCACCATCGACAAAATCGATGAACTCAAGTTTACCAGCCACCTCAGTAATAACAGGGTGGGTGTGCGGGTCCCAAGTTGCAACTAGCTGGCCAGCTTCAACCGAACTGCCATCACTGATCTGAATAGTTGCACCGTAAGGTAGTTTGTAACGCTCTTTCTCACGCCCGACATCATCAACCACGGTGATTTCACCGGAACGAGATACTGCGACGAGATGACCACTCTGGTGCTTAACCGTTTTGATGTTATGCAGATGCACGACACCGTTGGATTTCACCTGGATGCTGTTGGCAGTCACTGAACGAGAGGCGGCACCAC
Organism: Candidatus Polarisedimenticolaceae bacterium; assembly: GCA_021647945.1. GTDB lineage: Bacteria > Pseudomonadota > Gammaproteobacteria > Chromatiales > Chromatiaceae > JAKITT01. The sequence goes on from JAKITT010000002.1 coordinate 30,409, forward strand.
CAATGTGGAAGGTACGCATGGTGAGCTGAGTTCCTGGCTCACCAATTGACTGTGCGGCAATAACACCCACAGACTCGCCTTGATTGACTCGATGACCCCGAGCGAGATCACGGCCGTAACACTCAGCACAGATACCAACGCGGCATTCACAGGTGATGGCAGAGCGAACTGTTACCTGATCAACACCGGCGGCTTCTAAACGATCTACCCATGCCTCATCAAGCAGTGTTCCACGCTCACAAATCACCTCATCACTGCTGGGTTTGCAGACATTTACGTTTGTTACACGACCAAGAATACGATCTCTCAGCGGCTCAACAACGTCGCCGCCCTCAATAATGGGCGTCATCAACAGACCGTTTTCGGTGCCACAATCTTCAGTGTTGACGACCAAATCCTGAGCAACATCAACCAGTCGACGAGTCAGATAACCAGAGTTAGCGGTCTTCAGCGCCGTATCAGCGAGACCCTTACGCGCACCATGTGTTGAGATGAAGTACTGTAGAACATTCAGCCCTTCGCGAAAGTTCGCGGTAATGGGTGTCTCAATGATCGAGCCATCTGGCTTGGCCATCAAACCACGCATACCGGCTAACTGACGAATCTGCGCTGCCGAGCCTCGGGCACCAGAATCTGCCATGATGTAGATTGAGTTGAAAGACTCCTGCTCAACCTCGTTACCTTCGCGATCAATAACGCTCTCTTTACCCAGTTTGTCCATCATCGCCTTAGCGACCTGATCATTGGTGTGAGACCAGATATCAACAACCTTGTTGTAGCGTTCGCCGTTGGTGACAACACCCGAGGCGTACTCATTTTCGATCTCTTTAACCTGGGCCTCGGCTGCAGCGAGAATGCCACTTTTCTCTTCTGGCACGGCCATATCGACAATACCAATTGAGACACCGGCACGTGTGGCATAGCGAAAACCGGTATACATCAGTTGATCTGCAAAGATAACCGTCGCTTTAAGACCAGCACGTCGATAACAGACATCAACCAAACCGGTGATTTCACGTTTGTTCATAGATTTGTTGATCAGATCGAACGGCAGACCCTTTGGCAGAATCTCTGACAGAATTGAGCGTCCAATCGTGGTATCAAAAATCTTTCTTTCGGTAAACAATTCGCCGCTTTCATCATACGATGAGTTAACAAGACGGATGCGTACTTTAGCTTGTAGATCAGCTGCCCCTGACTCATAGGCGCGTCTAGCTTCGAGCGGATTGGAGAAGACCATGCCTTCACCCTTGGCCGCAATACGATCACGCGTCATGTAGTAGAGACCTAAAACAACGTCCTGTGATGGGACGATGATTGGCTCACCATTGGCGGGTGACAGGATGTTGTTGGTTGACATCATCAAGCTGCGCGCTTCGAGCTGAGCTTCGAGCGACAGTGGAATATGTACGGCCATTTGATCGCCGTCGAAGTCGGCGTTGAATGCGGTACAAACCAATGGATGCAGCTGGATCGCTTTACCTTCAATCAGTACCGGTTCAAAGGCCTGGATACCGAGACGATGCAGAGTTGGTGCGCGGTTAAGCATCACTGGGTGTTCGCGGATAACATCTTCAAGGATGTCCCACACCTCAACACTACCCCGTTCAACCAGCTTTTTGGCCGCCTTGATAGTGGTGACCAAACCACGCAGTTGCAGTTTGCCAAAGATGAACGGCTTGAACAGCTCTAGCGCCATCTTCTTAGGTAGACCACACTGATGTAGTTTCAGTGTTGGCCCCACAACAATAACGGAACGACCGGAGTAATCGACACGTTTACCGAGCAGATTCTGACGGAAACGGCCCTGTTTACCTTTGATCATATCGGCCAAAGATTTAAGTGGGCGTTTGTTTGTGCCGGTGATGGCACGGCCACGTCGGCCATTATCAAGCAACGCGTCAACAGCCTCTTGCAGCATGCGTTTTTCGTTGCGCACGATGATATCTGGCGCGCTCAGATCTAACAGTCGCTTCAGCCGGTTGTTGCGGTTGATCACGCGACGATAGAGATCATTCAGATCAGAGGTGGCAAATCGACCACCATCTAGTGGCACCAATGGGCGCAGTTCTGGCGGAAGAACGGGCAGCACGGTCAGGATCATCCACTCTGGACGGTTACCCGATGCATCAAGCGACTCGATCAATTTAAGACGCTTGGTGTATTTTTTGATCTTGGTCTCTGACTTGGTACCGCCCATATCCTCACGGATCTGTGCAACTTCAGCCTTGAGATCAAGGGTCTTCAACAACTCATTAACAGCCTCTGCACCCATACGCGCATCGAACTCATCGCCGTACTCTTCGAGCGCTTCGAGGTACTGCTCATCGTTCATCAACTGGCCACGTTCTAACGTGGTCATGCCGGGTTCGATGACAACAAATGACTCGAAATAAAGAACGCGTTCAATATCACGCAGGGTCATATCAAGCAGCAGGCCAATACGTGACGGCAGAGATTTCAGAAACCAGATATGAGCAACCGGACTGGCCAGCTCAATGTGTCCCATACGCTCACGGCGTACTTTTGAGAGGGTGACTTCAACACCACACTTCTCACACACCACACCACGATGTTTGAGGCGCTTGTATTTGCCACAGAGACACTCGTAATCGTTGGTCGGGCCAAAGATTTTGGCACAGAAGAGACCGTCGCGTTCCGGCTTGAAGGTCCGGTAGTTAATGGTCTCAGGCTTCTTAACCTCGCCATAGGACCAGGAGCGAATCATGCTGGGTGAAGTCAGGCCAATGCGGATTTTGTCGAAATCTTCCGACTGCCCCTGCTGCTTCAGAATCTTGAGTAGATCTTTCAAGGTCGTATCTCCTGGTTATTCCTGTTCGAGTTCAATGTTGATACAGAGAGAGCGAATCTCTTTGACCAACACATTGAACGACTCTGGCATACCGGCTTCCATGCGATGATCGCCATCGACGATATTTTTGTACATGCGAGTACGGCCATTCACATCATCCGACTTAACAGTCAGCATCTCCTGCAAGGTGTAGGCGGCGCCATAAGCTTCAAGTGCCCAGACCTCCATCTCACCAAAACGCTGTCCACCGAACTGTGCTTTACCACCCAGTGGCTGTTGTGTAACCAGACTGTATGGTCCCGTTGAACGGGCATGCATCTTGTCATCAACCAAGTGGTTAAGTTTGAGGATGTACATGTAACCAACGGTCACTGGACGCTCAAAAAGATCACCGGTTCGACCATCGCGCAGCGTGGTCTGACCCGTTTCAGGCAGGCCTGCTAATTTCAGCATAGCTCTGATCTCTTCTTCGCTCGCGCCATCAAAGACAGGCGTCGCAGTCGGCACACCTTCAGTCAGGTTACTGGCAAGCTCCAAGATCTCTTCATCACTGAATGAGTCGAGATCTTCTGTTTTACCACTGGTGTTGTAGATCTTATCTAGCAGCTGACGCAGTTCAGAGACCTTGGCATGGGCCTGTAACATCTGACCAATACGTCGGCCAACGCCTTTGGCGGCAAAACCCAGGTGCGTCTCCAACAACTGACCTACGTTCATACGTGATGGAACGCCAAGCGGGTTGAGCACTATATCGACCGGCTCACCATGCTCGTCGAACGGCATATCTTCAACGGGCACAATCTGTGAGATAACACCTTTGTTTCCGTGACGGCCGGCCATTTTATCACCCGGCTGGATACGGCGTTTGACAGCAACATAGACTTTAACCATCTTCAGCACGCCTGGAGCCAGGTCATCACCGGTGGTCAGTTTATGTTTCTTCACTTCAAATTTCTCGCGGAACGATTCGCGCTGCTGTTTGATCTGCTCAGCAATGGCCTCGAGCTGCACTGCGGCCTCTTCATTACGCAGACGCACCTCTAACCACTGCTCGCGGTCAAGATCTGCCAAGTATGCTTTGGTGATTTTAGCACCGGCGGCTAAGCCATTCGGCCCACCTTCAGCCAGTTTACCTGAGAGCATCCTCTCAACACGTGCGAAGGTATCATCTTCCATAATTCGTAGCTGATCATTTAGATCTTTACGCACCCGAACAAGCTCAGTCTCTTCAATCTGTAGCGCACGCTGATCTTTATCAACACCGTCACGGGTAAAGACCTGCACATCAATAACAGTACCGACTCGACCTGTTGAAACACGCAGTGAGGTATCTTTTACGTCTGCCGCTTTCTCACCAAAGATGGCACGCAGAAGTTTCTCTTCCGGTGTCAGCTGGGTCTCACCCTTAGGCGTCACCTTGCCGACGAGAATGTCACCCTCTTTAACCTCGGCACCGATGTAGACGATACCGGACTCATCCAATTTAGAGAGTGCTGATTCGCCAACATTGGGGATATCGCCAGTGATCTCCTCTGAACCCAGTTTGGTATCGCGGGCCATACAGGTCATCTCTTCAATGTGGATTGAGGTAAAACGATCCTCTTTAACCACTCGCTCAGAGATGAGGATCGAATCCTCAAAATTGTAACCATTCCAAGGCATGAACGCGACGCGCAGGTTCTGCCCTAGCGCCAACTCGCCCATATCGGTGGATGGGCCATCGCCCATCACATCGCCCTTAGTGATCAGATCGCCCGGCTTAACCAGCGGACGCTGATTGATACAGGTGTTCTGATTAGAGCGGGTATATTTGGTCAAGTTGTAGATATCTACACCTGGCTCACCCGCCTCCGTCTCATTATCGTTAACACGAACGACAATGCGGCTCGCATCAACAAAATCGACAATGCCACCGCGTAGTGCCACCACAGTCACACCCGAATCGACCGCCACACTGCGCTCCATGCCGGTACCCACAAGCGGCTTCTCAGCACGCAGAGTAGGAACAGCCTGACGCTGCATGTTTGAACCCATCAATGCGCGGTTGGCATCATCGTGTTCAAGAAAGGGGATCAATGAAGCGGCCACAGAGACGATCTGCTTGGGCGAGACATCGATATACTGCACCTTATCTGGTGTTGAAAGTGCAAACTCATTTTGATGACGACATGAAACCAACTCTTCTGTCAGCTTGCCATCTTCATCTATCGTGGCACTCGCCTGTGCAATGATGAAATTGCCCTCCTCAATCGCAGAGAGGTAATCTATTTTATCAGACACCTTGCTGTCAGCAACCCGGCGATACGGGGTCTCAAGAAACCCATAGCTATTGGTGCGTGAGTAGACTGCAAGTGAGTTGATCAGACCAATATTTGGCCCTTCAGGCGTCTCGATTGGGCAGACACGGCCGTAATGCGTTGGATGTACATCACGCACCTCAAAACCAGCGCGTTCACGTGCCAGGCCACCCGGGCCGAGTGCTGATACACGGCGTTTGTGGGTGATCTCGGAGAGCGGATTGTTCTGATCCATAAACTGTGACAGCTGACTGGAGCCAAAGAACTCTTTGACCGCGGCTGAGACAGGTTTTGCATTGATCAGCTCTTGTGGCATCAGCCCTTCTGACTCAGCCAGAGAGAGACGCTCTTTGACTGCGCGCTCGACACGTACCAGACCTACACGGAACTGGTTCTCCGCCATCTCACCGACACAGCGAATACGACGGTTACCGAGATGGTCGATATCATCAACGATACCGTGACCATCGCGGATATTGATCAACTCTCTTAGGACATCAACGATATCCTCTTTTGAGAGCACACCCTCGCCTTCTGACTCTTGACGGCCAAGGCGACGGTTAAACTTCATCCGGCCTACTGCTGAGAGATCATAACGCTCAGGGGTGAAAAAGAGATTTTTAAACAGATTCTGCGCCGAATCTTTAGTTGGTGGCTCGCCTGGGCGCATCATGCGGTAGATCTCAACCTGTGCTTCAAGCACATTGGTGGTGGAGTCAATTTTCAGTGTTGTAGAAAGGTAGGCACCATGATCGATATCATTGGTAAAGATTGTTTTTATCTCTTTTATGCCTTTTTCTTGCAGCAGTTCAAGCAGCTCTTCGGTAATTTCGGCATTGGCTTCAGCCAATAGCTCACCCGTCTCGGTATCGACAATGTTGTTTGCCAACATCTTGCCCATCAGATATTCGCTTGGAACTTCAATTTTCTTGACGCCCGCTTCCTCTAATTGGCGAATATGACGAACGGTGATCCGACGGCCCTCTTCGACAATCACCTCTTTCTTCGCTTTAACGTCAAAACTGACCGTTTCACCACGCAGGCGTTCCGCAACGAGCGTTAGCTTGATGCCTGTTTTGTTCAGCGAGAAGGTATCGGTCTCGAAAAAACGCTCTAACATCTGCTCAGTATCATAACCAAGCGCACGCAGTAGGATGGTAGCCGGCAGCTTGCGGCGACGATCGATTCTGACAAAGACGTTATCTTTTGGGTCAAACTCAAAATCGAGCCATGAACCACGGTAAGGAATCACCCGTGCGGAGAAGAGCAACTTACCTGAAGAGTGAGTTTTACCCTTGTCGTGATCAAAGAAAACACCCGGTGAACGGTGCAACTGAGAGACGATAACGCGATCAGTACCGTTGATAATAAAGGTTCCGGTATGCGTCATGAGCGGAAGTTCGCCCATATAGACCTCTTGCTCCTTAACCTCTTTTACCTTCTTCGCTTTTGCGGGGGAGTCTTTGTCATAGATAACCAGACGGACAAGTACTCGGAGTGGTGCAGCGTAGGTCGTACCGCGCAACTGACACTCACGCATGTCGAAGGTGGGCGTGCCGAGACGATAACTCACATACTCCAGCACCGCATTACCGGAGTAACTGGCAATCGGAAAGACCGATTTAAAAGCAGCGTGTAAACCAACATCCCGACGATCTTCAACCGATACCCCTTCCTGTAGAAAATCCACATAGGAATCAATCTGGGTAGCGAGTAGAAAAGGTACATCCAGGACAGTGGGGCGCTTGCTGAAGTCTTTGCGTATACGCTTTTTCTCGGTGAACGAATAGGCCATTCTGCCATCCCTCAGTGTCTAAAAATTCAATATTTTCACGATCAGCGAAATGAAATATTCTTCATCCCGCAACAAATCATTTTATGAGCCAACGCTCACTACATTTACAAGCAGGAAAGGGCCGGTGACGAATCGTCACCGGCCCAACCTACTTAAAATGCTCTAACGCAAGAGATCAGACTATTTGATCTCGACAGATGCGCCAGCCTCTTCCAAGGTTTTCTTAGCCTCTTCAGCTTCGTCTTTAGATACACCCTCTTTCATTGGAGCAGGTGCACTTTCGACTGCAGCTTTAGCCTCTTTCAGGCCAAGACCTGTAAGAGCGCGAACAGCTTTAATGACAGAAACTTTGTTTGCACCAAAGCTGGTCATCACTACGTCAAACTCTGTCTGCTCTACTGCAGCAGCAGCTTCACCACCACCCGCAGGGGCAGCAGCAACTGCTGCAGCAGCTGAAACGCCAAATTTCTCTTCCATTGCAGAGATGAGGTCAACAACCTCAACCACTGTCATGTTGGAAATAGCCTCAAGGATATCGTCTTTTGAAACGGCCATTGTAAACTCCTAAAATTAAATATTTATCTGAATTTGTTTATAACGAAAGCGAGAGAACTGCTTATGCAGCCTCTTTTGCATCACGGATCGCTGCGACTGTACGTACCAACTTTCCTGGAACTTCGTTGATAGTACGGGTCAACTTCTCGACTGGAGCTTTCATAACTGCCATCAGCAAGCTGATAGCCTGGTCGTAAGTCGGCATCTTAGCCAGCGTACTGATCTCTGATGGATCAAGCAGCTTGCCTCCGATGGAGACCAATTTTACAACCAGATTTTTATGATCCTTTGAGAAATCATTGATCACGCGAGCAGCAGCACCAGGATCTTCCTGTGAAAAAGCAAGAATCAACTGACCTGTTAGGCCATCTTGCATACAGGCAAAATCGGTACCCTCTACTGCACGACGAGCAAGTGAGTTTTTGACCACACGGAGAAAAACACCCGCTTTACGTGCTTCTGCACGCAACTCGGTCAACTCTCCAACAGCCATACCACTATACTCAGCCGCAACAGCAGAGTAGGCATTAGCTGCAACTTCCGAGATCTCGGCCACAACGGCCTCTTTCTCTGCGAAACTCAGTGGCATATGCCAACTCCTGATTACGGTGGGACAGAGATCTGCCCCTGGTTACACACACCCTGTAGCAAATATCATTTAAAAACGAAACTTACTCAGGTTCGGCACGGTTACCGTCATCAGGAAAAAACCTGATTCTGGAACACGTCTACGCAGGCTAAAAAAACTATTAAGCGTTAGCACCCACGGTCTTTGACTTGCACCGGCGAACCGATGCTCCAAAGTCTTGGCAGTACATCTGAACGTCAGATGTACTGCATAAATTTATATTGAGAGCGAACTTTGATCGATCCTCAAACCTGGCCCCATGGTGGTAGAGATCGTCACATGTTTCAGATAGACGCCTTTAGCAGCACTCGGCTTAGCTTTGACCAGATCAGCGATCAGAACTTCAAGATTCTGCTTGAGAAGCTCAGGGGCAAAGCCCACTTTACCGATCAGGCAGTGGATAATGCCGCCTTTATCTGTACGGTAACGAACCTGTCCCGCTTTTGCGTTCTTAACTGCCTCAGCAACATTAGGTGTGACGGTACCCACTTTAGGGTTAGGCATCAGACCACGCGGGCCCAGGATTTGACCTAGCTGACCCACGACGCGCATAGCATCTGGACTGGCGATCACCACGTCAAAGTTCATATTTCCGGCTTTAACTTCTGCTGCCAGATCATCCATACCGACAATATCTGCCCCCGCTTCTTTGGCGGCCTCTGCATTCGCACCCTGGGTAAAAACTGCAACACGAACATCCTTACCGGTACCATTCGGCAGGACTGAAGCGCCACGAACAACTTGATCGGATTTGCGAGGATCAACACCCAGATTAACGGCCACATCAACTGACTCGGAAAACTTTACCGTGGAGATCTCTTTCAGCAGCGTGAAGGCATCTTCAATCGCATACTGTTTACCGATCTCAACTTTTTCGCTGATCGCTTTTGCTCTTTTGCTCATCTTAGCCATGACTTAAACGACCCCTTCAACATTGAGGCCCATAGAACGGGCACTACCAGCAATCGTACGAACCGCGGCATCCATATCTGCCGCTGTTAGATCAGCCATCTTGCTGGTGGCGATCTCTTCAAGCTGCTCACGTGTCACGGTACCCACTTTAGTGACGTTAGGTACACCACTTCCCTTCTTGATACCTGCCGCCTTTTTCAACAGCACAGCAGCTGGAGGCGTTTTAGTGATAAAGGTGAAGCTGCGATCAGCATAAACGGTGATAACAACAGGGATCGGCATCCCTTTTTCCATGCTTTGAGTCTTTGCGTTGAACGCCTTACAAAACTCCATGATGTTAACGCCATGCTGACCCAATGCTGGACCAACTGGAGGACTTGGATTTGCTGCTCCAGCAGCAACTTGAAGCTTAATGTAAGCCCCGATCTTCTTAGCCATACTGACCTCTTTTTGGGTGCAAGCGCCAAGGAGTGGTTACCCAGGCTTCCCAATGTAGATAAGCAACTAACGTTGCAGATAGACGGCAGCACCGGTCAGATATCCAGTGCCGCAAAATTTATTAGCCCTTCTCGACCTGCCCAAACTCCAGATCAACGGGTGTAGAGCGACCAAAAATTAGCACAGAGACTTTCAGGCGACTTTTATCGTAGTCGACATCTTCAACCACGCCACTGAAGTCATTGAACGGACCATCAATAACGCGAATAACTTCGCCCGGCTCAAAGAGCACCTTAGGACGCGGCTTCTCAACGCCATCCTGAACTTGCTGCAAGATTGCGTCGGCCTCTTTGTCACTAATAGGTGCTGGACGATCACCGGTACCACCGATGAAACCCATCACTTTTGGCACATCTTTTACTAGATGCCAAGTCTCATCGGTCATCTCCATCTGAACCAAAACATAACCAGGAAAGAATTTACGCTCGCTCTTACGCTGCTGTCCGGCACGCATCTCGACCACCTCTTCGGTAGGTACAAGAATTTGACCGAACAAATCTTCCATGCCAAAACGGGCAATTCGCTCATCTAGCGAACGTTTAACCACACCCTCAAAACCGGAGTAAGCGTGTACTACATACCAATGCATAGACATGTCTAGCCCTGCCCTGTAAGGGTGTTAACTACCGCGCCCAGTACCATATCAAAAAGCCACAACACCACGCCCATCACCAGCACCATCGCAAAAACGATAAGTGTTGTCTGAATGGTCTCTTGACGGGATGGCCATACGACCTTGCGAACCTCGGTGCGTGCATCAGCAGCAAAGCGCCAAAGACCACGCCCCATCACCGTCTGCATTATAATGGCAACAGAGACGCCCGCCATGGCAAGCATCCCTAGTACCCGATACAGTTGCGACTGCGCTTCGAAGTAGTAGAAACCTACAATACCTGCGATAAGAACGAGCACGGCCAATATCAACTTAACCGTGTCGAAACCTGAACTTTCAGCTTCAACCTTTGCGTTCATAAATATTTTGAATTCCGGACTATGCTGCCATGAAAATGGCAGGCCAGGAGGGACTCGAACCCCCAACCTGCGGTTTTGGAGACCGCTGCTCTACCAATTGAGCCACTGGCCTATAAATAGGCTCCAAATAGAGGGGCGGGAATGCCTAAACATTCCCGCCAACCATCCTCTTTAGATGTTATTCGATGATCTTGGCAACAACGCCAGCACCCACGGTGCGACCACCTTCACGGATCGCAAAACGCAGACCCTCTTCCATCGCAATCGGTGCGATGAGCTTTACGGTCATCTTGACGTTGTCGCCAGGCATGACCATTTCAATACCTTCCGGCAGTTCACAGGCACCTGTGACGTCGGTGGTACGGAAGTAGAACTGTGGACGATAGTTGGCGAAAAACGGGGTGTGACGACCACCCTCATCTTTGCTCAAAATGTACACTTCACACTCAAAGTGGGTGTGGGGATTGATGCTGCCAGGAGCGGCCAGTACTTGACCACGCTCGACATCTTCTCGCTTGGTACCACGTAGCAACACACCTACATTGTCGCCGGCTTCACCACGATCCAGCAGTTTGCGGAACATCTCTACGCCAGTACAGGTGGTTTTCTGGGTATCTTTGATACCAACAATCTCGATCTCTCCGCCAACCTTTACGATACCGCGTTCGATACGACCAGTCACTACGGTTCCACGACCTGATATTGAGAAGACATCCTCAATTGGCATCAGGAAGGGTTGGTCAATGTCACGCTCTGGCTGCGGTATATAGGTATCCATCGCTTCAACGAGTTTCTTGATGGCACCTGCACCCATATCGGACTGGTCACCTTCCAGCGCTTTCAATGCTGAACCGATGATGATTGGGGTGTCGTCACCTGGGAAGTCGTACTGATCTAGCAGCTCACGTACTTCCATCTCTACCAGCTCAAGCAGCTCGTCATCATCGACCATGTCCGCTTTGTTCAAGAAGACAACGATGTAAGGTACGCCAACCTGACGTGCAAGCAGGATGTGCTCACGGGTCTGTGGCATGGGGCCGTCGGCGGCGGAACAGACTAGGATCGCACCGTCCATCTGTGCGGCACCGGTGATCATGTTTTTCACATAATCAGCATGACCTGGGCAGTCGACGTGGGCGTAGTGACGATTATCTGACTCATATTCAACGTGTGCTGTTGAGATGGTGATGCCACGCTCACGCTCTTCAGGGGCGTTATCGATCTGATCAAACGCTTTGACTTCGCCGCCGTGTGCTTCTGCCATCACGCGGGTGATCGCTGCAGTCAATGTGGTCTTGCCGTGATCGACGTGACCAATCGTACCCACGTTTACATGCGGTTTTGTACGTTCGAATTTTTCCTTAGACATCGTAAAAGCTCTCCGAATATTCTAAATAGTTAAGATTAAAATAAAAAACTCGTGCGCTAAAAACCGCACATCACCTTACAAAGCCAAGGTGGAGCCCATGAGCGGAATTGAACCGCTGACCTCACCCTTACCAAGGGTGTGCTCTACCAGCTGAGCTACATGGGCTTAACGCAATACAGAGCCGACATTAAGAACTGCCGACCCATTAAAAACAACATCTACACATCAAAGATTGGAGCGGGTGAAGGGAATCGAACCCTCGTATTCAGATTGGAAATCTGAAGTTCTACCATTAAACTACACCCGCGCAACACTTCTACCAATACAACCGCACCGCAGCGAGCTTATTCGCGCGAACCATCGATATTAAAATGGTGGAGGGGGGAGGATTCGAACCTCCGAAGGCTGAGCCGTCAGATTTACAGTCTGATCCCTTTGGCCACTCGGGAACCCCTCCAAAAACGAAGCTGTCCATTCTGCCCGAGTGACCCACCTCTGTCAACGACAGATCAATCAGCAAAATAGACACAACCATAAATGGCCTCAAAATCGTAGCCATGTATAGTCATTGCGGCGCGCATACTACAACATTATCATTCAACTAGATAACAAAAAATTTGCTACTCTTGAAATTGAGTCTATATCGACCCAAATGAGTAGCAACACCCATCGTCAACCATTCACCCTATAAGGCAACTGTTCAGGCAATGAAACCGACACCCACATCCACTGCATCTCTCCTGCCTAGCTGCCTGAGAAGTCTCACGCACACCCTCACTCTCCTTCTACTAATCCTTATATCCGGCTGTGCCACACAAACCATGCGCCCAGTTGCTAGCATCTCTGTCACTCCAGAGATCATCAGTGAGAGCGGCAACGCCAAATCAACATCCCTCAGTGCCGATATGATTTATGAGGTGCTGCTTGGCGAGATAGCAGCACAACGAGGCGATCACAAAACAGCTTTTTTACACTACAAAAATGCACTTAACCTAAATAACGAGCCACGTCTTGCTGAGCGAGCCACGCAACTAGCACTCAATACCGGCAAGCCAAATAATATCCGCATCGCCGCCAGACTTTGGTTAAACAATGCGCCAGACCAACCCACCCCACACAAAATACTGGCGCTACTCAACATTCAAGAGAAGAACATTGGTGCTGCAAAAAAACACCTTGAAGAGATCATTCGCATCGCCAAATCACAAAACAAAGAGGGCTACATACTAATATCCAACACCCTTGAGAAAGCAAACAACCCAACATTAGCCCTAACCCTACTGCAACAGCTCACAGAATCCGCCACCGACAACCCCAACGCACTACTGGCTCTAGCACTCACCGCAGGCCACGCACGTCGATATGACCTCGTCAACGACGCTTTATACAAAGCGCTACTACTTAAACCCAAATGGCCACAGGCGCTGATGCTGCTCAGCACCAATGCCATGGCACAAAACAACCCCACCGAAGCTCAACGGATATTAAAAACAGCCGTAGAAAAATCTCCAGACGAAATTGTATTGCGCTATACCTATGCTCAACTCCTAATGGAAACCAGCCATTTTAATGACTCTTATGAGCAGTTTCTGATCCTCAACAACAAGCAGCCCCCCCACCCCAACTTCATCTTCACCTTAGGCATTCTTGCTAAGCAACTTGAAAAACCGGAACAAGCAAAGGATCACTTTAAGCAACTTATTGAATTAAAAAAGCGTACCGATGATGCCCGCCACCACCTGGGACAGATTGAAGAACATCTTGGCAACAACAGAGAGGCCATTGATTGGTACAATCTAGTCAAGGGTGAGAAGGAGACGGATGCCAAGATTCGCATCGCCGTACTCTTTTCCAGGGAGAGGGAGATTGGCAAGGCTCGAGAGGTGTTGCAACGTCTGCGCGTAACCACGCCCCATCTAGCTGCACGCATCTACTTAGTAGAGGGTAGCCTGCTCATGGATGCTGGAGAGATTGAAACCTCCATGTCTATCTTCAGTGACGCGATCAAACAATTCCCTGAAAACACCTCTCTGCTCTACGCACGCTCAATCCTACATTCGATACTAGGAGAGATTGAGCTGCTTGAAAATGACCTACAAAGGGCCATAAAAATTGACCCAAATCATGCCGATTCACTCAACGCCCTTGGCTATGCACTCGCCGACCAAACGACCCGCTACTCCGAAGCACTCGGCTATATAGAACGCGCACTCCAGATAAAACCTGATCACCCCGCCATTCTTGATAGCATGGGGTGGGTACTATTTCGTCTCGGCAAAAATGACGAAGCCATAACCTATCTACGTCGTGCAATGGAACTACAGCCCGACCCAGAGATAGCCGCCCACCTTGGCGAAGCTCTCTGGACCACAGGTAAGACCATCCAAGCACAGCAGGTGTGGGATAAGGCCCAAGCCAGCGACCCCGATAGCGACTATCTGAACAACGTCATTCGCCGCCACCAATAAACCAACTGAATAGTAGAGATGAGACATCAGAGTGACTGCGGCTGGCCATCACCCGCCAAACTGAATCTAATGCTGCACATTGTCGGACGACGAGCAGATGGTTACCACCTACTTCAGACCGTCTTCCAATTCCTTGATCATGGCGACCGACTCTATTTCAAACCACGCAGAGAGAGCGACATCTATCACAGCAACCCCCTGCCCGGAGTGCCCGCAGAGTGCGACCTCACCGTTCGTGCAGCGCATCTACTGCAAAAAAGCACGGGTTACAGCCAGGGTGCCGAGATCAAAATAGATAAACAACTGCCGATGGGCGGCGGCTTAGGCGGTGGCAGTTCCAATGCGGCCACCACCTTAGTTGCCCTCAACAAACTATGGAAAACCAATCTAAGCACCAACGAACTAGCTGAGCTTGGGTTGCAACTCGGTGCCGACGTACCTGTTTTCATCCGGGGAGATGCCGCATGGGCCGAAGGTATTGGCGAAGAACTCACCCCCATTCAGCTGCCCCAACCCTGGTTTCTGGTACTCATTCCGGCATGCCACGTCTCCACAGCGGAAGTTTTTTGCACACAAAGTTTGACACGAAACACGCCGCGTATCACAATGCGCGACTTCCTTGCGGATGGGGGTCATAACGACTGCCTAGCCGTGGTTCAACGACAACACCCGGAAATTGCCGCTGCACTCGACTGGCTTAGCCAATATGCAGAGGCAAAACTAACCGGCACAGGTGCCTGCATCTATGCGTCGTTTGATAGGGAAGATGATGCTCGAGAGACGCTGAGCCGCCTACCGGCAACCCTTAAAGGGTTTGTCGCACAAGGATTAAATCGCTCGCCACTGCTGAAGATGTTGGACTAAACATCTCTCGCAACAGCTCTTAGTAAGAGATCATCAAAACGCTTTTATTGGGGTGTCGCCAAGCGGCTAGGCACATGGTTTTGATCCATGCATACCCAGGTTCGAATCCTGGCACCCCAGCCATATATAAATTTTAGTGTCACAAAAGAGGCTTATTAATCGAGTCTAGTGAGCCAGGATTATGAACCGTAACAGGTTCAACAGGTTTGCCGCGTGCAGGCCTGATCAGCGGAGCTGACCCCACAAATGGGGCACAGGGCAGGCTGCCCACAGTGGTCCTGACAGCCCAGCCGTTTTATAGAAAATGATGATAAAGGTAACCGCCGTGTCCGCCACTGCAATGATGGTCTTCTCCGGAAACGCCAACCCAGAACTTGCTGCAGAGATTGCAGCTCACCTCGACCTGCCAATGGGTGCCGCGATGGTTGGTCACTTCAGCGACGGCGAGGTCACTACTGAGATCCAGGAGAATGTACGCGGACGCGATGTCTTCGTCATTCAACCAACCTCAGCCCCCACCAGTGAAAACCTGATGGAGCTGCTGGTCATGATCGATGCACTGCACTGGGCATCAGCCAAGCGCATTATCGCGGTTATCCCATACTACGGCTATGCCCGACAAGATCGTCGCCCACGCTCTACTCGCGTGCCAATCACCGCACGCTTGGTCGCCAAAATGATCCACCGCGCCGGTGCAGATCGCGTGCTGACCATGGATCTACACGCCGATCAGATTCAAGGTTTCTTCGACATCCCTGTTGATAACATCTACGCCTCTCCCGTTCTGCTGGGCGATCTATGCAAACAGCAACATGAAAATATGATGGTCGTCTCGCCCGATGTTGGCGGCGTAGTACGCGCCAGAGCACTGGCCAAACGTCTAAATGACGCCGATCTCGCCATCATCGACAAACGTCGTCCGCGCCCTAACGAGGCGCAGGTGATGAACATTATCGGTGACGTTGAAGGTCGCACCTGTATCATTGTTGATGATCTGGTTGATACCGCAGGCACACTCTGCCAAGCGGCCAAAGCACTCAAAGAGAGCGGCGCAAAAAAGGTCGTTGCCTACTGCAGCCATCCGGTACTCTCTGGCAAAGCGCTTGATAACATCAACAGCTCTATATTGGATGAGTTGGTGGTGACCAACACCATTAAACTCTCTAAGGAAGCGCAGCAGTGCAAGAAGATTCGCCAAGTGAGTATCGCACCCCTACTAGCAGAAACCATGCGCCGTATCAGCAATGAAGAGTCTGTCAGTTCACTCTTCATTGACTGACACTAAGCTGTCTTATCGCATTATCAATAACCTGCTTAGTAACTAAAGTCGAAGCGGCTTAGCGGTCGCTTCAAAACACACCACGGCCAGGTCGCGGGCACGTGGTTTTTTATTTTCTACATATTTTTTAGGAGAGACATCATGTCTACCAATTTCGTCGTAACTGCTGAGTCACGCACTGACACAGGGAAAGGTGCGAGCCGCCGCCTGCGTCATGCTGGCCTCGTCCCCGGCATCATCTATGGCGCTCATAAAGAGCCTGCCATGATCACTTTGAACCACAATGCGCTGCTCCTGCTTCTGGACAACGAAGCTTTCTACTCCCACATTCTTGAACTGAAAGTGGGCAAAAAGAGTGAACAAGTGATTTTGAAAGATCTGCAACGTCACCCTGCAAAACCTTTCATCATGCACATCGATTTTCAGCGCATTAGTGCCAAAGAGAACATCAAGGTTCACGTACCGCTACATTTCACCGGCGAAGATAGTGCGCCTGGCGTTAAAGCCGGCGGCATCATCAGCCACAACATGAGCGGCATCGAAATAACCTGCCTACCAAAAGATCTGCCAGAGTTCATCGAAGTTGATATCTCTGCGCTAGAAGTGGGTCAATCGATCCACCTCTCTGAGGTTGCACTGCCAAAAGGCGTTGAGCTGGCTCACGCTACGGATGCCAACAACCCTCCTGTCGCAGCCATCCACAACAAAGGTGGCGCTGAAGAAGAAGAGTCATCAGAAACTGGCGACGAAGAGGAAGCCGCTGAGTAATTTAGCGCCTCATCAAGGCGACATCTGCTAGCCAGCAGATGTCGCTCACCTACCTCACCACAGCCACCTTCCATGCCTTTACCTCAGATCAAGCTCATCGTTGGCCTCGGCAATCCAGGGCCAGATTACCAACAGACTCGGCACAACGCCGGCTTCT
This sequence comes from Candidatus Polarisedimenticolaceae bacterium, assembly GCA_021647945.1. Lineage (GTDB taxonomy): Bacteria > Pseudomonadota > Gammaproteobacteria > Chromatiales > Chromatiaceae > JAKITT01. The sequence goes on from JAKITT010000002.1 coordinate 47,783, forward strand.
GGTTTGTTGATCAGATCGCCCATCAATATGGCGGCAACCTAAAGATTGAATCCCGCTTCCACGGCCACGTCTGTCGTGTCAATGTCGAAGGGCACGATCTTCGTCTGCTCAAACCAAGTACATTTATGAATCGCAGTGGTCAGGCTGTTAGCTCACTCGCCAACTATTTCAAGATCACCGCAGAAGAGATTCTGGTGGCCCATGACGAACTTGATATCCCCTGTGGCAACTGTCGTCTCAAAAAAGGCGGGGGCCATGGTGGACACAACGGCCTCAGAGATATCATCAGCGCACTCGGCACACGTGACTTCTACCGCCTACGTATCGGCATTGACCATCCCGGTGATGCTAAAAAAGTGGTCAACTATGTACTAAACAGACCGTCAAAGAGTGATATGGATGCAATTGAGGGGAGTCTAATTGACGCTAACCACTCAATTTCTGATATCCTATCAGGCGAGTTCCAGAGGGCGATGAACAGACTGCATAGCAGTCGTTAAAGTCACAACGCAATCACCAACCTCTTGAATTCAAGCTACTGATAATTCAGAATTTCAAATCCTCTACGGACTATAATAATTAGCTATGTCACTGCTTGCGATTGGACTCAACCATAAAACTGCCCCTATCGAAGTCCGCGAACGGATCACTTTTGGCCCTGATATCCTAGCGGGTGCACTACGTGGCCTGAACGAACTAGCCGAGGTGGATGAAGTTGCCATCCTCTCCACCTGCAACCGCACCGAGATCTACTGCAAAATTCAGGAGAACGGTCACGAAGCGATCTGCAAATGGCTTAGTCAGTTCCACGGCATCGATTGCGACCGTTTTGCCCCCTATCTCTACACCCATTTTGATACAGATGCGGTGCGCCACCTACTGCGTGTCGCCTGCGGTCTCGATTCACTGATACTCGGTGAACCACAGATTCTCGGTCAGGTTAAACAGGCCTTTCAAAGTGCCTCCACCGCTGGCACCATTCAAAAACTGCTGGGCAAGCTTTTTCAGCACACCTTCTCAGTAGCAAAACAGATTCGTACCGACACCGCGATTGGCAATAGCCCTGTTTCAGTCGCCTTTGCCGCCGTCAGTCTTGCTAGACAAATTTTTAGTGACCTCTCTGAGCAGACAGCGCTACTCATCGGTGCCGGCGAGACCATTGAGCTAGCTGCACGCCACCTACATCAACATGGCATTGGCCGCATCATCGTCGCTAACCGCACGATTGAACGCGCCCACACCCTCGCCATGCAGTTTGACGGCTTTGCCATCCCGTTGACCGAGATGACTCACCATCTTGCTGATGCTGATATCATCATCGCCTCTACCGCAAGCCCACTGCCCGTACTCGGCAAAGGGGCTGTTGAGAGCGCCCTAAAACAGCGCAAGCATCGTCCAATTTTCATGGTCGACATCGCCGTACCCCGTGATATTGAAGCCGAGGTAGGTGATCTTAACGACGTCTATCTCTACACCGTTGATGACCTGGAAGAAGTGATTGATGAGAATCGTCGCTCACGCCAGGAGGCGGCCGCACAAGCAGAAGATATTGTTGATTTGAATGTTGATGAGTTCCTCGCTTGGCTCCGCTCACTGGATGCCGTTGAACTGATCAATGACTATCGTGCCCAAGCAGAATCTGTGCGTGACGAAGTGTTGAAAAAAGCTCTTCAGCAGATCCACAAAGGTAAATCAGCCGAAGAGGCGCTTAACTTTTTAGCCCACACCCTGACCAACAAGCTGCTGCACACCCCCAGCTCACAACTGCGCCAAGCCAGCTCAGAGGGGCAGACAGAACTACTGGAAGCAGCCAACACACTCTTCCAGCTTAAACCGATCAAAGGTCGTTCATGAAGGCATCGCTACGCGGCAAACTCGATCAAATTGCCGAGCGCTTTGAGGAGATCACCGCCCTACTTGCAGAACCAGAGGTGCAGGCCGACCAAAACCGCTTCCGCGACCTAGGTCGTGAGTATGCACAGCTCGAACCACTTACACAGTGCTACGCCGATTTTCTCTCCATCGAAGAGGAGATTGAAGGGGCCAAAGAGATGCTGGACGACCCGGAGATGGCCGAGCTAGCACAAGAGGAGCTAGCCGATACTGAGTCACGTCGCAAAGCTTTGATTCCAGAAATCCAGCGCCTACTGATCCCCGCCGACCCCAATGATGAGCGCAATATTTTCATCGAGATTCGCGCGGGAACCGGCGGTGCTGAAGCGGCCATCTTCTCCGGTGATCTGCACCGCATGTATCTACGCTACGCCGAGCAGCAACGCTGGCAGGTCGAAATCATCAGCGAGAGCTTGGGTGAACATGGCGGTTACAAAGAGATCATCTGCCGTATCACCGGTAAAAACGTCTATTCACGTCTGAAATTTGAGTCGGGCGCACATCGTGTACAACGCGTTCCTGAAACAGAATCACAGGGCCGAGTACACACCTCCGCCTGTACGGTCGCCATTCTGCCTGAGGCAGATGCTATCGATGAAATTGAGATCAACAACAGCGATCTACGCATCGATACCTACCGCGCCTCGGGTGCCGGTGGCCAGCATGTCAATAAGACCGATTCAGCCGTACGCATCACCCACCTGCCAAGTGGTGTAGTTGTTGAGTGTCAAGATGAACGCTCCCAGCACAAAAACAAGGCGAGGGCTCTGTCACTCCTACAGGCTCGCCTGCTCTCCTCTGCACAAGAGGTGCAACGGAGTGAGCAAGCACAGGATCGTCGCTTACAAGTGGGCAGCGGCGATCGCTCCGAACGCATTCGCACCTACAACTTCCCACAGAACCGCCTCACGGACCACCGCATTAACCTCACACTCTACAAACTGGATGAAGTGATGGCAGGCAACATCGATCAGGTGATTGAACCGCTACTCAGGGAGTACCAGGCCGATCAGTTAGCGGCACTGGGTGAGGAGTAGCACAGATCACAACCCCCTCCATCCGTGATGCACTAAGTGAAGCGACCAGCCGCCTCGTGCAATCCAATATCCCCGACAGCACGCCTACACTGGAAGCAAAACTCCTACTCAGCCACCTGCTGCAAAAAGATCAGAGCTATCTCTATGCATGGCCTGAGAAACAGCTCAAAGCAGCCCAATGGTCAATCTACCAGCAGCTCATCCAACGACGAATCAGCAATGAACCCATCGCCTACATCACAGGCCAACGTGAGTTCTGGTCACTCACATTCAGGGTAACACCTGCCACACTCATCCCCCGACCAGAGACAGAGCAGCTGGTTGAACTAAGCCTGCACTACCTTCACAACAAAACAGAGTGTCACATTCTTGACCTCGGCACGGGCAGTGGTGCCATTGCCGCAGCGATCGCCAGCGAACGACCCCACTGGTGCATCACCGCCACCGATGACTCTGATCAAGCGCTGGTCATTGCCAAAGAGAACTTCCAAAACCTAAAATTGAACAACATCACCCGCTATCTTGGCAACTGGTACGACGCACTACCCGCTGGCAGCCAGTTTGACATCATCATCAGCAACCCCCCCTACATCACCCACAGCGACCCCCACCTACAGCAGGGCGACCTCACTTGTGAACCTCTCTCCGCACTCGCCTCCGGCTTAGATGGCTTAGATGATATTCGCCAAATTATCAAACAGGCACCTCAGCACCTAAAGCAGCAGGGCCGGCTAATTTTGGAGCATGGTTATGAGCAGGGGAGAGCGGTACGCAGACTGTTAGCTGAAGCAGGACTCCAGCAAGTAAAAACCCATCAAGACCTATCCGGACTCGACCGTATCAGTGAAGGCATATGGAACTTGGATGAAGCTTAACGTCTCACCCAGGGTACCACCCTACCCGCTTGGTTAAACACTAAGAGATGCGACAAAAAAATGCCCCACCTAAATCCTATTAAGTGAGGCATCTGCTTTTTTCTTCCGTTACCGTCCTTGAAAGGGTGAACATCCTTGTTCGCGTCCAATGCGATATTGGCTTTCCTTGTCGGCAAAGACTATATCGAACCCACTAAATTTTAGATGTAGGAATTTGCCTAAAGATTTGTAGGCCAATTCCTACGCACCTCTCTTGCTAAGTTATTGGTAGGTAGATGTAAATATTAAAGCAAGAGTCAAGCAGCATCGGTCTTATGTCGCGCCTGCCACATATCGTAGTCAAGCTGCATTCCTGCCCACACCTCTGCCTTTCCTCCACCCTCAACACCGAGCCAAGCTTCTATACGTAACGCCATTTCAGTAGAGATAGAGGCTCGTTCGTTAATCACTCGTGATAGCGCCGCCCTAGAGCAACCTAGTCGTCGAGCCGCCTCAGTTACACTCATATTCAACTCTGGGAGAATATCTCCCCTCAAAATGCTACCTGGATGTGGTGGATCAAACATTATGTTCATATCATCAACCTCTAGTGATAATCCTGGTAATTAACCAAAATCGCGTCGCCATTCTCAAAAGCAAAAGTTAACCGCCAATTGCCACTCACATTGACGGACCATTCTCCCACTAGGCCCCCACTCAATTGATGCAATTTCCAACCAGGAACATTCATCTCTTCTGGCCTTGTCGCACGGTTAAGCGCACCTAACTGACGCCGCAACTTATCGACATGAGTGGACTGCACACCGGCTTTTAAACCGGTTTCAAACAACCGTTTAACCCCTTTATGCCGAAAGCTTTTGATCATATAGCAAAGTGTAGCTCGCAACGTTACGCGATACAATCATAACTTTTTAACTAGCAATCGAGAACCAATAAAGATCCCTGCTGCAAGCGGATGAGGCATCCCATTTGTAGGTTCGCCTTCAGGCGAACGTATGCGACTGAAGCCGCACCTATAGAAATATTTCGCTGTACCAACAGTAGGCGCTTTAGGCGAGCAGCGGGGGGGTCACTAACCGTCTGCATAGTAGGAGGCTTGAAGAAAGTTCCTAAAAGGGGCTATTTGTTACGTGCTTATGCTTAGGCAAAATAGCCTCCTAACTGGTTGAAAACAAATATAACCACAGAGAGCACAGAGAATCCAAATACTTTTTTCTCTGTGTTCTCTGTGGTTTATTCTTGTTGGCCGTTACCACGAAGCCACTGACATTGATGAGGCGGTACAGGCCGTTTCAACCAATCCCGATATTGGTGTGCGGAAAAAGGGAGATTTATCAAAACTCTTCGTCTACAAATTCCGCAGCCAGAATCAACACTGGCTCTTGGGTTACACCCGCGACGATAGCGTTCAACTGATCTATCTTGAGGCAGTTGGACCACACGAAAACTTTTATCGCAACCTTAAACGTTAAGGGAACTTTACCATTGGGGGTGGTCACCAGTAAAAGAGTCGCCGTAATTGGCACAATACGTAGGGCGGATAAGCTTGCGCCATCCGCCGCATGGGCAAGCTTACAAAACCTACCCACGCTCCCCAGCCTGAATATCCTCAACCACATCACACCCCCAATTCTCAGGATAAACACCTCTTGCAACTAATCGGTGAAAGGTCGAGTAAGGCCAATCGGAAACAGCCACCACCCATCCATGCTTGACCGGATTGAAATGAATGTAATCCATATGAGCGGTGTAGTCTTCATCATTCCGTATCGCATGCTCCCAAAACCGTCTTTGCCAGATACCCCGTTCTTTGCGACGAACGCGCACCTTGGAAAGATACTCCCTCTTGGGCAAGCCTTTGGAGAAACCTTTTTTGATCTCCCGCCAACGTCCGGAGTAATCATCATCCTCTGTCGGCAGCGTCCAGATGCAGTGAATATGGTCGGGTAATATTACGCAGGCATCAATGTGGAAAGGTCTTTTCTGTTTTACCTTGCGAACAGACTCCCTAAGCAGCTCTATATTGTCGGTCAAGAGTGCTTTGTCTCTTTCCAATAAATTTATGGTGAAAAAATAGCTTCCTCCGGGGATTCGGCATCGTCTGTAATTGGGCATATGTGGAGTATAACGAAATGGGGGGGGGGTAGCCCCATGCGGCGGATGGCGCAGGCTTATCCGCCCTACGGGCTGTAGAAGCCTCTATTGCCGTTCTTCATCTAGGGCACTGAGCCAGTCAGTTTATAGTAGAGTGTGTATGGTTGTGGAGATGAATACTGTCGGTTTTGCAGAGACAAAACCGACAGTATTATTAGGTTGTCAGATTTAGGGCAAATCTGCTGCGTGAACTTTATACCAACTCATGAAATATCCGAGCTAGAAAACGTACTGAGTTTGTAAAAATAGCTCATCTTGATCCTTGCCATCCACGCCGTCCAGGTTACTGCCCTGGCGATAGGAGAGTTGTGCCTTGATGTCCTGCTTGTGCAGGAACCAGTTGACCCCCACTGAGTTACGCGTCCAGGCCTTATCATACTCATCGGCATCCATCGACTGAAAACCGGCAACCAGCTCCAGCGTTGATGGAATGACCATATAACCACCCTCCAGCGCCATCTGTCTCAATGTGGCATCGCCATCCTTGAATAGTCCGCCGGTATAGCTGTTGTCCACCGTGCTGGCTTTAATTAGGTTGTACTGGGCATCCACTGAGAACCCCGCGTTGCGATAGGCTGTACTGATCTCGATGCCATTAGCGCGATCTACATCCACTTTGCTGCCGCCCATGTGATTTCCTGCTGCATCTGTGAAAGTATTATTGTCACCATCATTACTCCAGCTGAAGGCACCAAGGCCGATGGTCGCTTTCTGCTCCCTCTTGAAGTCACCCTGTGATCGTTTCAGATAGCCAAACGGGTGGAAATCGACTCGACCACCCACGACCCAACCCTCATTCCAGTCCTCGTCGTTGTTAACAGGGGTGTCAAAATCGAGTTTTTTATTGTCTGGATCAAGATTCATACCGCCAAAAGAGAGAATGTAGCTGATACGTTTATCCTCGGTATGTCCATTAAACCGGAGGCCCAGCATATATTCTGGTGCGCCGTAGTTATGATCGCCGACAAAGCTGCGCTCTACCAGCTGGGTTTTTTTAGAGGAGGTCATTGTCTCTCGTGAATAGCCTGTTTTTACATTACCAACGTAGATTTTTCCGCTGGAGAGACCTTTATACATCATATAGGCTGTTTTGACCGATAGCTCATTATCATCGCCAGCTTTGCCCATATCCCATTGCAGTTTTCCTTCCCAGTTTTTGTGTAGACTTCCTATGATGAAAGGGCGAAAGCGGCGGAAAAAAATCTTGTCTGTATCACTTCCTTGATCCGGTGATATTTGATGATACTGGATCTGTATTCGCCCGCCGATCTTTACATATTTTTCGCCCTCTTCGTGGACAGTGATTCCTGCTGCATTTGCAGCGGTAAAGCAGGTTGTAGATATCAGGGCTAAGCCCATAATAGTGATCCGATTTTTCATTGGTGGTCTATCCTCGCATGTGCTATCAGAAATTAAGTATGAAGGTTAATAAGTCTCTATTACGATTATCTTACCGAAGCGTTACATCTCAGTTACATCTCAATTATACCGCTATCAATAATGATTATCAATTGCGTTTAGTGGCGGCGCCATTATTGCGGTTACCGCCACCCGAGAGAGAGACAATAAAATCAGCCAAGGGTGGGCACGGGTTTTGTGCCCACGCGGCAATTATGCAACAACACATTTGAATAGCGTGAGTATCAAAGTTGGGAGCAAACTGTAATTGGGCATATGTGGAGTATAACGAAATAGGGGGGATAGCCCCATGCGGCGGATGGCGCAGGCTTATCCGCCCTACGTATCAACGAGTCTGACCCCTTGAGTTTCCTTCTTGGCGCACCACAAAAAACGGGACCCGAAGGTCCCGTTTATCACAGCAAATCTAAATGTAGCTTAGAATTTGTGCTGTAGACCAAAGGCGATGGTGTCGAAATCACCGGTGCTGCCTGTGTCATCTTTATCATATGAGTCATAGATGGCGTAGACTTTGGTGCTTTTGCTCAGGTTGTGGTCAAGACCGACGGTAACAACTTTGTGGTCAAGGTCGCTGGCGCCAGCTGCTTCAACAGTCTGCTGACCGTAACCCAGTTTCACAGCACTACTGCCAAAACCGAAGGTGGCATAGGCTTTAGCGGTAGTAGAATCACTATCCTTAACGCCGCTTATAGATTCAACCTTTGCAGCCACTATAGCCAGTTTAATGCTGTTGATGGTGTAACCCAGACCCAGGCGTGTTCGCTTTTCACTCTCTGCATTAGCCACACCAAGAGCTGTCCAGGTGTCATCTTTAACGACTTCATAACCAAGACCGGCGTAGATGGGGCCATTGCTATACATACCAGCCAGGGAGTAGACGTTACCCAGCTCATCTGCATCATTGTCTACTGCGCCAGTCTCAACCAATGAGATGGCACCCGCCAGAGTCAGACCGCTCATGCTCGGACTGATGTAGGCAATTACACTACCAAGACGACGCTCATTAAACATTCCGTGAGGGCCACCTGTGTTCACATCTTGGTCGGCAGTGGTGTTGGCGAATGGATCCAAGCTATCAGCAGCAATCTTGTAAGGGGTGTCATGGCGGCCCAACAGTGCGGTACCAAAATCACCGGCCAAACCAACATAGGTGTTACGTCCTTTTACCAAACCGTTGTTACCAAGTGTTCCCTGAGTCGCGCTTGTTAGAGAGTACTCAATTTTGTAGATGGCTTTCAGACCATTACCCAGATCTTCAGAACCTTTGATGCCGAAGTTAGAGGTGGAATCTCCCATGCTCCAACCAGCCTCATCCATATTGTTATCTTTTTCTACAGTGTAGTTAATTTTGCCATAGACGGTAGGGGCGGCTTGAAGGGCCATTGGCGCGGCCAGTGCGGCGGCGATAGCCAGTGATACGATTTTTTTGTTCATGAAGAACTCCCAGTTGGGTTGATTAAATTTGTTTACGGACGAAATAGTAGATGAGGCAAAAGGCCTTTGCAAGGCTTTTTGACAAAAAAAGCGACATATTTTGTATTTGTTGTTTTTTTACGACATTAGCTTGCGCTATTTCTCTGGAATGTCTCGTAAGTTACTGAAGAGAAAGGGTGTGCACTGCTGGATCTATCTGTGGCGACAAATGTGACCAGAGCTTTCATGCAGTTGCAAGAGGCATAAAAGCCGCACACACACAAAATATAGGTGTTTTTGGAGAGTGATCCATTCAAAAATAGCTTCCTCCGGGGATTCGGCATCGTCTGTAATTGGGCATATGTGGAGTATAACGAAATGGAGGGGATAGCCCCATACGGAAGGTGCCGACCGGGAATCGAGAGTGGTATGGGATTCCCACGGGGGACCGTGGGAATCAGTACTCAACCAGCTAAAGCCGTAGTTTTTTGCAGAAGTAAGCACCGACAAACGACGTAAAAGGTACCGGATCCCTTTACCGCTTTACCGGTTTTTATGTCAACGGGAACTAATCTATCGTTCCGGCCTCAGATTTCCGTAGGTTCTCTATAATGTTAGGGTTGATGTAGCAAAATTGGCTTGCAGTGAGTAAAAAAGGGGCGTACTTTTCGGTTATGGCAAACTCAGTGGGCAAAAGCATGACTAAACTACTGCTGATCATCACTCTGATGTTTCAGCCAGTCATGCTCTCCTATGCCATGGCGAGTATGGTTCACTCTCACCAACAAGCCACATCATCCATGGATCACCACACCCTGCATAAGATGGGTGATCAACACGCTTCTGATGCGGATGCCAGCGATAATATATTGGATGATTGCTGTAACAGCGCCGCTTGTTGTCCTGCTGCAACGATCGTTGCTACCGAGATAGCACGCTCTGCACCTTCTACACTGTTTATCCACTTCTACTCCCCCTCTTGGCCGGTCATTGACCTCTCGGCTGAAATCAAACCTCCTCGATAATTAATCATGCAATTCCAACCATCAATTTATGATGGCTTGGCTCTGATGCGGCGCATCTCACGCGCGCTTATGATTTAACTATTTGCTGCACTTTGTGCATCGGTTGATCGGTTCTCTCTGCCAATCCGTAGGGGGGTACGTTTTGTGTACCCACCCATTGCACGACACGGGAGCATGGTGGGCACAAAAAAACGTGCCCACCCTACGTATGCTGCTTCCTAAATTATCCTGCTGAAGGGGTATTCGTGTTTAGAGAATCGAGGAGTAACTCTATGTATTTTCGATTTTGTGATCTTTTCATCACATCTCTGCGTCTGATATTGGTCGGTGTATTGGCATTAAGTTCAACTGCCATATGGGCTGACGAGGGACTGTCTGTCGAACAGGCAGTGGCAGAGGCACTGACCCGCAACCCCACTCTGGCTGCTATTGAGGCACGGGCTGTGGCATTGGCAACCATACCAGACCAAGTGGGTGCACTGCGCGATCCCCGACTCTCAATAAAAACGCTTAACGTCCCGCTCGACAGCCTCTCTTTCACCCAGGAGGGGATGACGCAATTACAGGTGGGACTCTCTCAGATGCTGCCCTATCCCGGCAAGCTGGCGTTGCGTTCTAAAGCTGCTGGATATGAGGCGAGTGCGGCAAAATCGGAGGTGGCAGAACGACGCTTACAGCTGGTTCAAGATATCAAAATGGTGTGGTGGAACCTCTTCTATCTAGATCGAATGTTGGAGGTGATTGCCCGCAACCAGAGGCTGTTGGAACAGTTTGTCGTGGTGGCGGAGACACGTTACCAAGTTGGGCGGGGGCTGCAACAAGACATTCTGTTGGCCCAGCTTGAACGTTCAAAATTGAATGACCTCACACTCCGCATTCAGAATATGCGGGAGAACGAAGCGACACGCCTCAACAGGCTGCTGGATCGTCCTGTGGCAATGCCGGTTCAACTACCCAGCTCAGTAGATGAAAAATTACCTACACTGCAAAGCGTGGCGACACTACAAATGCGTGCCGAAACGGGGCATCCGCGTCTGGCGACAGGGAGAGAGCAGTTGGCGGCGGCACGTAGCCGCGTCGATCTGGCAAAAAAGAGCTATGCACCTGATTTCAATGTGGGGGTGGCTTATGGCCTACGTGGCGGTGATAACCCCGACGGCAGCAGCCGGGCTGATTTTGGCTCTATTATGGTCAGTATGAATCTACCCATCTATACCGGGCGTAAGCAGGATCGTGCGGTTGATCAGCGTCAGGCGCAGTGGATGCAGCAGAAGTATCAACTAGAAGATCTTCACAACCAAATCGCCTCAAATGTGCAACAGGCGATCACCGACTACCAACGTGCCGGTGAGCAGGCACAGCTCTTTAAGCAAGAGATCATTCCCCTGGCTCGCCAGACTGTAGATGCGATGCTGGCGGGTTATCAGGTGGGCAGCGTCGATTTTCTCAATCTGGTGCGCAGCCAAACCACACTCTACAACTATGAAACCGAATACTGGAAAGCCTTGAGTGGCGCTAATCAGGCGCGCGCCCGATTGGTTGCTGCTGTTGGCGAGGAGAAGATTTATGAGTAAACCATTGATTACGGTTGCACTTGCCACCGCATTGGGTCTGGGTTTTGCTGGTGGCTATTGGCTGTCAAACGCTGGCTCTCCACTACCACTCGCAGAGACGGGGGGGCAACCGTCTGAACGTAAGGTGCTGTTTTGGCGTAACCCGATGAATCCGTCAATCACCTCACCAACGCCTGCCAAAGATGGTATGGGCATGGATTACCTGCCCGTCTACGCCGATAACGGCGATGGTGGGGATGAACCGGCAGGCACGGTGAAGATTGACCCTGTCACCGTGCAGAACATCGGTGTTCGTACGGCTAAAGTAAAGCTGCGCAGCTTGGCTCGCCAGCTAAAGGCCCTGGGGCGGGTGGATTTTAATGAGGAGCGATTGGCTCGTCTGCATCCCAAGACATCGGGCTGGATTGAGCAGTTGATGGTGGATGAGACCGGGGTGCGGGTCAATAAAGGCACCATTCTGCTGGGGTTATATTCCCCGGACTTGGTCGCTGCACAGCGGGAGTATCTGGTGGCGCTGGAGAACTGGGAGGCGGTGCGTAACAGCACAGTGGGGCGGATGAAAAAATCAGCGAAGAATCTGCTACGAAGCTCACGTGAGCGACTGGAGCTGTTTGATATGCCTGCCCATCAGATTAAGGAGCTGGAGAAAAGCCGTAAGATCAAAAAACGGCTACATATCCACTCACCCTTTGCCGGGCACATCATGCATATTGGTGCGCGTGATGGTCAGTACATTACACCCAAGGATGAGCTCTATCTGATTGCTGACCTGAGCCGCATCTGGGTCAATGTTGATATCTATGAGGATGATCTCCCCTGGATGAAGATTGGTGACCGTGCAGAGATGACGGTACGTGCAGCACCGGGCCGTGCTTTTACCGGCAAGGTCACTTTTATCCACCCCACCATGCAGAAGAAGAGCCGCACGGTGCGCGTGCGGTTGGAGTTTGACAATGCCGATCTGGTGCTAAAACCCGGCATGTTTGCCAATGTGGTGCTGCATGTTGATGAGCAACCCAATGCGGCGGTTGTTCCCTCTGAGGCTATTATCCGTTCAGGCTCCCGTGAGCAGCTGTTTGTGGTGCGTGAGCCCGGTAAGTTTGAACCACGGTTGGTGATATTGGGTGTGAGTGCGGGTGGTTACACTCAGATTTTAGACGGCGTGGAGCCGGGTGAAGTGGTGGTCACCTCCAGTCAGTTCCTGATCGACTCTGAATCCAAACTGCGTGAGGCGACGGCCAAGATGATGGCGGCGATGGCGGCAGAGTCTGCGACTGAGAATGTAGATATGTCTGATATGGAGATGGATGATATGTCGATGGACGATGAAGCTGGAGGTCACCCATGATCCAGGCCATCATCAACGCCTCGCTACGGGAGAAGTTCCAGGTACTGATCGCTACCTTCATCATTCTGGTAGCAGGCATCTGGGCGGTAAAAAACACTCCGTTGGATGCGATTCCTGACCTCTCGGATGTACAGGTGATCGTCTTCACTGAGTACCCCGGTCAGTCACCTCAGGTGGTGGAGGATCAGGTCACCTATCCACTCACCACCGCCATGCTGGCGGTACCCAAAAGCAAGGTGGTGCGCGGCTATAGCTTCTTCGGCTACAGTTTCGTCTACATCATCTTTGAAGATGGTACTGATATGTACTGGGCGCGGGCGCGGGTGCTGGAGTATCTCAACTACGTCAGCTCCCGCCTGCCGTCGGGACTCTCCCCCTCACTGGGGCCGGATGCCACTGGCGTGGGCTGGATCTACGAGTACGCCCTAGTGGACAGAACCGGCCAGCACGATCTGGCGCAACTGCGCTCACTACAGGATTGGTATCTGCGCTACCCGTTGCAGACGGTGGAGGGGATCTCCGAGGTCGCCTCTATCGGCGGCCATGTCAAACAGTATCAGGTGGAGGTCGATCCCAACGCACTGCTCGCCTACAACATTCCGCTATCGAAGGTGAAACGGGCGATTCAGCGTTCCAACAACGATGTCGGCGGCAAGCTGATCGAGATGGCCGAGACGGAGTACATGGTGCGCGGCCTCGGTTATATCCAATCCATTGGTGACCTGGAGGTGATCCCGGTCGGGGTGGATGAGAATGGTACGCCGATTCGTATAAAGGATATCGCTAATGTCCAGATCGGCCCCGATCTGCGCCGGGGTGCCGCTGAGCTGAATGGTGAAGGTGAGGTGGCCGGTGGCGTGGTGATCATGCGCTATGGTGAGAACGCCATGGCGACCATCGAGCGGGTGCGTGAGAAGCTGGCCGAGCTACAGAAAGGGCTGCCTGAAGGGGTTGAGATCGTGCCGGTCTACGACCGGGGTGACCTGATCGAACGGGCGGTAGAGAATCTGGTTGAGAAGCTGATCGAAGAGTCGATTGTGGTCAGCCTCATCTGCATCCTCTTTCTGCTGCACGCCCGCTCTGCACTGGTGGCCATTCTGACCCTGCCGATCGGCATTCTGATCGCCTTCATCATCATGAAAACTCAGGGTATCAACGCCAACATCATGTCGCTGGGTGGTATCGCCATCGCCATCGGAGCCATGGTGGATGGTGCCATTGTGATGATTGAGAATGCCCATAAACATCTGGAGCATGCCGGTGTTCGCAAAGGGGGGGAGCTAACCAGCGCCGAACGCTGGGGGGCGATTGGTGATGCCTCCCGCGAGGTCGGCCCGGCACTCTTCTTCTCGCTGCTGATCATTACCGTCTCATTCCTGCCGGTCTTTACCTTGCAGGCGCAGGAGGGACGGCTGTTTGCACCACTCGCCTTTACCAAGACCTATGCCATGGCCGCCTCAGCCATACTGGCCGTCACGCTGGTGCCGGTACTGATGGGTTTTTTCATTCGCGGCAAGATCATGCCTGAAGCCAAAAATCCGGTAAACCGCATCCTGCACTGGATGCATGCGCCGGTATTGAAACAGGCGATTCGCTTTCGCTGGATCACCCTGGCTTTTGCCGTGGGCCTACTGGCCGCCACCAGCTACCCATTGGAGCGGCTTGGCAGTGAATTTATGCCGCCGCTGGATGAGGGCGATATCCTCTACATGCCGACCACCTATCCCGGCATCTCCATCACCAAAGCCAAGGAGCTGATGCAGCAGACCGACAAGATCTTGATGAGCTTCCCGGAGGTGCATCACGTCTTTGGCAAGGTGGGACGCGCCAATACTGCCACCGACCCGGCACCGCTGGCGATGCTGGAGACTACCGTCAGATTGAGGGATCGTTCCGAGTGGCCCGACCCGAGCAAAACCACCAAGGCGTTGATGGATGAGATGGATGCGGCGATCAAGTTCCCAGGGCTGGCCAACGCCTGGACGATGCCGATCAAGACCCGTATCGACATGCTCTCCACCGGCATCAAGACCCCCATCGGCATCAAGGTGAGTGGGCCGGATCTGAATGTGCTGGAGGAGGTTGCGGGCAAGATTGAGCAGGCGCTGACCCAGATGCCGGATACCCTCTCTGCTTTTGCAGATAAGGCGGCTGGAGGCTACTACCTCGACTTCGACATTGACCGGGAAGAGGCCTCCCGCTATGGGCTGACCACGGGCGATGTGCAGGATGTGATTCAAACCGCCATCGGTGGCATGAATGTTACCCACACCGTCGAGGGGCTGGAGCGTTACCCAGTCAACCTGCGCTACCCCAGGGATCTGCGCGACAACATCGAGAGCCTGAAACGGGTGCTGATTCCGACCCCCACCGGCGCACAGATCCCGCTCTCACTGGTGGCTGATCTGCAACTGCGGCGCGGCCCACCGAGCATCAAGAGTGAAAACTCACGCCCCAACGCCTGGATCTATGTCGATATCAAAACCTCTGATATTGGCGGTTATGTGGCTAAAGCAAAGCAGGTGGTTGAGAGTCGGGTGGAGATTCCCGCCGGTTACACCATCATCTGGTCAGGGCAGTTTGAGTATATGGAGCGGGCTGAGGAGCGGTTGCGTATCGTGGTTCCTGGCACCCTGCTGCTGATCTTCCTGCTGCTCTACTTCAACTTCAAAAACATCACCGAACCGCTGGTGGTGATGCTCTCCATCCCCTTCGGGCTGATCGGCGGCTTCTGGCTGATCCACTACCTCGGCTTCAACATGTCGGTGGCCGTGGCGGTCGGTTTTATCGCCCTGGCTGGGGTGGCGGCGGAGATTGGTGTGCTGGTGCTCACCTTTATCGACCAGGAGATCGCCCGTCGTCACCGAGATAAAGGGGGGAGATTAACCGCCAGTGAGATTATGGATGCGGTACATACGGGCACCTCAGAGCGAGTACGACCCATTGCGATGACAGCCACCGCCATCATCGCCGGTCTGCTGCCGATCATGTGGAGTTCAGGCACCGGCTCCGAGGTGATGCAGCGCATCGCTGCCCCGATGGTGGGTGGCATGATCACCGTCACCCTGCTCTGCCTGCTGGTACTGCCTGTCATCTACGGCATGGTGTTGCAGATGCAAGAACGATTTCATAAACCTTCAGAGTAACTATCCATTGTCCAATCAAGAGGAAAAAATGATGAAACAGAGAAAACAGCCCATTGCAGCTTTTGCATTGTGTGGATTTTTGGCTATGACCCCCGTCGTCTTTGCCGCTGGAGAACATGATCATGGGGATCATAAAATGCAATCAGGCAGCATGGATCATATGAACCAGGGTGCAGACCACAAAATGTCATCTGGCGAGATGGATCATAAAATGCACGATGGCGCGGATCACAAGAGTCATGACGCAAAGATGGGCGGCATGTTCCTGAAGAAAAAAGAGATTGATGGTTACACCGTCACTTTCCACATCATGAAAGCAAAACCCGGCAAGGAGATGGGCGGCACTCATGACTTCATGATCAAGGTTGAGAAAGAGGGCAAGGTACTCAGCAACATCGTCATGAACACCAAAGTGAAACACCCCTCTGGAAAATCAGAGACCAAAAAGAGCATGAAAATGGGTGACTGGCTGATGGCAGGTTATGACTTGGGTCACAAGGGCAAACACCAGATGATGATCCTGTTCAAAACCGCTGACGGTAAAAAACACAAAGGCGGTGTCTACTACCCATAACAATCCTGTCAGAATGGCATACCCGCCCGCCGGGTGCGCCATTGAATAGAGATAGCCTAACCAGGATGATTCACCCTATCGCGGGAATCTACGAAACAGACTCTAAGTCTAAGGGTGGGTCCAAGCTCATCACATCCCCTGATACTCTGATAGCTAATCAAGGTATTGAGAGAGATACAAGGCTGGGCTTCACAGGCTCAGCCCAACCTACAAATTCCGCATTTTTAGCTCTTTGTGGAATTTTACAAAGTAGAACTACGGGCTTAAGGTAAAAACGGAATTGGACATCCTTCGCTGACCGCCATGGAGAGTGAAACGAAGGCGGTTAGACCCCGGTAGCCGTGAGGCCGCACCACATACCCGTCGTGCGCCTAGCGCCAGAGGGGATGTGAAGTAGGCACCCGAACACGGCGTCAAGTCAGGTTGGGAGCTGGCGCGGAGCTGCAACGAGTTTACGATGTTGTAGCGTAGAGCCAGTGACCAGGACGTCCGGGGCATAATAGGTTGTCGAAGATCGATTGCAAAAGGGTGACTGGGATGTCCCGTTTTGTATCATGAGATCAAAGATCTCGCTTGAGGGAACACTTGCGTTGCATAAATACAACAATAATTATTTTTTGTATAATTGACACTCATCAAGAAAGTTTTTCCATACTATGACGTATCATGAACGTGGTTGGATAAGCTAAATTACATATATCTATCGGGTTTTAAACAACGTTTCAGGAGTTTATGAAGATGGTAAAAAAGACACAAATCATGGTACTGGCAAGTGCCGGCTTCCTGCTGGTGCCAACGGCACAGGCAGGCACCTTTACTGAAGCCCTTGTCGGGGGCAAGCCGTCGGTCGATATGCGGTTGCGGAGTGAGACTGTCGATCAGGATGATGCCGCTAATAAGGATAATGCCAAAGCCTTGACTCTACGCACTAGGCTTGGTTATCTCACGGGTGATTTTGCGGGTTTCAAGGCCTTTGCCGAGATGACCCACACCACTACACTCAATACCGGTGATGAATACTATGCCCCAGGTCCTTTTACAAACAATGAAACCGACTACGATACAGTAGCCGATCCTGAGCTGAGCCGCCTCAACCAGGCCTGGGTTAGCTACTCAGGACTGGCCGACACCTCTGTCAAACTGGGTCGTCAGCGCGTGATCCTCGACAACGCCCGCTTTGTCGGTAACGTCGGATGGCGCCAGACCGAGCAGGTCTATAACGCACTGGTTCTTGCCAATACCTCGATCCAAGACACCACCCTGATCTATGGCTATGTTCAACGGGCTTACAATATCGTCGGTGCTGAGACCCCGTCTGAATCTCATGTGATAAATGCCAGCTACAATGGCTTGTCCTTCGGAAAAATTACCGGTTATGCCTATCTGCTGGATTTGAATCTAGATAGTCCTGCTGGTGACAGTAAAACACTGGGACTCAGCTTTGACGGCAAACAGGCGCTGGGTGACTTCACACTGCTCTATAACCTTGAGTATGCCAAGCAGAACGATTATGCAGACGCCGGCAGTGAAGTGGATGCCAGCTATACCAAGGTTGAGCTGGGCGGAAAATTCGCGGGCATAATGCTGAAGGTTGCTCAGGAAAAACTGGGCAGTAATGGCGAAGGTGCCAACGGCACCTATGGCTTCCAGACAGTTCTGGCAACCAAGCATGCATTCAACGGTTGGGCAGATATGTTCCTTTCCACTCCAAATGCTGGCCTAGTCGATAATTACGTCACCATTGGCGCCAAGCCAGCCGGAATCAAGTTGCTGGCTGTTTATCATCAATACAAATCTGATGAAGGTGGCGACGACTACGGCACAGAACTCAACCTGCTAGCAGCTAAAAAGTTCAGCAAAAACTATAGTGCCGGCATCAAATATGCCAGCTATAAAGAGGGTGACGATTTGGCATCCAAGAAAGATACCAACAAACTGTGGGTATGGGGTCAACTGAAGTTCTGATCTGAACTAACAGCAACATAAGTTAAGGCTGACGGGCGTAATGCCTGCCAGCTTTTTTTATGCCCTTGACCTTGCCATGATAAACCTAAAATCCTCAGTTGGACGGGATGAAGTGTGCGTTTGCGGTGGTGTAGGACAAAGCTTCCGCTCCTGCTCACGTTCCTTACCTACGCCCATGTAGGCAAGACGTAACGACACGGAATAGTGGATCTATTCCAAGATGTTACAACGCAGTCATGCGCCGCCGCAAACGTGCAATTCGCCTCGTAGCGTGGCTCACCCAGCAAGTGAAGCAATACATCGATGCCAATAGTATTCATTTCAGCAACTTGTATCAGAATGGAGCGGTCAACTAATGAATCTAGCGTAAAGCACGTAACACTTTTGTTTCTATCAAGCGCCTCCAGTGATGCCGCTGTGACCTCCATCGTTGCACAGAGTGAGAATGAACTGAGTATGGAAACCCTCAATGCCCCCTGTGCCGGCACATAGTGGAAGAAGTGCATCTTCCCCATGGAGAGCCGTGCCAGAGTGCTGGTCAGGTTTGATTTTCAGTTGCTTAAAGCGGGCGATCCTTTGCAGGAGGCCGTCAGAGAGTAGAAACCCTAGAACAAATCATGATGTTTTATGCTCTCTGAAACAGGCAGTGTGATTCGGAACTGTGTACCCGCCTCATTCGCGGTGACCACAATCTTTCCACCATGAGTCTCAACAATTGACTTGACAATGGCCAGACCCAATCCCGCACCTTCACCACTGCGCTGGCGTGACAAGTCGATACGATAGAAGCGGTCGAAAATCCTGGTGTGATGCTCAACAGGGAGCGGCTCTCCAAGGTTTTGTACCTCAATAGAGACACCTTTTTCACCACTGCCCAGTTTTACACGCACGCTTCTGCCTGCTGGTGTGTGGCGGATGGCATTGGAGAGCAAGTTGCTAAGGGCGCGGCGCAGCATCAGGCGGTCACCTTGAACATGAGCCTCGCCATCCTGAGTCAATGAGACATGACGCTCCTCCGCCCAAGCCTCGTAGTAATCGAACAGGTTGCGTACTTCGCTTTTCAGATCGATATCTTCCGTAATGGGCGGATTCAGGCCGTTGTCGGCCTTGGCCAGAAAGAGCATGTCACCGATCATCTGCGCCATGCGCTCATACTCCTCAATATTGGAGTAGAGGACCTCCTGATACTCCTCCACGCTACGCGCCTGGGAGAGGGCCACCTGAGTCTGGGTCATCAGATTGGTGACGGGGGTGCGCAGTTCGTGGGCAATATCGGCGGAGAAGTTGGAGAGCCGGTTGAAGGACTCTTCCATACGCTGCAACAGTTCATTGAACGACACGGCCAGCTCTGTGAGTTCAATCGGGACTCTCTCAGGAGATAGGCGACTGTTTAACTTGTTGGCGCTAACGTGGCTGATCTGATCAACCATGTGACGCAGTGGACGGTGGCCATGCCGTACCGCAATCCAACCCATAACTCCCATGATGAGAATGCCGCCCATAACCATGAACCAGAGGGTGCGGCGGAAATTTTTCAGGAAATGGAGATGGAAGTCGATGGCAACGGCAACGATGACGGTGTATGGGCCATCATTTCTCCCTGCGACCTGTTGAATGAGAAGACGGTAGTTGTGTTTAGCGTCACTCCACCGCCGTACGCTGCTCTGCGGAAGTTGACCGGGGATGGAAGATGTTACCAGGGAGAGATCGGGGCCGGGACTGGTATATAGCGCTCGCCCTGATGCATCACTGATACGTAGCAGCGGGCCGTGATGCCCCACCATAAGATCGTCGAAGCGCTGTTTGACCCGCATCAGATCAGAATTGGATTGCAGTGTGAGAAGAGAGCGCTCCACTGCCTGGGCGATCATCTTTAGCTCCTTGATATCATTCACCCTGAAGTGGTTCTCAAGGGAGTGCTCAATGATCCAGCCGAAGGTAAGGAATCCAACCATGGCGACAGCGCCGAATGATAATGTTAGCCGGGACGTGAGAGAGGTGGGCCTTCCCATCTATGACCGCTCTGGCGTGTCGATCATGTAACCCATGCCGCGCACGGTCTGAATCAGTTTGAGATCAAACTCATCGTCAATCTTGGCGCGAAGGCGGCGTATAGCGACATCGATGACATTGGTATCACTATCGAAATTCATGTCCCAGACCTGGGAGGTGATCAGGGAGCGGGGCAGCACCTCACCCTGGCGGCGAACCAGCAGCTCCAGCAAAGCGAACTCTTTGGTGGCCAGATAGATGCGTTTGCCACCCCGGCTGGCGCGGTGACGAGCCAGATCCAGCACCAGATCGGCGATACTCAGTCTCAACTCGGTGACGGGGGTTGTACTGCGACGCAACAGAGTGCGGACACGCGCCAGCAGCTCAGCGAAGGCGAAGGGTTTGACGAGATAATCATCGGCTCCCAGCTCTAACCCCTTTATCCTGTCGTCAATACTGTCACGGGCGGTGAGGAAGAGTATGGGCATCTCTTTTCCGGCGTTGCGTAGTGATCTAAGGATCTGCCAGCCATCCATATCTGGCAGCATCACATCGAGGATGAGCATATCGTAGTGTCCCGCCATTGCCATCTGGTGACCATCCAGTCCGTTATGGGAGAGGTCGACGACAAAACCGGACTCGCTCAGCCCCTGCCTGAGATATTCACCTGTTTTGATCTCATCTTCAACAATCAATAGTTTCATCGTAAGCACTTTCCAACGCGTGACTTCCGGATAGTGTAACCCATGCTACCTGCCATGAAGATGACCGCGGCATTACATGTTTGTAATGCACCCGTCACTCGATAGACAGGGGAGGGTAGTTATAATCCATGGCGTTTGCATGGTTAAGGTAGGCTGATTGCAAAACTGGGGAGCAGATACAGGATTGAAACATTTCGGAAGCGGTGAGGCAGAGGGGTCGTCTGTTACACCAAAATTCCACACATCTCTACTCGCTCTCCAAATCTATTGTTTTAGTCATCCATGCCATGTGGACATCTAACCCCAATAATTCATAAATTATGAAATATCCAGGTTGAATATTAATCTTCCATAGAGGTAGAACAATGTCA
The DNA here is from genome assembly GCA_021647945.1 of Candidatus Polarisedimenticolaceae bacterium. Taxonomy (GTDB): domain Bacteria; phylum Pseudomonadota; class Gammaproteobacteria; order Chromatiales; family Chromatiaceae; genus JAKITT01. The sequence continues at coordinate 69,273 of JAKITT010000002.1, forward strand.
ATTTCCAGAACGTTCAGAAACCATCTACTCTCGACCTTGATTGTCGCTCAGGTCGTGTTTTTTATGCTTCCCGCTGAGAGTAAGGCGATCCCCGCTTTTTCCAGGCAGACAAGTCAGTCCTGCTCTGCTTGTCACGCTCAGCACTTTCCAACACTTAACTCACTTGGCCGTATGTTCAAAGCCAACGGCTATACGATGATAGCGTTAAAACCTGGGGTGTCAGTGCCGCTTACGATTTTGGCATGGCCAAGGTTTTAGCTGATTATAGTGACATTGAGGATGTATCAAAACAGTACAATGTTGCTGTCGTTGTCCCCGTCGCCAAGAGCACCAAAGTCGCACTGGGTTTGAACACGCTCGACCCCGATGCTAGTGGTGCAGACACTGTTCAAGAGTGGTATGCCAACGTCACCTACAAATTTCCTGCGCAAAAAAATGTAAGTCTGTTTGCAGAGATTGGCGATACCGATGAGGATGATGTTGATATGGGCTATCTGGCTGGTTTACGCATCAAATTCTAAGCATATGGAACCGGGCCTTTTGGCTCGGTTTTTTTCACCCTCACCCACCTTGACGCGCCCCCTAAATCAGGTCAGGGAAGCACTGATTTGATACCCTCCCCCGTGCCACACAGATCATCTACTATAACCAACACGTAATCCGTGCCATTCTGGTGCGACCACGCCCCCTTATAGCGCACCAGAATAGCGCACATGCCCCTAACTATCGATAATAGCCCCCTCGGCACACCACTTCAAAGTGAATCAAACTATTGGCACACACTGTGCATATGAGTATTACAAAGTGCTGCCATCCCCGGCAGTAGAGTTATTTGAAATTGACTGTTACTTTATGGAGAAGCTCGAAATGAAATTAAAGAAACTGATTCTGGCCAGCGGAGCCATCGCACTTGCAGCCACCTCTTTTCAGGGGAGTGCAGCGGATCTAGAGATGAGCACCAACATCGCTGCCGGCAGTAACTATGTCTGGCGTGGTGCTACTCAAACAGCCAATGCATCAGCCATCTCCGGCGGTATTGATGCCGCCCATTCAAGCGGCCTCTATGTCGGCACCTGGACATCCAACGTCAGCGGTGGACACGAAGTCGATTTTTATGCCGGTTACGCTGGTGAAGTGGCTGACTTTGGTTACGATGTCGGATTGATCTACTACGGCTACACAGAGTCTGCCGATGCTGATTTCACCGAATTAGCCGTTAGCGCCAGCTATAACGTGCTCACACTGGGTGTCAACTACACCCTGGATGGTGATGCAGATGAAGATACCGATCAATTTGTCTCCGAAGATGTCTATTATTATGCCGCGCTTAGCGTTGATATGCCTCAAGATTTCAGCTTAGGCATTACCGCTGGCAGCTATGATTTCACCAATGACAGCAGCAGTAACTCCACCAGTTACAGCCACTACCAAATTGATATTGGCAAGAGCGCCGGTGATTTTGGTGATTTCACCATGAGTTTCTCAAAAGCTGGCAAAGAGGCGAACAGTGACAGTGACGACATACCCACCGATGACGCGCTGGTCTTCGTCACTTGGGGTAAGACTTTCTAAGCCTTAAGGCCATATGAAGTGTTAAAAACGGGGCCTTAGGGCCCCGTTTTTAATCCTAATCCCCGGATAGAGAACAGGAAAGAATTCAGTAATGATAACGGAGCTGAGCAATTAAGAGGCTATCATTAGTCACTTTATAGACGATTCTGTACTCATCATTAATGCGTCTTGACCAGTAGCCAGAGAGGCTATGCTTTAAATGGTTCTGGCTTGCCAACACCTTCAAATGGAGCGCGTTGAATCTCTTCAAGATGGCTTTATCTGTTTTTTGCCAATATAAGCAGTGACCCCAAGCATTTGAGGGAAATGTGAGTGTCATTCAAGCAACTCTCGCTCAACACCTTTTCCAGCCTCAAGTTCAGCGATTGATTCAAGTAGCTGCCGGGCATTAGCAGGTGAACGCATGAGACAGGTTGTCTCTTCCATAGCTTGATAATCTTCTAAATAGATCATCACTACAGGGGACTCTCGTTTGCGGGTGATAATAATCGGTTCATGATCATTACAGACCTTTTCCATTGTTTTAGCTAAATTTGCACGCGCAACTGTGTAACTTATAGCGTCCATAGGAACCTCTTCAATTTTACATGTACAGTAATACGTACATTCACGTGTAGCCACTCACAACAATAGCGTCAATTAAGGAAGCTCCACCGTAATTATTACTTGGCCAGTTTTCTCTTCAACGTTCGATTGACCACTCTTGCCGCCGCAGCAAAACCAAAACTGGCCGTGACATAAGCCGCAGAACCATAACCAAACCGACAATCGAGTGAAACACCATGGATGCCTGGTTTTTGATAACCAATGGTGCCGTCATCTTTTGGATAGCGCTTCTGCTCTCGTGTGAAGACACACTCAATACGAAAAGTGCGCCTCGGGTTTTGACTGAAGTCATGATGGCTGCGCAAGCGATGCCGCACTTTGGCCGCCAGTGGATCATTGGTCACACGCACCAGATCAGCGATCTCAATCTGTGTTGGATCGGTCACACCACCGGCACCACCAATGGTAATAACAGCTATTTTATTACGTCTGCATTGATGGATTATTTCAGCTTTGAACATGATGCTGTCAATCGCATCAATGACATAGTCAAAGCCACACTCAGGTGAAAGCAGCTGCCTGACATTACGATCAGTGACAAAATCATCCACGATGGTGACACGGCAGGCCGGGTTAATACTGACTATACGCTGTTGCAGTACCGCCCACTTTTTCTCACCGACCGTCTCTGTCAGCGCTGGGAGTTGGCGATTGATATTTGATAGCGATACCTCATCAAAATCGATCAAGGTAATGGCACCCACACCGTTACGCGCTAACGCCTCAACCGCCCAGGAGCCGACCCCACCCAACCCCACTACACAGACATGCATCTGCTGCAAGATAGGCATTGCGGCAGCACCATAAAGCCGCCCTAAACTGGCAAAGCGCTCATCGTAAGTGTCATTTTCTGGGTTCTGTTCGGACATCGGCGAAGTATATCACTCACCACATATTGAGCAGAACATCTCTGATGTCATGAATAGAGCTATTCAAATGACTCCCCTCAGCAGAGAGGCTGCTCACCTATTTATAATAAGGGGTCTCCACTTCATTGGCCTTTTTCCACTCCAGACAATTTATGCTCGCGTAGGGTCGCATTTATGCGACCAGCCGAACCTGCAAACATGCAAACATGCACATGAATGTGCACCTACACCATATTAGGCCAATGGAGTGGATCCCCCTTTTTGTAATAAAAAGCGCTATTGTGTTGATTTAGAATCCTTTTACACCATACGCGCCACCTTGAAACGTGTATAATGGCCGGTTCACTGCGCACCAGTGCAGCGCAGTTCAAACACCTTAATGAGGCCCCTCCATGTCATCTTCCGTCACCTTCGATCAGCTGTCGCTTTCCGCTCCTATACTGAAAGTTATTAGTGAGGTCGGTTATGAAGCCCCCTCCCCCATTCAGGCGGAGAGCATTCCACCACTGCTTGATGGACGTGACCTACTGGGCCAAGCGCAAACCGGCACCGGCAAAACGGCTGCATTTGCACTGCCACTATTGAGCCGTATTGACCTCTCACTAAAGCAGCCACAAATTTTGGTGCTGGCACCGACACGCGAATTGGCGATCCAAGTGGCAGAGGCATTTCAGACCTACGCACGTCACATGAAGGGCTTTCATGTCATGCCAATCTACGGCGGCCAATCAATGGGCATTCAGCTACAGCACCTAAGACGCGGCGTGCATGTCGTGGTCGGCACCCCCGGACGCGTGATGGATCATCTTCGTCGTGAAACGCTGAAGCTGAACAAGTTACAGGCACTGGTGCTGGATGAGGCCGATGAGATGTTGAAGATGGGGTTTATCGATGATGTCGATTGGATCCTGGGACACACCCCTGAGAGCCGCCAGGTCGCCCTCTTCTCCGCCACCATGCCACGAGAGATCCGCAAGGTGGCACAGCGCCACCTAAAGAACCCCGTTGAGATCAAAATCGAGAGTAAAACCAGCACGGTTGATACCATCACCCAGCGCTTTGTGCAGGTCAACGGCAGCCACAAACTGGATGCCTTGACGCGTATTCTGGAAGTTGAACCCTTTGACGGCGTTATCATCTTCGTACGCACCAAAAACGCCACCACTGAGCTGGCCGAGAAACTTGAGGCACGTGGCTACTCCTGCGCACCACTGAATGGCGACATTCCACAAAATCAACGTGAAAAGACCGTTGATCGCCTGAAGCGAAAATCACTCGACATCATCATCGCCACCGACGTAGCTGCACGCGGCCTGGATGTGAAGCGCGTCAGCCACGTGATCAACTATGACATCCCTTACGATACCGAAGCCTACGTTCACCGTATCGGCCGTACCGGACGTGCCGGTAAAAAAGGCGAGGCGATCCTCTTTGTCTCGCCGCGTGAGAAACGCATGCTGCGCACCATTGAGCGCGCCACTCGCCAGCCGATCACCGAGATGCACCTGCCAAGCCATAAAGATATGGCCAACCACCGCATCGACCAATTTAAACAGCAGATCACCGACACCATTGAGTCACAAGATCTGAAGTTCTTTGAGAATGTGGTCGAGCAGTATCAGCAAGAGCATGATATTGGCGGCAGCGAGCTGGCTGCTGCACTGGCCTTTTTGGCCCAGAAAGATCGCCCACTACAGATGAAGAGTGAGCCGGTCGACAGAAGCACCCGCCGTGAACGTGATGATAGACCCCCTCCTCATGAGCGCGGAACACGTAGCGAGCGAGGTGAACGCGCCCCACGTAAAGAGCGGGAGCCGCGTGCTGAGCGCAGTGACAAGCCACGCAGAAAAGAGAACAACCCAGACGTAGAGATGGTGCGCTACCGCATCGAAGTGGGCCATGACCATGAAGTGCAGCCAAAGAACATTGTTGGAGCCGTCGCGAATGAGGCGGGCATTGAGGCGCAGTATATCGGCCACATCAAACTGCACGACAGCTACAGCACCATTGAGCTGCCTGAGGGGATGCCAAAAGAGATTTTTCAGCATCTAATTAAAGTGCGTGTCTGCGGTCATCCACTCAGAATCTCTCTAGACAAAGAGCAACCAGCAGGTGACGCCCCCGCCAAACGGGCACGTAAAGGGGGCGACAAACCGCCCATGAAACGCAGTAAAAAGCAGTAATAAACACCCCCGCTAGCGGACAGGGAACATTCCATTTGTAGGTTCGCCTTGACCTCCATGGATGGAGCAAATGCAGTGGAATTGTTGGGAACAATTCCTGTAAGGCGAACGTGTGCGGCTGAAGCCGCACCTACAGAAATCTTTCGCTACACCAACAGTAGGCGCTTTAGGCGAGCAGCAGGGAGTCACGCGGGAGGCTTGAGGAAAGCCCCTAAAAGGGGCTATTGGTTACGTGCTCATGCCTAGGCAAAATAGCCGCCTAACTGGTTAAAAATAGATATAACCACAGAGAACACAGAGGGCACATGCACGCTAGAACGGCAGAGCCGTTTCAAGACTCACCGGCAAAGCCGGTGATTTACCTCAATTTGAATTAGACCCATAGCTTTTTTGTTTCACTTTAAGCCCCTTTAATCCTCCTGCGGAGGGGGTGCCAATACAGTGCGTGCGCCGTTATGCTCAGGTGGGCCAACAATACCCACACGCTCCATCTCCTCAATCAGACGCGCAGCACGATTGTATCCAACACGCAATTGGCGCTGCACCGAGGAGATTGAGGCACGGCGAGATTTAGTGACAAAGAAGACCGCCTCATCATAGAGTTTGTCACTGCTCTCAACCTCACCACCTGCCGCATCATCCTCATCAATACCAGGCAGCTTATCTTGCGGCGTTTCTAGTACCGCATTGATATAATCAGGTGGACCGGACTTTTTGAGATGTTCAACGACGCGATGCACCTCATCGTCATCAACAAACGCACCATGCAGGCGTTGTGGCTGCCCTTTACCCGAGGCGAGATAGAGCATATCGCCATGGCCCAATAGATGCTCTGCGCCCATCTGATCAAGCACCGTACGAGAATCAACACGAGCAGAAACCTGGAAGGCGATACGAGTGGGAATATTGGCCTTAATCAGACCGGTCAATACATCCACCGATGGGCGCTGAGTAGCCAAGATCAGATGGATACCACAAGCACGCGCCTTCTGCGCCAAACGGGCAATCAGCGTCTCAACCTTCTTGCGTGCGACCATCATCAGATCAGCCAGCTCATCGATGACAACGACGATATAGGGCATCGGCTCTAGCGTGGGGTGCTGCATCGCCTCAATCACCGCATCTGAGGCGGGCTGAAACAGCGGATCTTTCATCGGTTCACCCTTAGCGATGGCCGCTTTCACCTGCTGGTTGTAGCTGGCAATACTGCGCACCCCAAGCATAGACATCAGTTTGTAGCGCCGCTCCATCTCACCGACACACCAGCGCAGTGCATTACCCGCCTCATCCATGTCGGTGACGACGGGGGTCAGCAGATGTGGAATGCCCTCATAAACAGAGAGCTCCAGCATCTTCGGATCAACCATGATCAGTCGCACTTCACTCGGTTTGGCTTTGTAGAGCAGGCTGAGAATCATCGCATTGATGGCCACCGATTTACCGGAGCCGGTGGTACCGGCAATCAGCACATGCGGCATCTTGCCCAGATCCGCCACCACCGGCTGTCCGGCGATATCCATACCCAGTGCCAAGGTCAGCGCCGAAGAGGCATCATCATAGACCGCCGATTTCAACACCTCACTCAGATAGACCATCTCACGCGATTCATTGGAGACCTCCAGACCGATATAGGGCTTACCGGGAATCGCCTCCTGCACACGCACACTGTGGGCTGATAGGGAGCGTGCAAGATCTTTCGCCAGACCGACAATCTTGCTCACCTTAAGGCCCGCCGCCAGCTCAATCTCAAACAGGGTGACCACAGGGCCGGGATAGACCGCGACAACATTGGCATCAACAGCAAAGTCACGCAGTTTCAATTCAACTTGGCGCGACATCGCCTGTAGCGCCTCTTGTGAGTAGCTGATACCGCTCTTCTTGGGTGGATCGAGCAGTGCCACCGGCGGCAACTCACTATTGGGGTCGGCCTCAAACAGGGGCACCTGCCGCTCACGCTCTTCACGTTTGCTCGGCTCAACCGCCTCCATCACTGGCTCAATTCGTAGCGGGGCTTTTGTTTTTTCCCGCGCCCTCTCCTGCTTCAGCACCTCATTCCGTTGGCGTCTGATGGCAGCACCCGCTTGATGTTCACGCCACCAGCTGATCCGGCCTGAGAGCCAAGAGATAGAGAGCAGTGTGAACTCGCCCAATCGATCCATCACGGTAAACCAGGAGAGCCCCGCCAGTGTTGAGCCGCCCAGAAATAGCGCAAGCAACAGCAGTGTCGTTCCAGCAAGACTGATGATGGTGACCAAGTAACCACTTAATGCGATGCCAAGCACCCCACCAGGGCCCGCCGGCAGTGGCACACCAAAACTCTGGAAATAGAGCGTCGCTAAACCCGCACCACTTGAGAGGATAAATAGAAAACCGACCCAGCTGAGAACAATGGCCCTCAGATCTGGCTCATACGGCTGTTCACATTTGGCACGATGAAACACCAGCACGCCACTACGAGCCACTATCACAGGAAAGAGATAGGCAAAAAAACCAAACAGGTAGAGTAGAACATCGGCAAACCAAGCACCGGCGGCGCCACCTGAATTCTCCACAACATCACGCGGCCCGGTGTAGGACCAACCGGGGTCTTGTGGTGAATAGGAGACCAATGCAAGAAGCAGGTAGAGCGCCAGAAAGACCAGCATCCACATCGTACCTTCACGCAGGCCATGTCCCACACGATCTTTGAGGTCATTTTGCGGCCTCTTTTTTGAACTCGCCTGTGACACATATACCTCTTAAGTTTTGCTTTAGTTTTATACTGTTAGCGTTGATATCTAGTTTAGTTTCTTTCTTGCATTTTCTGCAAGGGTAGCGAGCAAATCATTCACCCTATTTACGCCAAATTGATGATTGCGTAGTATCGACACACTAAAGGCCACCTCTATTAATTTATGGATGAGCAGCTTGAACCCATAATCCCCAATGGCAGCGTTGCTAAGTGCTCGCAATAGAACAACTATTACAAGCACTTAGCGCCTTGCTCTTGAAAATTATGAATCTCATGCCCCAAGGGCACCTGGATCTGTCTCACCCAAAATTAATAGAGGTGCCCTAAAATACTATTTTGATCTCCTTTTATATAAGATGATCGCCAGCAATAACAACTTCAGATGGAGTAGCACACATGAGCGAAACCAAACATTGTCGCCTGCTGATTCTCGGCTCAGGGCCGGCCGGTTACACCGCAGCGGTTTACGCCGCCCGCGCTAACATGAACCCCGTATTGGTTACCGGCATGCAGCAGGGTGGCCAGCTGACCACCACCACTGAAGTGGACAACTGGCCGGGTGACCAGGAGGGCGTACAAGGGCCTGACCTGATGGAACGCATGCGTCTCCACGCCGAGCGTTTTGATACCGAAATCATCATCGACCACATCAACAAGGCGGATCTCAGTCAGCGCCCATTTCGCCTCACTGGCGACCAGGGCGAGTACACCTGTGACGCGCTGATCATCGCCACTGGCGCATCAGCACAATATCTCGGCATGCCATCTGAAGAGGCGTTCAAAGGGCGCGGCGTCTCCGCTTGCGCCACCTGCGACGGCTTCTTCTACCGCAATCAGAAAGTGGCCGTCATCGGTGGTGGCAACACTGCGGTTGAAGAGGCGCTCTACCTCTCTAACATCGCCTCTGAAGTGGTGATTGTGCATCGTCGTGACCAATTTCGTTCAGAGAAGATCCTCTCCGACCAACTCTTCCAGAAGGCTAAAGATGGCAACATCACGCTTGAACTGGATGCCACGCTCGATGAGATTCTGGGCGACCAGAGCGGTGTGACCGGCATGCGCATCAAAAATGTTAAAGATGGCTCAACCAAAGATATCGACCTAATGGGCGTCTTCATTGCCATTGGCCACAAGCCAAATACCGACCTTTTTATCGATCAACTCGATATGGAGCATGGCTACCTGACTACCGCAGGTGGCATGGATGGTCATGCAACGCAGACCAGCATTCCTGGTGTTTTTGCCGCAGGCGATGTCACCGACCACGTCTATCGTCAAGCGATCACCTCCGCAGGCACCGGCTGTATGGCGGCACTTGATGCCGAGCGTTTCCTGGATGCACAGGAGATCAGCTAAATAGGCCTGAGCTGAGCAATAAAGCCGCCCTGCTACACAGCATGGCGGTTTTTTTTATTCTTTTTTCAGAGCCAAAACAGTGACAACATCCAAATTCTGTCATACCCTCTCCAATCTGGTCACTAGCGTTAAATTCTCGGAGATACCAAAATGCAGTCAAATGATGAACGCCGTAACTTTCACCGAGTTATATTTGATACACCTGTCACCCTAACTCAGGGCGATCAGCAGTGGCAGACACAGCTGATTGATATATCACTGAAGGGGGCACTCGTAAACAAACCAGAAGCCTTCTCTGCAGAGAGTGGCTCTGAAGCCCTGCTTGAGATTAAATTTGACGGCTCCGAAACCATCGTCAGCATGCATACCACCATTGCACATATCGACGAGGAACACATCGGCCTCGGCTGCCACCAAATCGACATGGGCAGCATCACCTTTCTACGCCGTTTAATCGAGCTCAACCTGGGTGATGCTAACCTACTGGCACGTGACCTACAGGCCCTCAGCCGCCCACCAGAGCACGAGTAATACTTAAAGAGGGGAGGCGAGGGAACCTCTGAATAAGTCATGATTGTTTTAGACTGGTTAAAACTGCCCCGATTCGCCCCGAAGATCGCGGCAATAGAGCAATTATTACCGCTCACTTCGAAACAAATCGAAACAGTTTTATTTCAGTCTAAATTCAACCAGACTTAATCAGAGGTTCCCTAGAATCTTTTCCTCAGCACCAACAACTCGCCCCGATCATCCATCGTGACCTGCTTTAGAAAGGTCATACCGAGAAGGATCTCTGTAGGGCTGCTGCCTTCAATCACCGTAGCACCGACATTGTAGAGTTCAATCTCACCCACCTTAACGCGATCAAGTTTGATGGCATAACCTTTGGCATGGCCCGACGCGGTACTGACACCCACCCGCCTCCCTCGCAACTTATAGGGGATACCTAACCGCTTGGCCGCGACTGAACTCATTGCCACCGATGTGGCCCCGGTATCGACTAGAAAACGCACCGGCAGGCCATTAATCAATCCCGAAGTAAGATAGCGGTGGCCACTGCGCCAGATCTTCGCCTCAGGTGCAGATTCACGCTGTTTATATTGCGTACTAATTCGGCTGCCCAGTTGGTAATTCTGCTGTTTACCATCAATCTCCAGCACCGCTCCTCGGCTATTCGCAGTGACTAGAAGCACCCCCTCAGGGGAGGGGACACCGACGGAAAGCATGCGCTGCTTACCATCAATCATCACCATCGCCTTGCCTGAGAAGAGCGCCATCACCTGGATGCTCTCAAAGGCACTCATGGGTGTCGACAGTAACAATAGACTAAGCAGCAATAGAGCGGCACTGTGCCGACACATCGGAAAACCCTCTTACAAAATCAGCGCTGCCGCCCCTTGTAGTAGCAGCAGCGAAAAGAGACCCGCTAAAATATCATCCAACATAATGCCCAGGCCACCATGCACATGTTTATCTATAGCACCAATCGGCCAAGGCTTCAGGATATCGAAGAAGCGAAACAGTACAAAACCGGCAACCACCCAAGGCCAGCCGCTGGGCGCAGCAATCATCGTCACCAAGTAACCGGCAATCTCATCCCAGACGATGCCAGGATGATCATGCACCCCCATCTCCTCAGAGGCCCAACCGCAGATCCAGATACCCATGACAGAGATCGCAAATACAACACCGAGATACTCAAAGAGAGAGAGCGGCTCAAGCAGCAGATAGAGCGGCACCGCAACCAGCGTCCCCATCGTGCCAGGGGCCACCGGCGAATAACCCGCACCTAGGCCAAAGGCGAGTAGTTTAATTGAGCTGGGGCGTTTGTTAGGCAAAGTGTTCATAACCAGTGAGTTGTTGTTCCAATAGTGAACCATCTTGACGCTGTAGGCGCATTCCAGGCTCGGCGTCAATCTGCCCAATCACCGTTAAATCGGCAACACGTTGCTGCGCCTGGCGCAGTTTAGCAGGTGGCACGGTAACGCAGAGTTCATAATCATCGCCACCCGCGAGCGGCAGAACGAAATCATCATCTGATTGTAGGTAGCTCTGTAGCTGGGGCGAGAGCGGCAGATCGGCCAACTGCAACGTCACACCCACTCGACTCTGTTTGAGAATATGCCCTAGGTCGGAGATGAGGCCATCAGAGAGGTCGATTGCAGCGTGCGCTAAACCCCGCAGAGATTGACCGGCAGCCAGCCGTGGTTGCGGAGACTCCAGTCGGTGCCGTAGATCACGCAGAAAGGGTTTGGCTCGCAAATCACCCTGCAAGGCACGTAGCGCCAGAGCCGCATCCCCCAGCGAACCGGTGACACAGACCAGGTCACCCACCTCCGCCGTGGAGCGTTTGAGCGCCTGACCTGCGGGTAGAAAACCAAATGCTGTCACACCAATGGCGAGCGGCCCTTGCGTCGTATCCCCGCCCACCAGCTGCACATTAAACTCGGCAGCCAACGTAGCAAAACCACGGCTAAAGGCTTGCAGCCATGCCGCATCAGTTCGGTCTAACGTTAGCGCAAGTGTCACCCAAGCCGCTTCGGCACCCATCGACGCCAGATCGCTCAGATTGACGGCCAGCGCTTTGTGACCCAATGTTTCAGGCGCTACATCATCAAAAAAATGGACACCCGCCACCAAGGTATCAGTGGTGGTGGCAAGCTCATACCCATCAGGCAGACGTAGCAGAGCACAATCATCCCCGATACCCAGAGGAACATCTTCACGCGGCGGGGTCAGCTGCGCAAAGTAGCGCTGGATAAGCTCAAATTCAGCCAACGGCTTTAAGTGATACTGACCAGCTCAATATCAAAGTTAAGCGCCTGACCGGCCAATGGATGGTTACCATCAACGGTCACACTCTCGTCGCTCAGTTCAGCAACCACCACCATATAAGGGGAGCCATCAAAGGTCTCTGTCTGTAGGTGCATACCCACCTCCAACTTCATGTCATCTGGAAAATGTTGGCGCTCCACCACTTCCATCATCTCATCATTGCGCTGGCCATAGGCCTCATCGACTGGGATGTGGATGCTCTTTTTTTCACCCACTGTCATACCCGCAACATTGCTCTCAAAACCGGGAATCACTAGTCCTTCGCCCAGTTTGAACTCCAGTGGCTCTTGACCTTCAGATGAATCAAATTGAGTACCATCGGTCAGTGTGCCGGTGTAGTGAATTTTGACGGTATCGCCTTTTTTTGCTTCGCTCATGGGTAAATCCTTAGCAATCGGTGTGACCAGACGCTTCGAAAGCGTCGCGGTATCACAATAAATAGAAGCTGTTGGTGTAAAAAATGTGCAACTTCAGTAGATGGATCATGTCATGGGTCACCCCAAGAGATATAAATCAGCCTCTGTAGCTCATGCTTTTTTCGAGCTATGTTCTTTATCTGTACTGTTTCGTGATCGACGAAAGGTGCGCACGCCACGAGGCTTCGCCTTGTTTACTTTGATGTTGCGACCTTTCAAAGCGCTCGCATCAAGCGCTTTGATCGCCTCTTCGGCTCCACCTTCATCTTCCATCTCGATAAAACCGAAGCCTTTCGAGTTGCCGGTCTGTTGGTCAATGAGAATGCGCGCACTCTGCACATCACCGAAATCAGTAAAGGCCTCAGTAAGTTCATCTTCTGTTAGATCATAGGGGAGGTTACCGACATATATTTTCATATCAGACTCTTTCTCTATTTTGTCTAGGGTACCTCTATTTATTCTGGGTGAGGCAGATCCAGGCGCCCTTGGGGCATGAGATTCAAAACCTTCAAGAGCAAGGCGCTAAGTGCTTGTAATAGTTATTATATTACAAGCACTTAGCGACGCAGCTATTGGATATTTTGGACTCAATATGCTCATTCATGAATTAATAGAGGTGCCCTCTAGTGTGACCGCTTTTTACCGGCGGCCTTGACTTCTTCCTGACGCAGATGTCGGGCCAATTTATCCAGCACACCATTAATGTAACGATGCCCTTGCTCAGCGCCAAACACTTTAGCCAACTCAACCGACTCATTAATAACCACCCGATAGGGGATCTCTGGGTGGTGCTTCAGCTCATAGGTGCCCATACGAAGAATAGCGCGTTCAACCGGATCTACACTCTCAATAGCTCGGTCGATAAATTTACCGGCAAACTCATCCAACTCAGAGAGTTTACTTGGGACACCGTGCAGCAAGTCTTTAAAATAGACCAGATCAGCCCCCACCATGCTCTCCATTTCGAGGAATTGCCGATCAATCTCTGATAGGTCATCCCCCGTCATCTGCCACTGGTAGATCGCCTGAACAGCGTGCCGTCTCGCTTTTGTTCTATTGCCACTCATCCGTCAATCTGACCCAACAGATTAACCATCTCTATAGTGGATAGCGCCGCTTCCGACCCTTTATTACCCGCTTTAGTGCCGGCCCGCTCAATCGCCTGTTCGATACTATCAACCGTCAACACGCCAAAGCTCACTGGAATGCCATGTTGCAGTGTCACCTGCGCGATCCCTTTAACACACTCACCCGCTACATAATCAAAGTGTGGCGTACCACCACGGATCACTGCACCGAGGGCGATAATGCCATCGTATTTATCACTCTTGGCCAACCGATCAACCACCACCGGCATCTCAAAGGCACCCGGCACGCGTACGATGGTAATCTGTTTCTCATCGGCCCCATGGCGCTTTAATGTATCAAGCGCCCCATCCAGCAGACTCTCAACGATGAAGCTGTTGAACCGTGCCACGACCAAACAAAAGTTACCCTTCTGTACGGTCAATGAGCCTTCAATAGTTTTAATAGTCATACCCTTTCCAATACCGTTAATTATTCGCAGGCCACATATTCAACCACTTCCAGATCAAATCCGGAGAGGCCGTGAAAGCTTTTTGGCGCACTCAACACACGCATCTTATGGACGCCCTGATCAAGCAAAATCTGCGCGCCCACGCCAAAGGTGCGCATCTCTTTATCTGTTTTTCTCACAGGGGCTCGATCTTCACCCGCATCACACAGCTCATAATCGGCCATGCGGTGGACAATCTCACGCGCACTATCATGGTTACGCAGCACCACAATGATGCCCGCCCCCTCTTTGCTCACTTGGCGCATCGCATTGTGTAGCGGCCAACCGCAATCTTTGCGTTGCAACGCAAACAGATCGCACAATGTATTCTGCATATGCACTCGCACCAGAGTCGGCTGATCTGGCCTGATATCACCCATAACCAGCGCAAGGTGCAACTCGTTATCGATAATGTCCTGGTACGCTACCATCTGAAACTCACCAAACTCTGTCGGCAGTTTGCAGCTATTGAGGCGTTCAATAGTCTTTTCATGGCGAATGCGATAGTGGATCAGATCGGCAATAGTACCCATCTTCAAATTATGCTCTTTCGCCACCTCCTCAAGATCGGGGCGACGTGCCATGGTGCCATCTTCGTTAAGAATCTCAACGATTACCGCCGCCGGCGCCAGACCTGCCAAGCGCGCCAAATCACAACCCGCTTCAGTATGTCCTGAGCGAACCAACACACCGCCCGACTGCGCCTTCAAGGGAAAAATATGCCCCGGCTGAACAAGGTCTTTTGGTTCGGCATTTTCAGCCACTGCGGCCAAGATGGTCGTTGCACGATCAGCGGCAGAGATGCCGGTAGTCACCCCTTCAGCAGCCTCGATTGAGACCGTAAAATTGGTCACCATTGCCGCTGCGTTATCATCCACCATCAAGGGTAGACGCAACTGCTGACAACGCTCATCCGTTAGGGTCAAACAGATTAAACCTCGACCATAACGGGCCATGAAGTTAACCGCATCTGGCGTGACCATCTCGGCCGCCATCAACAAATCACCTTCATTTTCACGATCTTCGTCATCCAAGATGATAACCATCTTGCCCTGACGCAAGTCCTCAACAATCTCTTCTACTGTATTCAACGCCATACAACTTTTTCTAAATCAACAAATCTTACGGGACCGCATATTCTATCAGCCGTGCGCTTGGCTAACCAATGGTTATTTGAGGGGACCAACACAACTCCCTCTAAACACTAGCAACTATTGTATTCCACCCCCGCCTAATTAACGACAGCAAAGTCGATAGACCCTCTCAATAAAGTAGCTAACACCCTTCTGCTGGAATCTTGGACTTTCATGCAGAATATCAATATCAAGCAGCGTTTCGATTGAAAAACGTGACCTATAGAGCCTGCTAACCTCCTCCTCTTGCACTGAGAATGGCGGCCCTTCCATCTCATTTTGTGGGTACTCAAGCGCAATAAGCAACATCTCAACCTGCGCAGGAAAGAGTCTGAAAATATGTTCTACATATCTCTCACGCATCTCCACGGGTAGCGCAATCAGCGAGGCGCGATCAAATATCGCCACACAATCTTGCAGATCAGCAGACGTCAACTCAAACAGATCGCCCTGAAGTATTGTCAATCCATCCACCTGCCAACGATTAAACACGCCATCACGGACAACTTCAGGCTGCAAGCCAGATTCAGCAAAGAAATCACTTACCGCGATTTCACTCAGCTCCACACCCAACACCCGAAAACCCTGCGCACGCAACCAGAGCATATCTTGGCTCTTACCACACAGAGGCACAAACACCTGACTACCAGCCACCAACTGCAACTGCCCCCAATATTGCTGCAGATGGCTATTGATCTCCTGCTGATGGAAACCAATCTCACTCTTTTTCCAACGTTGAACCCAAAAATCACGCTTCATCAAACGACACTCTTAAAAATAGAACAGGAGGCCAAATACAAACCCAGAGAAACTCAACGACTATGGACTAAAAGTCCATGGGTTGCTTTAAGAACGACTGAAAGTCGTTATGCTGCAAAGCAATGTATCGCTCTGCGATGCTTTTTTACATGCTAAAGCCTTGCACTAAAGTGCATAGTTTTTACTAGCGACTGAAACCAATAAATGTGGACAATTAGAAACGAAATGCAGGAGATTGTTGAGGGGCTGTGAGGGTAAAGAAAAGGGGCTACCTTGCCCTAATTGCAATAAATAACGTTGCAAATAACCGGGCCACGTAGCGGTGTAAGGCTTGCACTATGAAGCGCAGGCCTTACACCGCTACGTGGGTCCGGTTAACTTGCTTTTTTAGATTTTCTTCTAGTCAGACCAAACAACATTATTCCAGCTCCAAATAGGGCAACTGAAGAGGGTTCGGGAACTGAAACTGTATGAAGTACAATATTATCCGGTAATATACTTCCGATATTTCCGGCATTAAGGTCTACCTCTTCCAATGCCCAGAATGAAAAAGACTCACCATTGCTCCACATTCCAGATAGATGACCACTTGAATAGTTAAAGGCAGAACCATATATATTAACGACTGCATCATCATTAACTAAAAGCCAACTCAAATCATCTACATATGAAATATTAGCCTGACTGTCTTCGTACACCTTCAACCAACCTATATCGCCACCATCAATATTTAACGTTGAGCTATCATGTCCGAACAGCCAACTTGTTTCGCCATCATCAATATTTAACGTTGAGCTATCGTATCCGTACAACCAAGCTATATCTGCCCCCGGATCTGTGTTTAAAATTGATGAGTCATAAGCATAAACATAGCTCTCAGCGCTATTAACATTGACTTCATCAGTGCCACTGATCGTTAAACTGTATGCCGATGGGGACAGAAAAACACAAGCAAAAAGAATACTACGAATAACCTTTTCCATTAAAAAACTCCCTTTTTGTTTTGATAAATTTAACGTCTACATTAGACGGAATCCTTACTATCCCAATAGTGCCGATTCAGCCTATCGTGAATAACCATTCTGCTGGGGTTCACTCCTCATCCCAACCTACGGACGATGAATATACCGTAATAGATCATTACATTCATCTTCCGCTATGGGGTGGCCAAGTAGATGAATACTTGTCAAACGCCCTTTAAAAGCAAAAATACGTTGCGCTGATCACCCTATTTCATTATTTTCCACACTCTCATTTTGACTACGTGCGGGGGTACAGATGGCAAAGGGAGTTGAGGTCAATGGTAAGAAGATGAGAGTTCTTTTTCGGTATGAGGGGGAGCGGATCAGGGAGCCTTTAGATCAGGTTGAGATTGAGACTTGGCTTAGTCGTGACATGGCCACGCTTCCAAGTAAGACCATTAAAGATGCCATTGCTGTTTTTAGGTCAACATACAAACTCTATAAAACCCGCTACCCCGCCACGCAGATCCCACTGAGGGTGTCACGGTAAGACTGCCCGACATTGATGAGCCCAACCCTTTCACTCGTGCTGAAATAGATAAGATTCTCAGCACCCCGGCCTATGCGGATCGTGAGCAGGATTTAAACCTTGTTAAATTTTCAATCTGGTCAGGGCCACGACTCTCTGAAGTGCTGGCTTTGGCTTGGGAGGATGTTATCGATCTGGACAAGGGGCTGATTAAATTCAATCGTTCAGTGGTTCGTGGGGCTTACCGGGTAACGAAAACAAAACAGTCGAATAGAGTGCATGAACTGCTTGCCCCTGCAAAGGAGGCTTTGAGAGAGCAGTATGATCTAACTCATCACCTAAAGCCGGTCTCTGTTGATGTGAAGCAGCGAGACAACCGAACTATGAAAGAGGAACGGGTGAGGTTTGTTTTCTATAACGCCTACACCAATGCACCACACACTCACGACAAATCAATCAGAGAGGGCTTTTTCGTCAACCATCTCAAAGAGTGCTGAGGTGGACTATCGAGGCATTAACCAGTGCCGGCACACCTACATTAGCCATAGGCATGGAAAAGGAGTGGATATCAAAACAGGTTGGAACCAGCGTTGAAATGATCAAACGCCACTATGGAAGGTGGATTGAGGCAGATGCGCCGGAGAATGATCAATCTGGCTGAAAAGAGGCTTGGGTTCTAGTGTACTGAAGGTGCCTTTGTCCTAGGAACGCCCTAAAGAACGTCCTAGTAATTATCATTTACCGCTAACTTACTGATTAACGATAAAGAAAAAATGGCGGAGAGGCAGGGATTCGAACCCTGGGAGGGTTTAACCCCTCAACGGTTTTCAAGACCGTCGCATTCAACCGCTCTGCCACCTCTCCAATCTCATCTTATTCGACGAGGGCGCAAAGGATACTGAAGTGCTATTGAAAAATCCAGTCTTAACCCCTACTTTTATACTATTGCTCTTTTGGGGTTTTCAAGTATGCTTTTGAACCAACAAGAGACATCTTTGTCTTAACATTTGAAGTTTTCACTGTTCATTACACGGAGATACGATTTCTATGAACCGTATTGATATGTCGGCTGTACATTCCGAAGGATCGATTCTTTCGACCAACAAGCTGATCAAAAACACTTATATGCTGCTTTCGATGACCTTGCTGTTTAGTGCAGCAACTGCCGGTCTGTCGATGGTTTTCAACCTGCCACACCCTGGTTTTATCCTAACGCTGGTCGGTTTCTACGGCCTCTTTTTCCTTACCCATAAATTTGCCAACTCATCTATGGGCTTGGTATGTGTCTTTGCATTGACCGGTTTCATGGGACTGACCATTGGACCTATTATCGGCGCATACACCACTATGTTCAGTAATGGTAACCAACTGGTGATGACCGCTATGGGCGGCACCGGCGTGATCTTCTTGGGTCTCTCAGGTTATGCACTGACCACACGTAAGAACTTCAGCTTCATGGGCGGTTTCCTGATGGTTGGCGTTCTGGTGGCCTTCCTGGCGGGTATTGGCGCTGCTATTTTTAGCATTCCTGCTCTCTCACTGGCGGTTTCTGCGATGTTTGTTATGCTGATGTCTGGCATGATTCTCTATCAAACCAGCGACCTGATTCATGGTGGCGAGACCAACTACATCCTAGCGACTGTCGGTCTCTACGTGACTATCTACAATCTGTTTCTCAGCTTGCTTCATCTGCTGGGTATTTTTGCTGGCGAAGATTAAACCCCTTTCGACAGACATAAAAAAACCGGGCTTCGGCCCGGTTTTTTTATGTCTCAATTTTCTGAGATCAGATCACTTCAAGACCACCCATGTAGTGTTTTAGCACTTCGGGTACTCTGATGGTGCCATCGGCATTCTGGTAGTTCTCCAAGATGGCAACCAAGGTACGCCCAACGGCGAGACCCGAACCGTTGACGGTGTGTACCAGCTCAGGCTTTCCGGTCTCTGGGTTGCGCCAGCGCGCTTGTAAGCGACGCGCTTGGAAATCACCAAAGTTGCTGCAAGATGAGATCTCACGGTACTTCTGCTGGCCGGGCAGCCACACCTCTAGGTCGTATGTTTTAACGGCAGAAAACCCGAGGTCGCCGGTGCAGAGGGTGACCACCCGATAGGGCAGTTCAAGCTTCTGTAACACCACCTCGGCATGACGGGTCAGATCCTCATGCGCCTGCTCTGACTCTGTCGGCCGAACAATCTGCACCAGCTCAATCTTCTCAAACTGATGCTGGCGGATCATGCCACGCGTATCACGTCCGTATGACCCCGCCTCGCTGCGGAAACAGGGGGTCTGTGCGACAAAACGTTTCGGCATGGCACTATCATCAATGATCTCATTGCGCACCAGATTGGTGATTGGCACCTCAGCTGTGGGGATTAGGTAGTACTCCTGCTCACCTTTGAGGGCAAACAGATCATCACCAAACTTAGGGAGTTGGCCGGTGCCGTAGAGGCTCTCTTTGTTGACCATGAAGGGGACGTAGGTCTCTTCATAACCGTGCTGACCGGTGTGCAGGTTCAACATAAATGAGGCCAGCGCACGTTGCAACCGAGCCATGGGGCCATGCAGGGTGACGAAACGGCTGCCGGTTATCTTTGCCCCCTGCTCGAAGCTCATCAGGCCTCGCTTCTCACCCAGATCGACATGATCGAGCGGCTCAAAATCGAAGCTGGTGGGTTCACCCCAAACGCGCTCTTCGCGGTTATCCTCTTCATCTTTGCCGTCCGGTACATCGGCAGCGGGGAGATTGGGTAGACTCAGGCTCACCTCACGCAGCTCAGTCTGCACCCCTTTCAGCGCCTCTTCGGCCGCCTTCAGTTTATCACCCAGATCGGCCACTTCGGCCAGTAGCGGTTGGATATCCTCTCCGGCCGCTTTCGCCTTACCGATACCCTTTGAGCGACTATTACGTTGATTTTGCAACTCTTGAGTCGCCACCTGTAACTCTTTGCGGCTCACTTCCAATGCCGTTATCCGCGGCACATCCAGCTGCATGCCACGACGGGCGAGCTGCTTGGCGACATTCTCTAGATCAGTTCTTAGTAGACGGGGGTCTAACATCTATCTTTACCTTAAATTAGCTGGCCAGCTAACGATGTGGCCGGGTTCAATCATGCTGTCGAGGCGTTGGAGTACCGACTCAACTTTCTGTTGTTCATCAAAAAACTCAATTACCAGTGGCATATTGAGTGAAAGATCGAGCAGATCTGATGAGTGCATCTTGCCCGACCGGCCAAACCCCGCAATGCCACGAAAGGCGGTGACACCCGAGACCTTCTCGACATCATGCAGATGTGCCAGTAGCTCTTTTAGCTGATGATCTCCCTCGGTCAGGTAGATCCGCACCATGGTGATACTCTTGTCGCTCATATTTGTCTCCCGATCAATATGCCTAACCAGCAGGCTGCAACGCAAGCGATAACACTTATTAGCATGTTCAGGGCAGCCTTGAGAAGGTCACCCTGCTCAATCAGATTTATCGTCTCCAGCGAGAAGGTGGAGAAGGTGGTGAACGCACCAAGAAAACCGATGAGCAGCGTAGCACGCACCTCTGGCGAGACTGACATACGCTCCATAAAGAGGATGTAGAGCAAGCCCATCGCCAACGAGCCGATAACATTGACGGCCAGGGTGCCATAAGGGAAGGCGCGTCCGAGCAGGGCGTATATCGCTCCAGATACCCAGAAGCGCATCAACGCACCGGCAGCGCCGCCTGAGGCAATGGCTATGAGCTGTGACAAAGGGTTCTCTCTCTTCCCGCAGTTAATGGGGGCATTCTACACGGATCAATGGCTTGGAACGAGATCTACTACAACGGTTAGCTCTTCGCTCTCGCCTGTTGGTTCAATGCCTGTAGGCGACGCAGCTTCTCGCCAATTTTGATCTCCAGTCCACGCTCGACTGGTTGATAGTAGTGGCGCTCGCCCATCTCTTCAGGGAAGTAGTTTTCACCAGCGGCAAAGGCATCAGGCTCATCATGGGCATAGCGGTAAGCCTTGCCATAGCCCAGCTCTTTCATCAGTTTGGTGGGGGAGTTACGCAGATGGATCGGCACCTCTGGCGAGCCAGACTGTTTGACATCCGCTAGGGCAGATTTCCAGGCGCTGTAGAGGGCATTGCTCTTGGGTGCACAGGCCATGTAGGCGACCGCTTGGGCGATGGCCAGCTCCCCCTCTGGGGTGCCAAGGCGCTCTTGCACCTGCCAAGCGTTGAGGGCGATCTCCAACGCGCGTGGATCGGCATTACCGATATCTTCTGAGGCCATGCGTAACACTCGGCGGGCGACATAGAAGGGGTCACAGCCGCCATCAATCATGCGCGCCAGCCAGTAGAGCGCGGCATCAGGATCGGAGCCACGCACCGATTTATGCAGCGCAGAGATCTGATCGTAGAAGGCCTCGCCCCCCTTGTCGAACCGACGCACTCCACCACTAGCCACCTCATGTACAGCAGCCTCTGTAATGGCATTACCCTCACTGAGATCGGCTGCCAACTCCAGTAAGTTTAAAGCGCGCCGGGCATCACCATCAGCCGCTTCAGCCAGTAGTCCCTTCAGCTCAGAGGCCAGTGTTAGTGAGCGCTCACCCAGCCCCCGGTCACCGTCATCTATGGCTTGCTGGATAATCTGCTCCAGCGCATCAGTGGCCAACGCCTTTAGCACATAGACTCGCGCCCGTGATAACAGCGCGTTATTCAACTCAAATGATGGATTCTCTGTGGTGGCACCAATAAAGACCACGGTGCCATCTTCAACATGCGGTAGAAAGGCATCCTGTTGTGATTTATTGAAACGGTGTACCTCGTCGATAAAGAGTACGGTGGAGCGGTTTTCCGTCTGCCGGATCTGCTTGGCGCGCTCCACAGCATTGCGGATATCTTTGACCCCACTGAGCACCGCCGAGAGAGAGATAAAGCAGGCACCCGATTGTCGGGCGATGAGATTGGCCAGGGTGGTTTTTCCGGTACCGGGAGGGCCCCAGAAGATCATTGAGTGGAGATGATCCTCCTCAATCGCCATGCGTAGTGGCTTGCCCTCGGCAACAATTTGGTTCTGGCCAAGAAACTCACTCAGACTGCGCGGACGCATCCGGTCGGCCAGCGGCTGTGTTTGGGCCGACGGTGAACTCTCAAATAGATCAGTCACCGAGAATGTCGATGAGCGGTGGCGGGATGAAGATGAAGAGCTTCTCATCCAGTATGGGGTTACGCACCAGATCACTGAACATAAAGAGTGTCACTTGACCAAATTGATCAATAAACTCCATTCGTTTCAGCTCACTCTCTGCGGTAAGCGCCACGGAGATGGTGGCAAACTGGCTCTCACTATTTTTGGGTGCCAGAACCACCCAAATCAGACCATCCCGTTCATCACTATCGGTGAGGGTGAAGTGTCGCTCCAGCGGCCCTATTTCACTGAAAATCTGTGCTGGCGTCCCCTCTAACATAGCTGACTGACTGCGGTGCGAGACCTGCTCCAGCTCCATATCATGCAGCCAGACACGGTCACCATCAGCCACAATCAGCTGCTCAATCGGCTGCCGATACTCCCAACGAAACTTGCCCGGTCGGTTGAGATAGAGCGTGCCACTGGAGGTGTAGCTATCATTATCAGAGGTGATGACCATCTGTTCAAACTCCGCTTGCAGCGTGGTCAAATTGGCTAGAAAACGTTGTAGCTGCTCAGTGCCACTGGCGGCAGAGGCTGCAAACGGCAGAAGTAACAGAAACAGTGGCCACAACTTTTTCATAGATCCCGCTCTCCAAAAGGGGTTAAACAGCGACATATCGTATCACTAGCAACATTGAACATCTCCCACCATCACGGCTAAACTCAAAGGTACATCCATCATTAGAGGTAGAGACGTTGGTTCATGCAATCACCCGCATCTTATGGCTTATGGCCCATTGGCTAGAGTTGATGCTCTTCACGCTACCACTCTATCTGCTCACTTTTGTTCCACATAAGCTGCTTGCCAGTTTCTATCCAACGCTGTTTCGACACTGGTGTCGTGTTTTTGTTCGCGCATTGGGAGTCGATCTGCGCCTACACCAGAAGAACCGAGAACCACTGCCCAAACAGTTCATCATGATCGCCAACCACCCCTCCGCATTTGAAGATATTGGCCTGCCTGCGCTATTTGATGTCCACTCACTGGCCAAAGAGGAGGTAAAAAATTGGTTCATCAGCGGCCGCATCAGCCAAGCTGCTGGCACTCTATTTGTTCAGCGCTCTTCGCGTGCGTCACGCAAAGAGGCCTTTGATACCCTGGTAGAAGCGCTACGTAGTGGTAAAAACATCGCCCTCTATCCCGAGGGTGGCTGCAAGGATATTTGGCTACACAGCGACTTCCGCTATGGCGCTTTTGATCTCTCACTACAGACCGGCATCCCGATTGTGCCGATCTTTATCCACTATGAGTCACAACAAGATTTCCACTGGGCAGATGGCATTATTCTCGTCCGCAAGCTGTGGGACTTCATGATGAGCCAGAACAACCGTGCCAACTACTACCAGTTTGATGCCTTTAACCCTGCTGACTTTCCCGACAAGGAGACGTACACTCAGCACGTCTATGATTGCTATCAGGGGTGGCAGAAGCGCTACCTAGAATAACTAAAGGGTACCTCTATTTATTCTGGGTGAGACAGATTGAGATTCAAAATCTTCAAGAGCAAGGCGCTCAGTGCTTGTAATAGTTGTTCTATTGCAAGCACTGAGCAACACAGCTATTGGATGTTTTGGACTCAATATGCTCATCCATGAATTAATAGAGGTGCCCTAGACTTACACAACTTAAGAAGATTGATAGAGATGAAATATACGATCATTCCCGTCACTGCGCTGCAACAGAACTGTAGCCTAATTTGGTGCGAAGAGAGCCACAAAGGAGCGGTCATAGATCCTGGTGGCGATCTTGAAAAAATTCTGCATGCAGCCGTCTCAAACAGCGTAACCATTGAGAAAATTCTCATCACCCACGCTCACTTTGACCATGCTGGCGGCGCCCATGAGCTGGCTGAAAAGCTCTCTATTCCCATTGAGGGGCCACACATCGCCGACCAACCGATAGTTGAGCGGATGGGCATCCAGGCAAGCAGCTACGGCTTTCAACCCGTGCCATCGTTCACCCCTAACCGTTGGTTGCAGCAGGATGACACCATAACAGTCGGCAACCTGACACTACAGGTGCTGCACTGCCCGGGCCACACGCCCGGCCATGTCATCTTTTTCCACCCCGAGTCAAAACTTGCATTTGTTGGTGACGTAATATTCCAAGGTTCAATCGGTCGCACGGATTTCCCCCTCAGCAACCACGCCGACCTGATCCACTCCATTCGACAAAAATTATGGCCACTGGGCCGTGATGTTACCTTCATCCCTGGTCACGGCCCCAACTCCACCTTTGGTGCAGAGCAAAGCAGCAATCCCTTTGTGGGTGATGACTACTAAGCCGGATAATATTATGAAATATCCGGGCTAAACCTCCTTTTTCATGAGAGAAAAATAATGTCTGTTCTACTTGAATTCAGTATGTTCCCCACCGACAGTGGTGAGAGTAAAAGTGCCTATGTCAGCCAGGTGATCAAAATGATCGACCAAAGCGGCGTCAACTACCAGCTTACCGCCATGGGCACACTCATTGAGACGGCAACCGTGGCAGAGGCGCTGGCGGTGGTACAGAAGGCCTATGAGACGTTAGAGGCGCAAGGGTGTAACCGGGTCTACTCTTCACTCAAATTTGATATCCGTAAAGGGAAAGAGAACCGGCTGACCAATAAGATTGCCTCAGTCGAAGAGAAAATTGGTAGCGTTAATCACTAAAGGGTTCAGGGTAATGAGTTTCGACCAATACGACATATTTTTCTCCGGTCAACTGATCGAGGGCAGCGACGAAACGGCTGCAAGAAAGAAGCTAGCGGTTCTATTCAAACTACCGCTTGAGCGCGTTGAACCCCTCTTCTCTGGCAAACCTGTCGCGGTGAAACGTGGTGTTGATATGGATACTGCAGTTAAATACCGCACCGCCTTTCGTGATGCCGGCGCACTGATTGAGATCAAACCTGCCGCCAGTGCCGGCACCACCGAGGCAGCGCCGATTCCAGAAGCAGCACCGACTACAGAGCAGAAACCGCCTGAGCCTTCATCAGGCCTATCTCTCAACCCTGCCAACACCGGCACTCTTGAGGATTGTGCGCCACACATCACACCCGCTGTGATTCCTGATATCAGTCAGATAAGCATGGCGGAAGTAGGCGCTACCATTGATAAGAGTGAGCCTGTGCCACGGCTCGATATTGATACCAGCGCACTCAGCATTGCGTCAGACGAAGAGCGTTAACACTCACTCCGTCAGTTCAAGGATATCTATCTTTTTTAGCGGCTGAGGCGGCTGCTCACCCCGCCAATGCTCTCCTGGCTGCTTGCCATCTAAGCTGAACTCTATGTTGCCAAACAAGCGACTGCTGTAGACTCGGATCGGCGTACGCATCCTATCCATGGCGTACCAAACATAGATCGCATCCAGCCCGCCCTCATGGCGATCTTGCGGCTCAAACTTCACCTTCATCGTCATCCGATGCTCAGCACCCCGTGATAGCAGCTCTTCGCCCAGCACCTCAACCCGATAGCCGATCAGGTCTTTACCATCCGATGCGGGTAGATCAATCACCGTGCCGGGTTCTAACGCCACCATACGCATACGGTAGAGGAGAGAGAGGTGATCTAACATACCAAGCTTCAGCTCAACCTCCTTCTTTTTCCGAAAGCCGGAGGGGAGAGCCATCTCGGTGACATATCGCTGGCGTAAAAAAGTGGGTAAAACCTCCGTTTTTGAGATTCGACTGTTGCTGCGTTTATAACGCTGAACCACTTTTTCAGCCTGATCAAACCAGAGTAGGCTCTGACTAAAACCCTCTTCACGCCGCAACTCATCCACCATGCGCGTGTAACGGGCAGCCGGTTCAAACCAGCTGCGAAAGGTATAACGGATAGGGTAGAAGCGCTCTGCGGTGCTATAGCGTTTGGTGGTAACAAAGAGATGCGCCGAGAGCAGGCGCTCATCATTGATCTGCTGCAACTGTGGATCGATCTCTAACACCGCTTTTGCGATATTGAACGGTTGCCAGGCAGAGAGAATGCCTTGATATGAGACGGTATACTCTAAGCGCTCACCCAACTGTAGTGGTTGAGCGGTGACACAAGAGGCTGCCACCAACAGCCCGAGCGCCCAACATGCACCTAAATTCTGCCGATGAGCTCGCAATGGTTGATCGCTCTCTACACCCATGGCACGAGTTGAGCCACTTACTGGCGCAGCATGTCTTCAATCTCTTCAGCAGAGACCGATTTACTGTAGAGATAGCCTTGCGCAAAATCACAATCGAGCTTGTTCAGAAAATCTGCCTGCGCCTCACTCTCAACACCCTCCGCAACAATCTGCATCTGCATACTATGTCCTAACGCAATCACCGCTCTAATGATCGCTTGGTCACTCTCATCATCAAGCACATCACGCACAAAAGATTGGTCAATTTTGAGACGATTTATCGGCAACATTTTTAGATAACCCAGCGATGAATAACCGGTACCAAAATCATCAATGCTGAAGCTAACACCCTGCTCTTTAAGCTGCTCAATGATCATTGTCGCCTGCTCACGATGCTGCATCAGATAACCTTCGGTGATCTCCAGCTCGAGCACTCGTGGATCCAGCTGACTATTTTTCAGCGCCTCTTCAACCATATCCAGCAACAGTCCATGTTCAATTGAGAAGCCCGATATATTGACCGCCATGTTGATCGTCGGCAGCCCCATATCGAGCCATCGTTTAGCCTGCCGGCACGCCTCATTGAGCACCCAACGGTCAACCCGTTCAATCAGTGCTGACTCCTCTGCAACGGGGATAAACTGATCAGGAAATCTCAGCGTCCCATCCGCTTGTCGCCAACGGATCAACGCCTCAACACCCGATATTTCACCCGTCGACAGTGAGACTTGTGGCTGATACTGAAGCACCAGTTCATCCTGCTCAAGCGCTTGGCGCAACTTAACCTCCAGCGCCAATCTGTCAACCGCAAACTGCGTCATTCGCTTGTTGTAGAAACGGTAACTGTTTCGACCTTGCCCTTTTGCGTGATACATCGCGGTATCCGCGTGTTTCAGAAGTGCATCAACAGTCACACCATCATCGGGATAGATGCTGATACCTATACTGGTCGAGGTGTAGACGGCACAATCTTCAATATCAAAAGGTGCCACAAAGGCATCGATACACTTCTGTGCAATACGAGCAACACTCTGCCCATCTGACGGCGCCTCCAAGACCAGCGCAAACTCATCACCTCCCAATCTAGCAACCAAATCTTCAGCACGCAGTATCTGCTTCAAACGTAGAGAGACCTTCTTTAACAGCTCATCTCCCGCAGGATGCCCCAACGAATCATTAACATTTTTGAATCGATCTAGATCAAGGAAGAGAACCGCCAATACACTATTTTGACGCTTGGCGCGCTCTATCCCTTGCGTGAGATGGAGATCCAGCAAAATACGATTGGGTAGGCTGGTCAGCGGATCATGGTGCGCCAGATGCTCCAACTTCTCCTGCGAGTGTTTAATGACACTGATATCTGAGAAGACTGCGATATAGTTGACCGGTTGCTGCTGGGCATCCTCCACCATAGTGATATGCTGCCACTGCGGGTAGACCTCACCACTCTTGCGCCGATTCCAGATCTCACCCTGCCAGAAACCCTGCGCCTTGATCTCCTGCCACATCACCTTGAAGAAGGCACCATCATGCCGATTTGAACTGAGCCTGCGGGGCGTCTTACCAATAACCTCCTCTTCACGATATCCGGTGATCTTTGTGAAGGCGGGATTAACAGATATAATCCGCTCATCTGCATCTGTCACCATAATGCCATCAATCGTGCTACTGAAGACCTTTGAGGCGAGCCATAACTTATGCTCCGCAGCTCGGCGCCCCTCAATAAGGTGGTTAAAAGCGTGCCCCATTGCCGCAATCTCATCACACCCATCTATCTCAATGTGGCCGCTAAAATCACCACTCTTTTCAACCAGGCTCAGCGCATTGATAATTTTAGCGGAGCCCATCACTAAACGATGCGTAATCACTACACCAAGAAAGAGGACAACCAGTAACGCAGCAATGGTAAAGATGACACATGTGATAAGAACAAGATGGGTATATCGAATTTTCTCATCAAGGTATTGTATGCCAATTTGCTTTAGCTCATCACTTAGCGCTTTGAAGCGATCAATGCGCTTTGTGGTTGCGATAAACCACGTATCTGCATTGATATCGGGGGGGGCACTTCCAAGGTATAGAATAGCTTCAACGGCCTGACTATCATCAATCATGACTCGCCGGTCAATTTGACTGATAGAGGCATTATCTATCAGCATCTGCGCAACAATTTCCAGCTTTGCAAGATAGGCATCAAGCATACGTTGAATCTGCTCAATAGCCGCAATTTCACCCTCACTAATCGGCCCAATTTCTCGATAATGATCAAGCGCTTGCTGTGCTTGTCGATGTCGCTCAACTACCCTATTTTTGGAGGCGATATCACCGCGAATAACATAGTTTTTAAATTGATGGATAAAGCCGCCATAACCGATGGTCAATTGCAGCTCATTCAGAATGTCGATTCTCTCTACACGCAGCAGTAATACCTTGCGCATTTGCTGCACTTCGGCCACCGAAGCATCATCCAATATCAGCTGCACTTCAACCGGCCGCCACAACATCTTTTTCAACTCATCAATCAGCGCTGCCTGTTTAGCCACATAACCACTCACCGCAGCAATGCTCTTTGTATCCACCACACCCGCCGACAGAATGCCGTTAACGGCACCTCGCTCCTGCCCGGCATACTCCTGAATCCACAGCAGGTCACCATAGGTTCGATTGAATCGCACCAGCTCGGCATCATCTGCAATATCACCCAGCGCTTGGATCAAATAGATCGCATCGCTATTGAATTGGGTGTACTTGGCAAAAACATCCTCGTCACTTAGGCGATCCACCTTTTCTCGCCAGGCCAATCGCCCCTCAAGCTGTCGCACCAAGCCATTAAGACGCGCCCTAATATTGGGGTCATCCGCCGTAAGCAACATGACAGCGCTACCCTGCCGCAACTGCTTAACCAGATCATCCGTCTGCTGCCGCTGACGCTTCAGCTCGTCAACAAATGAGTGGCCAGCCCCCCCCACAAACCCCGCCGTAAGCCCACGCTCTTTCTGCATAGCATGAATCACTTTTGAGAGGGTAATGGAGTATTGGTAATTACTCTGGAGTACCTGAGCAATGCCATATTGACGCCACTTGTCCACAATCACATAGCCGGTAAAAATCACCAGCGCAACAACAGGAAACACCACAAGCAACAACAACTTATGTCGAATATCAAGATTATTTAGAATACTAGACGACACATCTCTCCATATTTTTATACATGCTATTTTTACTAGTCATCACCATCTGCTTAATTAACAGTCTAGGGTGGCTACTTTAAGTTATGAGGTCTCTAAATTAAGACTATTTAAGAAACAGACAGCATCTGAAACTAAAACAAGAAATGGGATAAGGCAACAAAAAAACACCATTTATCCTCAGCATTCTAGGGAAATTCGCCCCCCTTTAACAGAGGTTGATAAGCAGGAAAACTACTACTATTGAGCAGCCGCCCTCTTTTAGATAGAATAGACGGTTTTTCGCACCACCGTGAAGTTAGAATTGTAGGTAGTTCCAACCATTGGGGCTACCTTTTTGCTTTTTCAGCTTTGCTTTTTCAGCTTTGCTTTTTCAGCTAGAAAAACCTTAATTTGGAATTAAGAAATGTCAGCGTCGCTTATGGCTACATACAAACGACTACCAGTCACATTCACTCATGGTGAAGGGGCGTGGTTATGGGATAACAACGGAAAACGCTACCTGGATGCGCTATCCGGCATCGCCGTCTGCTCACTTGGGCATGCGCATCCCGCCATCCGCGACACCCTATGCCGACAGGCTGGCAAACTGATCCACACATCAAATGTCTATGGCATAGAACACCAGGCAGAGCTGGGCGACAAGCTCACGCAACTTGCCGGCATGGATCGTGTTTTCTTCTCCAATTCAGGTGCCGAAGCCAATGAAGCGGCGATTAAAATCGCTCGTCTCTATGGCCACAACAGAGGCATCGACACTCCGACCATTATTGTCATGAACAACAGCTTTCACGGCCGGACGTTAGCCACACTAAGCGCCACAGGCAACCCAAAAATTCAGGCTGGTTTTGAGCCATTGGTGCAGGGTTTTATCCATCTCCCATACGGTGATATCGACGCCCTGAAAGCAGTCGCCAGCAATAAAAATATAGTCGCCGTATTGGTTGAGCCGGTTCAAGGCGAAGGTGGCATCAACATTCCAGCCACCGATTACCTGCCACAGATTCGCGCACTCTGCGATCAACATGCGTGGTTGATGATGCTGGATGAGATCCAAACGGGCATGGGCCGTACCGGCAAGATGTTCGCCTTCCAGCACACCGATATCACACCCGATGTGATGACCCTCGCCAAGGCACTCGGCAACGGCCTGCCCATTGGTGCCTGCCTAGCCAGAGGCGAGGCAGCCGACACCTTTAGTCCCGGCAGCCATGGCTCTACATTCGGCGGCAATCCGCTGGTCTGTGCCGCCGCTCTGACGGTGATCGAGACCATAGAGAATGAACAACTCTGCCAACAGGCAGAAAAACTGAGCCGCCGGTTGGTGTCAGGCTTGAGCCAAGCATTTGCCAACATTGATGGTGTCAAAGAGATCCGCGCACTTGGCCTGATGATCGGCATTGAGCTGGATCGGCCTTGCGCTGAACTCATTGGAGAGGCACTACAACAGGGCCTGCTCATCAACGTCACAGCTGACCACGTGATTCGGCTACTACCCCCACTAATCATGGATGAACAACAAGCTGATCTACTCATTGCAGAACTGAGCAGGCTTGTTAGAGAGTTTTTTAATGACTAACAGCAAACAACCACAGCACTTTCTGAGCCTACTCGATCTGAGCCCCACGCAACTGCGCGGCCTGATCAAACGTGCCACTGAACTGAAAGCGATGCTCAAGAACGGTGAGATCTATGATCCACTGGTACACAAAACACTGGGCATGATTTTCGACAAGTCATCCACCCGCACTCGCATCTCATTTGAGGTGGGCATCACCCAACTCGGCGGTCACCCGGTCTTTCTAACACCCAAAGATACTCAGCTGGGACGTGGTGAGCCGATTGAAGATTCAGCGCGTGTCATGACGCGCATGGTCGACTGCATTGTGATCCGCACCTTTGAGCAGGCCACGGTTGAACGTTTTGCCGCCTACTCACAGGTGCCTGTCATCAATGGCCTAACCGACCTCTACCACCCTTGCCAGTTACTGGCCGACATGCAGACCTATGCTGAACACCGGGGCGATATTCAGGGGAAAACCGTGCTTTGGGTAGGTGACGGCAACAACATGTGCCACTCCTACATCAACGCCGCACGCCAGTTTGACTTCAAACTGCGCATCGCCTGCCCAGAGGGTTATGACCCCGATGCAACCATTCTGGCAGACGCTGGTGATCGCTGTGAGATCATCCGCGACCCAATGGCCGCAGCCGAAGGGAGCGATCTAGTGGTGACCGATGTCTGGGCTAGCATGGGCCAAGAGGAGGAGCAGAACGCTCGAATCAAGGCATTCAGTGGTTATCAGGTCAATGATGAAGTGATGCAGCAGGCCGACCAGGATGCCATCTTCATGCACTGCCTACCCGCCCATCGCGGCGAAGAGGTGAGCGCCTCACTGATTGACCGTGAAGATAGCGTGGTCTGGGATGAGGCGGAGAATCGCATGCACTCACAAAAGGCGCTACTTGAACTGCTGATGATGTAACTACGCCACAAGTAGCCACATAATGCTAAAGTTGTGATCTTGTCTTAGACAAGAGCGCCAACAATCTGAAAGAATCCGGCCATTCCGTTGCCGAGGTGAACATGAAACAAATCGTCGCACTCCTACTCCTATTCATCTCTGCCAATGCGTTGGCAGAGACCAGTTACATCACCGATCAGTTCAAAGTCACCATGCGGTCAGGCGAAAGTTCAGAGTATCGCGTCGTCCGCATGCTGCCATCCGGCACCGCCGTTGAGGTTATCAATAGGAGCGCTGAATCAGGTTATAGCCACGTTCGCGCCCAAGGCAGCGAAGGGTATATCCTAACGCGCCAACTGCTTAACGAGCCCATCGCCAGAGAGCAGCTAAGCCAGTTAAAGGCGGAGATAGTCGACCTAAGCAGCGCGCCCGACCAACTGAAAAGAAAGCTGATAGATCTCACTAAACAGCACAAAGCACTGACCGGCGCACACAAAGAGCTAAAAGAGATCAAGGGTAAACTGGAGCAGGAGCTTAATGGCATT
The DNA here is from genome assembly GCA_021647945.1 of Candidatus Polarisedimenticolaceae bacterium. Classification (GTDB taxonomy): domain Bacteria; phylum Pseudomonadota; class Gammaproteobacteria; order Chromatiales; family Chromatiaceae; genus JAKITT01. The sequence continues at coordinate 102,262 of JAKITT010000002.1, forward strand.
CGCCGCACCGCCGCCAACGCCATTCGTATATCGGAAGAGCGCAATGAGCTGGGCCAGCAGGTCGCTGCACTCACACGAAGTGTTGAAGATCTAAAACAAGAGAATAGAGATCTGACCAATCAGTCCGATCAAAACTGGTTTCTCATCGGTGCCGCAGTGATTATTGGCGGCATCCTTATTGGGCTGATTCTGCCGCATCTGCGCTTCCAGCGTCGCAAGAGTTCCTGGAATTCACTCTAGGGCACCTCTATTAATTCTGGGTGAGACAGATTGAGATTCATAATTTTCAAGAGCAAGGCGCTAAGTGCTTGTAATAGTTGTTCTATTGCAAGCACTTAGCAACACTGCCATTGGGAATTATGGGT
>JAKITT010000150.1 GCA_021647945.1 Candidatus Polarisedimenticolaceae bacterium
TGGCCACGGGACTGACATAGGCATCATGATTTCCACGGAGCGCAGTAAACTGCAAACCCGCCAGCCCCAGCAGCCCAACGGAGAAGATCACTAATGCCACCAACACCTCAATCAAACTGAAGCCTGCCATCGAGACATATTTCACATTCATACTCTGCATATCCATAACCAGATCACCTCATGCTACCTACAAGCAACGGATGTCGTCGAAACCCGCCCAACGGCAGAGACAGTCACCTGTCGGGCCTGCGTATTTGTACAGTGGGGATATTCAATGTTAAAAGTAGCAAGCACACCACTATCCGCGTCACCACTCGGGCGATAACGAATAAAACCAGGTGCACCTGTCACAGAGTGGGGCCCTTCTGTTGCCTGAAAAATATGCAGGATTGTCTCACCCGCATCAAACACCCCCGCCCCCATCGGATCAGTAAACATCAGCCAACCATTAGCCCAATCTCTACCTACATCACAGCCATCATTTGTGCTATTTATTGGGCAGAGCGAAACCATCACCTTCTCACTTGTCGCAGCACTTTGTGTCGCTATCAACGCCTTTCTCAGTTCAACAGAACGTACCGACGCACGATTGGACTCCAGCATAGAACTGATCATTGGCATGCCAGCGGTGAGCAGAATCGCGCCAATGGCCAATGTCACGATAAGTTCAACTAATGTAAATGCGTACTGTTGTTTCATGGAGTGCACTTATACCATCTTGATAACGGATATTTAGGCAAAATCCTGATAAAGCGGAACAATATGCAGACAAACGGTCACTGAGTCACATAAATAGGCAAGAAGTGTACTGAATCACTCAGGTTACAAAAGCCCGCCTAAAATTCAGGCTCATATTTACAGGAATCAGGAGCCATTGCCGAGACGGAATTGTTCCAAAGGGGTATCCACTCCATTGGCCTAATAGGGTAGGTGCACATTCATGTGCATGTTTGCAGGTTCGGCTGGTCACATAAAGTGCCTGGAGTGGAAAAAGGTCAAATGAAATGGATACCCCCTTTTGTTCCAATTTGTTTTCAAGTGAGCTGTAATAGCCAACAACAAACAATCATGACCTATTCAGAGTTCCCCTAGACACCGATAACAATGCAGTTAATCCAGCCAAGAACCATCTACCTAACTCTTTTAATACTCTGCCTGCTGCCTAATGGTTTGTACGCTGATGCCTATAGCGAGGGCCAAACGGCCATCGCAGAGGGGGACTACAAAAAGGCCTATCAGCTCCTCTCTGCGGCGGCTAAAAAAGGTGAGGCTAATGCACAATATGGACTGGGGGTGTTATATAATGAAGGGTGGGCCGTCGATAAAAATGAAAAGACGGCATTCAGTTGGTTTCAACAGGCGGCCCAACAAGATTATCCGCCCGCTCAGTTCAATCTAGGCAACGCCTACTATAAGGGGCTTGGAGTCGAGGCCAATATCCCTGAAGCGGAGATATGGTGGGATATTGCCGCCCATAATGGCCACAGCCAAGCGCAGTTCAACCTTGGCATGCTGCTCTTTAACAATGGCGGAGCAGACGAAGCGATGGAGCAAGGCATTGCATGGACACGAGCCGCAGCAAAACAGGGGATCAAATGGGCCGATGATCAATTAGCCGCTATTGATGAACCCATTAGCTACACCCTTATCAGCTTCGACGCATCACGAGAACCAGCGCGCAGCGAAGCACGTATCACCACACTGCAACCAGAGAGCTACACCATCCACCTGCTTTCAACAGAATCACTCAGCTCAGCTATCGATGCAATTCGGCATGATGGGCTTGAAGGGCGAGCCATGATCTATCGGTCTGCTGAGCAAGCGGCATGGTTTGGTATTATATATGGAGTCTATGAATCTGAAGATGGCGCCCAACAGACCATCGCCAGTATGAAGCCGCACCTACAAAAAATGGGGCCAACGGTTCACTCAATAAAAACCATTCAGGAAAAAATAGTGGCCTGGCGCATATCAATATTTTCAAAATAAGAGGCGACTCAATCGCCCCATTAGCGTTTGTAGTGACCAATGAAAATAGCGCTTATTTATAAGGTTATGGTAGATTCAACACCACTGTAACTTTTCATCACACTATGATTTACCGACTTCATCATGTCTGAAAAATATATCGACCCACAACAACTCTGCATCGGACTCCATGTTCACTTGGAATCATCATGGATGGAACACTCATTCATGGTCAGCCGTTTTAAGATCAAAAATGAGAAACAACTGAGGGAGTTGAAGAAACTGGGCTTGAAAAAGATTCTCTTCGATCAAGATAAGAGCGATTGTGACCCACTCCCCATAGAGCAGCCACTAGCACCACAAGAGAGCGCAGAATCAGAACACGATATCGCGTTGGAGCTAGAAAAGCAGAAACATATCAAAATATTAAAGGAGCGCAGGGCCAGCCTAAATCGTAGTGAAAAAGCCTACTCAAAGACCGTCAATACTGTTCGGGATATCATGAGTAAACTAACATCTCAACCTGGGCTGGCGATGAAAGAGGCGGATGATATGGTCGGCAACATGGTACAAAACCTGATGACTGATAAAGATGCCACTGTGCATCTGATCAACATGAAAAGCAAAAATGAAAGTTCCTATTTCCACTCCATCAATGTCTCCATTCTCGCCTTAATGCTGGGGAAAAAACTGGACATGGATGAACATAAGATGCATGTCTTGGGCATGGGCGCCCTATTCCATGACATTGGCCACGAGAGAATTCCAGACAAGATTTTACGTAAAGGTGCCCCCCTTGAGAAGGCGGAGATGGACTTCTATAAGCTGCACCCAGCTTATGGTGTCGAGATTGCCAATAAGATCGGTACGTTACCAAAAGAGGTTATCACCATCATTCAACAGCACCATGAAATGTTTGATGGCAGCGGTTTCCCCGATGGGCTCAAAGGTGACGAAATCAACGAGCTGGCTCAGATCATCAGTCTCATCAACGCCTATGATAATCTCTGCAACAAAATCCCTCAGGAGGACTCGCTCTCGCCCTATGAAGCGATCGCATTAATGTTCACCACTAAAAAAGAGCAGTTCGATCAAATCAAACTCACCTCCTTCATCACCCAAATGGGGATCTACCCTCCCGGCACCGCTATCAAGCTCTCAGATGATCGAATTGCTGTCGTCATCTCTATTAATATGGATGATCTACTCAATCCAAATGTAATGGCCTATGACGCCACCGTCGCCAAAGAGGAGGCAGCGATCATCAATCCTAAAGAGGAGGGTATTTCAATTTTAGAGAGCATTCGAAGAAGTGCGCTCTCCAATGAGATTCTGGCCTATCTGGATCTGGGTGAAAGCATCAACTTCTTTATGGACGTTAAACCAAAACAGTAATACCTCACCTCCACTTATCCCTGAAGAGTAGAGATAGCTAAGAGATAAAGTGCTGCGATCTAGCGCAATATGCTAAGAGAGTGCTGATCTAATAGCATTCCATCGTTATAATACTGGGTTTTCACCGACTCACTCGTTAGCAGGACTCTCATGGAACTGACTTCACTTACCGCAATCTCCCCAGTCGATGGGCGTTATGGCAGCAAAACCACTGATCTACGGCCCATTTTTAGCGAATATGGCCTGATCCGTCACCGCGTCATGGTGGAGGTACGTTGGTTACAAGCATTGGCCAAAAACCCCGCCATCGCAGAAGTGCCCACACTCAGCGAGCATGCCAACAACATCTTAAATGAGATTATTGAAAAATTTTCTGAACAGGATGCACAGCGAGTTAAGAATATCGAACGCACCACCAATCACGATGTGAAGGCGGTCGAATATCTGCTGAAAGAGAAAATCACCGGCAATCCAGAACTAGAGGCGATCAGTGAGTTTATCCACTTCGCCTGCACCTCAGAAGATATCAACAACCTCTCACATGCACTGATGCTGCGTGAAGGTCGTGGCCAAGTTCTGCTGCCGATGATGGATGAGATGATCAACTCAATCAAACGGCTGGCTCACGAACATGCAGAACAACCGATGTTGTCGCGCACCCACGGCCAACCTGCCTCACCCACCACCATTGGCAAAGAGATGGCCAATGTGGTCTATCGTTTGAAACGTCAGCGTGATCAAATCGCCAACATTCCCATGCTAGGCAAATTTAACGGCGCCGTTGGCAACTACAACGCCCACCTCTCCGCCTACCCTGAACATGACTGGCAGAGCTTTTCTCAACAGTTTATTGAGTCACTTGGTCTCGACTGGAACCCCTACACCATCCAGATCGAACCGCATGACTACATGGCCGAGCTGTTTGACGGCATCGCTCGTTTCAACACCATCATGATCGATTTCTGCCGTGACATCTGGAGCTACATCTCGATCGGCTTTTTCAAACAGAAGACCATCGCGGGCGAGATTGGCTCATCTACCATGCCACACAAAGTTAACCCCATCGACTTTGAGAATGGTGAGGGTAACTTTGGTATCGCCAACGCCATCTTTGGCCACCTCTCCGCTAAATTACCCATCTCCCGCTGGCAGCGAGATCTAACCGACTCAACGGTATTGCGCTCACTTGGCGTCGGCATGGCACACACCACCATCGCCCTACAATCTGTTCAAAAAGGCATCTCTAAACTGGAGATCAATGGCGAAAAAATGCTCGCTGATCTCGACAACAATTGGGAAGTTTTGGCAGAACCCATCCAGACAGTGATGCGTCGTTACGGCATCGAGAAACCTTACGAGAAACTAAAAGAGCTAACACGCGGCCAACGCATCACCGCTGCGGATCTACAGCTGTTCATTGATAACCTCGAAATCCCAGCTGAAGCCAAAGCAACACTCAAAAAGATGACACCGATGAACTACATCGGCAACGCCATTGAACAAGCCAAACAGATCTAACACCGTCATGAAACTAAAACTCCCCTCAGGCCTCAGTAGCCAGCAGTTCCTGCAACAGTATTGGCAGAAGAGACCACTACTCATGAGGGGAGCACTGCCCAACTTTGAGTCACCCATCACTGCCGAAACATTGGCAGGACTCGCCTGTGAAGAGGAGGTGGAGTCACGTCTGGTATCAGGGTGTGGCGAACTCAACAACTGGCAGGCCAAACTGGGACCTTTTGATGAGCAGACCTTTGCAGCGCTGCCTGACAAACATTGGACACTGCTGGTACAGGATGTTGATAAACATCTACCAGAGGTACACCAACTTCTAGAGGCATTCCGCTTTGTTCCCGAGTGGCGGCTGGACGATATCATGGTCAGCTATGCCGCCGATCAAGGCTCTGTCGGCCCACACATTGATGACTACGACGTCTTCCTAATCCAGGCAGAAGGGAAGCGGCGCTGGCAGATCCATAATAGAGCGGTCTCAGAGGATGACTATATTGATGGCCTCGCCCTACGTATCTTGCCGGAGTTCGAAGCTGAAGAGTCGTGGATTTTAGAGCCTGGCGATGTACTCTACCTGCCACCCAATG
>JAKITT010000027.1 GCA_021647945.1 Candidatus Polarisedimenticolaceae bacterium
TATTGGGCGCAGCCATAAGTCGCTAGAGTGATGCAGCACGCCGAATTGGGGAGACCAAACGAATGCCTGCACCATCGGGAAAAATAACGAAAAACACTGTCAAGCACTTTTTTCGCTGAGTAGTTACGAAAAATCAAGAACAATCACAATCAAGGGGTCAGCACCCTTTACACTTACTTAATTTAAGATCAAATAAGCGTACTAACCCCTTTACAAACGCAGCTGTCAGATTCGCTTTCTTTTCTTTCTCGACAATCCAGCCAAACCAGCCAAACCAGCACCAAGAAGCAACAAGGTGACGGGCTCAGGAACAGACACGGAGCCAACATCGCCATCCATCACAGCCCAAGCATAATAGTCAGAATGATTGAGTAAATCCGGATCATTGATGCCATGAGGATTGTGGCATTGGGCGCAGTCAGTAAAGGTGCCAGCATCAAATGAAGTTCTTCCGGCATCAAAAGAAAACATATGCTGATGCAGATTAACGGAAACAGAGCCTTCTCCCCAGTACCAGCCAGTCTGAATATTTGAAAAAAGAGCCAAGTCAGAGTCAGCTGGGGTAACTTCAAAAAGGTTCTGCCCCCAGGTGCCACCCAGGTCATAGAATAACAACTCAAGCTCACCGACCATATGAGTGTTGGTAGCCGAATTGACGTAACTAGCCGTCGGCAGGCGCCAGCTGTCTAGATTGATGCCCCGCACCGAATCAAAAAAAATCAAGTCCACAGTCCAGTCTAGCGCCTCCTGGTAGATCATAAAACCGTCACCATTAGCATCTGCCCCCTGGGATTGCGCCAAGTTGGCATTAGCCAACCAAGTAATGTCCTGGCTTGAGTCATAAATCAGGCCGCCGCCCCTGTCTATCAGGGCACCATACACTGCACCGCCCGACAGAAGAGAAGCACATCCCACCACCGCCGCCACAATCCGTTTTGACCTACTAATAACACTCAACATTACTACCCCTCCTTAGCTGTATTAGGACTTAGATTCCCGTCACTCTACTCATAACATGGTTATCACTATGCGTCAACGCGATCAATGGAAAAGTGAGTCTTTGATCTCATCATACAAAACGGGACATCCCAGTCACCCTTTTGCAATCGATCTTCGACAGCTTTTATGCCCTGGACGTCCTGGTCACTGGCTCTACGCTACAACTTCACTCTGAATCAACGGCAATCAATGGGGTCAGACTCGATTGATCGTATTATTTAGTCTATGCTTCACACATGGCACGCCTCCCTCGATTTAATATTCCCGGTCAACCCCAGCACGTTATCCAGCGTGGAAATAATCATGAGCCGATTTTCTGCCAGGACGATGATTACCAATTCTACCTAGAGAAGCTGGAGGATGGCTGTAAGAAATATTCATGTGATTTGCACGCATATGTACTGATGACGTATCATGTTCATCTGTTGCTGGCACCCCAAACCACTGATGGGGTTGGTAAGAGATGCAGATGCTGGGCCGCTACTATGTGCAGCGCGTAGGTTGGGCTAAGGCACGAAGCCCAACAAGTTTAAGAAGGAACTTTTCACAATGCTAAATGCGTTTGATAATTAACAACTAGTAAGGAGAAAATCATGTCTAAAGGTCAAGATGCAAAAAAATCAGGTAAAAAGAAACCTGAAAAAACTTTGAAAGAAAAGCGTGCTGAAAAAAAGGAAAAGAAAGCCAATAAAAGATGAATGTAAAGATGTGTAAAGGGGTCAGTACCGAATGCCGCTAACTTAAGGGTGTTTAGCATGGAGAATTCTGGAGTAAAATGAGGCCATAAATGGGATAATTTGCCATGCAAAATCCCACTCCAATGTTCCCTGATTTCCATCTTTCTACTCTTCGCCGAAAACCTCGTTCAGCCCAACAGATCATGGCTGAAAAACTAGAGCAACTGAAGCAAAAACCCTTCAGTCAACTCAGTGAATGTTTTTGCACATTCATTTCCAGTCAACACCTTCGTCCAACAGAATCCGGTGCATCAAGTCGCCAGCATTTTTTCAGCAAAAAAAAACACATTCTGGGCCTTCTTCTCTCAAATACTGGATGCTGATGGGGGGTGTCAGGAAGTGATTAGAAAGCTTCAAGCATTTGCTGCCATGAAGTCCAAGCCTCTGCCATCCTCGTCCACCGCTGCCTACTGCAAAGCACGGAAAAGACTTGATTTCATCAGCCTGAAAACAATTCTTAAGGAGACGGCTGAGAGGATCCTGTTCAATCCTGATATGGCGCATCTAAAGGGTCGCCGGGTTGTCGTCGTTGATGGGGGAAACCGGGTCAGAGAGCAATAGTTTCTAATATTAGCAATAATTGCTCTCTGACCCGGCTTTTCCTAAGCATAGCACTTCTATTCAGTTGGCCATTATAATGGCTGGGATGTACGAATTTACCGAAAAAACGCACATAAATAGAATGTTTCCACAACTTTGCCCAGGTTTTTGGATGCTATGAAGATTAAATTATTAACCATCATTTTACCTCTATTGACAGCGTGTTCATCAGAGCCGTAATTGACAGCGTGTTCATCAGAGCCGTACGCGGTTAAATACTTTGAAATGCCCACCGTGGCTGGGCAAGAAGAAATATACATAGTAAACCACGGCTGGCATACTGGAATTGTTGTCCCTGCTAAAAAAATTAAAAATCAACTTCCTCAGTTAAGAGAAAGGTTTGGGGATATACCTTATATTGAATTCGGGTGGGGTGATAAAGATTACTATCAAGCAAAAGAAATAACATCAGGCCTAACTCTAAATGCAATACTTTGGCCAACGGAGTCGGTTATTCATGCAGTTGCTGTGCCTAAGAAGGCTGATAAATATTTCACAAACAGTACAGTCGAAATATTATGCCTTAGTGGAAGAGAGTACTCTTCTCTATTACGATTTATTTCAGAAAGTTTTTATAAAGATGGGCATGGTAAAATATTGCAACTTAAGGGTGGGATATATGGCAATAGTCAGTTTTATAAAGGCGTAGGTAATTTTTATTTCATGAACACATGCAATAAATGGACAGCTAAAGGACTAAAAAGCGCAGGAATGGACATATCCCCTACCTTTAAATTAACTGCTGGCAGCATTATGGATTATATTAAGGAATATAGGCAAGCCAAAACAATAGATTCCACCGGACATTCGAATGCTGCGCCACCTCGCCCTATACCCGTTGAATGCCGATAAATCAATGCGTTAGCTTTAAAATAATAGAGCATACTGATAATTATGAATAACAGCCAAACAGGCACTATTGTAATATTCTTTATCTCATTAATTTCGGTATTAGTAGTTTTATCCCTCGATCCAATCAAACAAAATACCGAATACCATAATTTCATAGACCAAAGAACCTATTTTGGCATCCCTAATTTTTGGAATGTTATTTCTAATCTTCCATTTCTACTAGTTGGAATGTTGGGACTCTTTAGCATTATCTATTCTAATAGAGTTCAATTCGTAACTAATTTAAAAATAGCATATATTATTTTTTTTCTAAGCGTTTCAATGGTTGCAGTTGGCTCGTCCTATTATCACTTTTTTCCAAGCAATGATTCTTTAATCTGGGATCGCCTTCCCATGACAATTTCTTTTATGTCACTATTCTCTATAGTTATTAGTGAGTTTACTTCTCCAAGACTTGGAAAGGCGTTGCTATGGCCTTTAATTATTTTCGGTGTGTATTCAGTATTTTACTGGCACAGCACAGAGGATTTAAGGCCATACATATTAGTTCAGTTTCTGCCTCTCATAGTTATACCCTTAATACTTTTGTTTTTTAAACCCGCATTCACAAAAACAAACGGTTACTGGTTTTTGTTGTTTGCATATGCATTAGCAAAATTTCTAGAAGATTTTGATTCACAATTTTACAGTATTTTAATTTTTATCAGCGGGCACTCAATTAAGCATGTCATTGCGGCATTAGGTGTATATTTACTACTGATTTCTTATAACAATAGAGAACAAGCCTAACATTCACATTCAATCAGATAAAAATCCTCACTGCGTTCCCATTTTTACTGCTGACGTGAAGCTTAGACTTTAAAGAGGAATAAATGGCATACATATATTTAGCTATAGCAATCATTGCTGAAGTTGTGGCGACAAGTGCATTGAAGGCATCAGCAGAATTCACCAAGCTATATCCAAGCCTATTGGTTGTTGCCGGTTATTGTGTTGCATTTTATTTTATGACCCTTGTGCTAAGAACAATACCAATTGGCATCACATATGCGGTTTGGTCAGGAGTCGGTATTGTTCTAATCGCCATTGTTGGTGCATTACTATATAAACAAATTCCAGATACTCCTGCGATAATAGGTATGGGCTTAATTATTTCAGGTGTGGTGGTTATTCATGTTTTTTCAAAAACGGTTAGTCATTCAATTTAACAAGTCAAATTCATTCCGAGAGTCAAAGCTACGCGCCTTTTTGTGCACTCGCTATCGCTCGATTATTGCACATAAACACGCTACGCTTTGCCTTCCGGTGATTTGAGGCGAAATTAAGGAGAAATATGTGTCAGTAACGAAGCGAATAGCACTGCTTATCGATTGTGATAATGTTAGTCATAATTCAATAGAAGGAGTGCTGGCTGAATTAGCAAATTATGGAACGGTGAATGTTCGTCATGCCCATGGAGATTGGAATAGCCCATCGCTGTCTGGCTGGAGGGATAAATTGCACCCAAATGCAATCAGGCCAATACAACAATTTGCGTATACAAAAGGAAAAAATGCTACTGATTCAGCAATGATTATTGACGCTATGGATTTACTCTACAGCAAGACCGTAGATGCCTTTGCGCTAATGACAAGTGACAGTGACTTCACTCCACTGGTGCTACGAATCCTAGAGAACGGACTTCCCGTGTATGGTTTTGGTGAAAAGAAAACCCCACAACCATTTGTTGATGCATGCTCTCCATTTATCTATACGGAAAACCTTGTATCACATGATGAAAAAGCTGATATCCCGCAACAATTAACAAAGAAAAGTAAAAAAGAATTAAGGGCTAATACCTCAATGGTTAAATTGCTTAGAACTGCTGTAGAGCAAACTTCAGATGATGATGGGTGGGCGGATGTAGGTAAAGTTGCTCCTTATATATCTAACAACAGTTCTTTCTCATCTATTAATTATGGATACAAAAAGCTAGGAGATTTAATAAGGGCTACTGAATTATTTAATGTGGATATGAGAAGGGATGGCAAAGCCATGTATATAAAAGATGCGCGTAGAAATACGTAACATAATTTATAACAATAAAAACTCACTCGGACAGAACCTTGCCCCGAAAAAGTTGACACTTTCATCACTAGATGGTGAGTAGAACTCTAGCCTCTGATAGACTAAAATCATGGATAATCAGAATACAAAGATACTTATTGTCGACGATGACCCCCGCCTGCGAGAGTTGCTCAACCGTTATCTAGGTGAGCAAGGCTTTCTGACCCACGCAGTGGCGGATGGGGTGGCGATGGCGCGCTACTTGGCTAAAAGCTCTGTAGATCTGATCATCCTCGATCTGATGCTACCGGGTGATGATGGCCTGACTCTCGCTAGACGACTACGCAGCAGCTCCAACACGCCGATCATTATTCTCTCTGCACGTGGCGATGATGTGGATCGTATTGTCGGCCTGGAGGTGGGTGCCGATGATTATCTGGCAAAGCCCTTTAACCCTAGGGAGTTGCTGGCGCGTATCCGAGCCGTGTTGCGGCGCAACTGCCCCAATAAACCGACCGATTCTGACTCACGAATCCGCACTTTTGGCCCCTTCCAACTCAATCTCAACAACCACACGCTCCTTAGAGGGGATGAGGATATCCTGCTGACTGCCGGTGAGCTGGCCTTGATTGAGATATTCACCGAATACCCCAATCGAACATTGAGCCGTGATCATCTGGTCGATCTTCTCAAAGGGTATGAGCGTTCACCTTTCGATCGTAGCGTTGATGTACGGGTGACCCGACTCAGGCGTAAGATTGAGCAGGATCCCAAAGCGCCTCAGTTTATCCGTACCGTTTGGGGCAAAGGTTACCTCTTCACCCCGCAAGGTGCGGCCCATCAGGATTGAGTTTTGAGCTATCCAAAGACCCTCTTTGCACGCACCGGCCTGACCATCGCCATCGCTATGCTGATCTTTCTACTCTTCTCTGTCAGCGTGGTCTTTTACTATGTTCTGCAACCGGTCGCCCGACAGGCATCGGGCGACTTGGCGGCATTGATGGTGTTATCAAGCCAGACCTGGGTTGAACTGCCCGCTGAGACCCGGGCCGACTTTGAACATGAGTTGAGTTCCCAACATGGCCTCACCCTGACTCAGGCTAAAACCCCGCTTATCCCGCTGTCGATCAAAAACCCCTTTCTGCTTTTTTTAGAGGATGCACTCTCTTTTCGATTGGGGATCAATATCTCTATTCTGCATGACCCCGCGGTGGATGGCAGCTATTGGGTCGATCTACCGATGTCAAACCGTACCCTACGCATCGGCTTCTCACATAACCGTATCCGGGCACGCCCACCCATCGCCGTGCTGATGCTGATTCTGGGTGCCTCGGTATTTACGCTATTTACCTCACTGCTGCTGGTGCGCCGTCTCACCGATCCACTGGCGCATCTGGCCGATCAGACCTCGCGTTTTGGCCGCGGCGAACAGACCGAACCGCTGCCCGAAGAGGGGCCAACAGAGCTGGCACTACTGGCGCACAACTTCAATCAAATGACGACTCAAGTGCAGCAGCTGATGACCAACCGAACCACCCTGTTGGGTGGCATCTCACATGATCTGCGCACCCCCATTGCCCGCCTGCAACTCGCAATAGCACTGCTTGATGAGAGCCAAGAGCCAAAACTGTTAGAGGGGATGCAACACGACTTGGCGGAGATGAGCCATCTGATCACACGCACCCTGGAGCTGGCCAAAGGGATGCAGGGCGCAAGCCAGGATATCGAAACGGTTGAACTGGGCAAGCTACTCAGCGACCAGATCACCGCCCATGAACACCAGGGTGGAACCATTGAGTGGCAGAGGCCTGCCCCCTGTACGCTGCAAACCAACCCCACCGCCCTGAACCGTGTATTGGCTAATCTACTGGAGAATGCCAAACATTATGGTGGCAGCGAACCGGTCAAGATTGAACTCGAATGTGGTGACGATAGCATCACCATATCACTGCTTGATCAAGGCCCTGGCATTCCAGAGGAGCAACTAGAGAGTGTCTTCCAACCCTTCTATCGGCTTGAGAATTCACGCAATCAGAGCACCGGGGGCAGCGGCTTGGGTCTTGCCATCGTAAAACAGCTCTGCGATATCTACGGCTGGCGGGTGCAACTGCAACCACGACCCGAGGGCGGTTTGATCGCCCGGTTAACCATTGCAAGGTCTCTGACTCGGAAATAGGACCACACTATGAGCAAACAGCAAAGCCACTGGAAACGCACCACTGGAAACGCACCACTGGAATGGTTGTCGCGATTTTGTTCAGCGTGGCACTTGTCATGTTGGCCCCGTTAATGAAAAGCCCACCTAAAAAGAGCCCGTCAAAGAGCGGCCGGTTAAGGTGCGTTCAATGGTGGTGACAACGCTTGATGTGGTACCCCGCTCTATCGGCTTTGGCCGGGTATCTCCTGGCAGAACCTGGGAGTCAGTGGCCGAGGTAGCGGGTCAAGTCACCTGGGTGGCCGATGAGTTGCGCGACGGCCACGTGGTCACCGCCGGTAGCGAACTACTGCGCATTGAGGATGCCAACTATCGCCTGATTTTAGCGCAAGCTGAGGCGCAGTTGCAGGCATCGGAAGTTAAGCAGCGAGCCGCCCGCGAGGGTTTGGTATTGGCGAAAAAGAACCTAACGCTACTACAGACAGAATATAGCCGGCTGGAGAGACTGGCAGCCAAAGGAACCATTTCAAAAAACACCCTGGAGAGCACCGAACGGCAGCTGCTCGCCGGAGAGACCCAGATTGTCAATCTACAGAACGCTCTCGATCTTAGCATCGCCGAACATCAGGTTCTTATCGCACAACAGAGCGCGGCAAAGCTTGATCTGCAACGAACGGTGATTACTGCACCCTTTGATGTACGTATCATCCAGGTCAATATCGGCACTGCGCAGTATGCCAACAGGGGAGAGCTGCTGTTTACCGCCGATGGCCTTGCGCTGGCAGAGGTTGAGGCACAATTTTCAGTGGGCATTCTGCGACCACTGATTCAAGGTGTGGTGGGAGATAATCCATCCAATATCCGCGCGGGGGCGACCAGGCTTAACGCCAAGGTTCACCTACGCACCGCCACTCACTCGGTTGAGTGGCCAGCCCGGGTTGACCGGGTGGCCGGCACCATTGACCCACAAACCCAAACCATCGGTGTCATTGTCGCTATCGATCAACCCTACGCCTCGGCCATCCCGGGGCAACGCCCACCACTGCGACGTGACACCTTTGTCGAGGTTGAACTCTACTCCCCCCCCATCAGGCAGCAAATCGTCATACCGCTAAACGCCATACATGATGGGCAAATCTACATCATAAACAGTGATAACCGACTCGAAAAACGCAAGATTAAAATCGACTTTTCACAGCAGGGGTATGCGGTGATCGCCCAAGGCTTAGAGCCGGATGAGCGCATCGTCATCTCCGATTTAGTGACGGCGGTCGAGGGGATGCTGCTCACCCCTCAAGAGGACAAAAAGAGCAGGCGACAGATGGTGATGGAGGCGACAGGAAAGGAGCCTAAACAGTGATCCGCTTCTTCGCCAGCCACCCCACCGCCGCCAATGTGTTGATGATAGCGATCATCATTCTTGGGCTGACTGCGCTACCCAAACTACAACGTGACACCTTTCCAGTGATCAGAGGGTGGGATCCGCAGAGTTTTCCCTGGGGCCACTCCGGCAGAGGTTGAGGATGCCATCTGCCAACGTATTGAAGAGAGCCTGGATAGCGTCACTGGCCTATTGGAGGTTCGCTGTGATGCACGTGAGAATATCGCTATCACCACTGCCAAAATGGTTGAAGGCACCGATATGGAGTACTTCTTCAATGATGTGAAGTCCCAGGTCGAGGCAATTACCGGCTTGCCCGACAAGGTGGAGAAGTCCACCATCACCAAGCTTGAGCGAACCGCTACCGTAGCCAGTATCGCTATCACCGGGCCGCTCTCCCCGCGGGGACTCAAGGCCTACGCCGAAGGGGTCAAGGCGCGACTGAAACAGGATCGCCGTATCGCTCAGGTGCGTATCCAGGGCTTCTCTGAGCAGAGTCTGCTCATTGAGTTACCCGGTGCTATCTTGCAACGCTACCGGCTCTCCCTCTCCGACATTCATAACGCGATTGAGCGCCAAAGCCTCGACCTGCCTGCCGGTGTTTTGTAGACGCCCGCCGGTGACATCATCGTGCGTTTCACCGGCCAACGCAGAACAGAGGCGGAGCTGGCCGATCTGATCGTCATCTCAGAAAATATCGCCGCACAACTGAACAAGGGGAAAAAGTCACTACAGGCCGCCATTGATGGTGTCAGCCAGGTGCTGCCTGGGGTGCTCTCCTCATTCTTCACGACAGTCATGATCATCGGGCCACTGGCTTTTCTCTCTGGCAAGATGGGTGATGTCCTCAAATATATCCCGGCCGTATTGCTGATCACGCTGCTGGTGAGTCTTATCGAGGCACTTTTCATTCTGCCAGCACATCTGCACCACGCGATGAAACACCACACCATGCAGAAACGTTCTCGCTTCCAGCAAAAATTTGCACAGGGTTTTGATCACCTACGTGATGCCCTCTTCCTACCGCTAGTAAAAAAAGTGACCGTCAACCCTCAGCTGGCCATCGGCACCATGCTATTGCTGGTCCTTATCTCCTTTGCCACCATTCCCGCCGGTCTGCTCAAATATCAAGCCTTTCCTGATCTGGAGAGTGATGTCATCCAGGCTCGAATCACACTGCCCCAAGGCACCCCGCTTTCACAGACCGAGGCGCTGGTCTCTAAGCTCATTGAGGCACTGCACACCCTGGATGAGGAGTTCACCCCCCAGACAGCCGAAGGGAGAGACCTTGGTTAACAATATCTCCGTGCTCTTCAACACCAATGTTGATGCCCATGAGAGCAGCCCACATGTCGCCACGGTCAGCGCCGACCTGCTACCCGCTGGCAGACGCGATGGCAGCGTTGATGAGATGCTCAACCGGTGGCATCAGCTGACGGGCGAGTTGCCCGATGTTGTCGCCCTGAAGTTTACGGACAAAGAGCGAGGCATTGCTGGCAAAGCGATCGATCTGCGCATTCAAGGCAGTGACAGTGACTTAGCACGCCTTAAAGCCGCATCAACAGAGATCCAGCAATTTCTCGCCACCATAAAGGGTCTCTCCGACATATCTGATGACCTACGCCCTGGAAAACCTGAATTCAGGGTTCAGCTGAAAGAGCACGCAGGGGTCTTTGGCATCACGGCTCAAAATGTCGCAAATGAGCTAAGAGCAGCCATCTATGGCAATAGCAGCTTGGAGATACTGCGCAGTTATGAGCACTACGCCGTCACCATTCGGCTGGCGGCTGATAACCGAAATAGTCTCGATGATCTACTCAGCCTCAGAGTGCGTGCAGCCGATGGCACCCTGGTGCCGCTGAGTGCCATTGCCGATATTGAGCGACAATGGGATTATGCACGTATTCATCGCATCAATGGGCAGAGAACCGTCACCATTCAAGCAAGTCTCGATACCCGCCAAGCAAATGCCCGTGAGGTGATGGGGCTACTCTTCAAACGCTTCCTACCGACACTGAAAACCACCTACCCCGATATCCATTTTGTCTCACAAGGCCAAGATAAGGAGACCGCAGAGACGGGTAACTCACTACAGACCAATCTATTGATCGGGCTCATAGGTATCTATCTGATTCTGGTGTTGCAATTCCGCAACTACATTCAGCCATTTGCGGTACTCCTGGCCATTCCGATGGGGCTCATTGGCGTCGTCTGGGGGCATCTATTGATGGGACTCAATCTCACCATGCCGAGTCTGGTTGGATTTGCCACCCTGGCTGGGGTCGTGGTCAATGACAACATCCTGCTGGTCACCTTCCTAAAAGAGCGATTACGCGAAGGTACTGATGTAAAAGAGGCCGGTTGGCTAGCGGCTAAAGATCGCTTCCGCCCGATCATGCTGACATCACTCACTACCTTGGCTGGCCTGCTGCCACTCTTGATGGAGACCAGCACTCAGGCACAGATTCTCATCCCCTTGGTGGCCAGCCTCGCCTTTGGCCTGTTGACGGCAACCATCGCCTCACTCTTTTTGGTACCTGCACTCTTCACCCTGTTTGATGATATGCAGCTACTCCCAAAAACAGAGCTTAGTCACTAATCAGCCCATACAGATATCACCACAGAGGGCACAGAGGGCACAGAGAAAAATAGAAATTAATCGCTATGGGTCTTAATTGCCCCGCTGATTACAGTGAAATATTTCTGTAGGTGCGGCTTCAGCCGCACACGTTCGCCTGAAGGCGAACCTACAAATAATTCTCATTTTCCTCTGTGCCCTCTGTGCCCTCTGTGCCCTCTGTGCCCTCTGTGCCCTCTGTGCCCTCTGTGGTGATATCAAAACTTGAATTAACCCCCACTTGACAACAGGACCAGTCGGTCCCATTATCTCCAGCATGACAATTGGCAGACCCCTAGAATTTAATCCCGATGTAGCACTTGAAGCTGCCATGCAGCTCTTTTGGTGCCAGGGTTATGAGTCCAGCTCACTACAAGCACTGCTGAATACCATGGGGCTATCCAAAAGCAGTTTTTATCAAACCTTCAAAAGTAAACATCAGCTTTTCCAATCATCGATTCATCTCTATCAACAGATGTTGACCGATGGGCTAAGGGCTCAACTCAAAGAGTGCGGATCAGGCAGGCTTTTCATCACCACCCTCTTTTACGCTGTCGCCGATGAGACCTCTGGCCCCAATGCGCGCAGGGGTTGTCTGTTGATGAACACCGCAAGTGAATTTGCTCAGAGCGATGCAAAGATCGCTGAACTTACCGCAAGCAGTATTGAGCGCTGTATTGATGTCTTTGAAATCGCCGTCCAGCAGGCACAACAGCAGGGGGAGATCAACGACACGCAAGAGGTCCGTGCACTGGCCACCTATTTAGTCAGCAGCATGAGCGGGGTTAAAAACATGGTGAAGGCGGGAGCCGACCGTGAAACGGTAAAACGCATTGTAAATATCATGCTCACCACACTCGATTGATTTTTTTACCACAATATGGACCGTACGGTTCAATTAACAGCGGGGATATATTTTAAGATGAAATTTGCACTACATAACCAAGAGAGCGCACCGACAGAGAGCCAGTCATTGTTAGAAGAATCACTCAAATCCTTCGGCATGATCCCAAATCTACATGCGGTGATGGCCGAGGCCCCAGCAGTGCTTGAGGCGTATCAAACGCTGCACCGCCTATTCCAACAAACCAGTTTTGATTTAGAGGAGGTCACGGTCATCTGGCAGACCATCAATATTGAAAATGAGTGCCACTACTGCGTGCCTGCGCACACCGCGATCTCTCACATGATGCATGTTGACAGTGCCATTACAGAGGCTCTGCGTAATAAAACGGTACTACCAACAAGTAAATTGCAGGTGCTGCATCTGATCACCTTGGCCCTGTTAAGAAATCGAGGGAAATTGAGTGATGATGAGTTGGCCACATTTGTTGAGGTAGGTTATGGCCAGCGTCAACTGTTGGAGATTATCTTAGGCATGTCGCAGAAGATGATGAGTAACTACGTGAACAAATTCACCCACACTCCAATAGACGAGGCCTTCCAGCCTTTCATTTAACGCCGGGTAGGGGCTGCAAAAACAGCCCCTCAGTTTACCCGTCGTAGTAACCCGTTACTCGCGGTAGCCACAGCACAATATCTGGAAACAGAATCATCATCAGAAGCGAGAACAAGAGAATAGCGATAAACACCCAGCTCTCACGGATGATATCTTTGAGGGGAACTCCGGTGGTGCTGTTGAGTACAAAAAGAAGTACCCCATAGGGTGGCGTAATCAGCCCGATCATCATATTGACCACCACCACTACCCCAAAATGGACCAGATCGACACCCAGTGCTTTGAGCGTTGGCAGAACAATCGGTACCATCACCAAAAGCATTGTCGTCGCATCCAGCATGCAACCAAGAAGTAGGAATAGTGCGCTGACCAACAACATGAAGAGCACTGGAGAGAGATCAAAACCTTGTAACCATGTCGCAAGCTGGTTGGGTATCTGCTCAGAGACAATGACATAGTTGATGATAAAGGCACCGGCAATAATCAAGGCGATCACAGAACTCGATCTCACCGTATCGGCAAATACACGGAAGAGCGTCTGAAAACCCAACGCACGGTAGACGACACCGGCGAGAAACAGGGCGTAGAGACCGGCCACCGCGGCTGCTTCGGTCGGCGTGAAGATGCCACCATATATGCCGCCGAGCAGAATGCCCGGCATCAACAGCGGCGGTATGCCACGCAAAATAATCAGTGGATAGGCTGACCAGGGAATCGCTGGCTCAGTGGGAAACTGTCGTCGTTTGGCGATGATCCAGACGGTAGTCATCAGTGCTGCGGTCATCAACAACCCAGGTCCCACGCCACCAAGAAAAAGCGCACCGACCGACTGATCTGAGACCATCGCATAGAGCACCATCGGAATGGAGGGTGGGATAATCGGCCCAATGGTGGCTGAAGCACCGGTAATCGCCGCAGCAAAGCCGGGTGGGTAACGGTTGTTTTTCACCATCATGCCGACCATCACTTTGCCCATGCCTGCCGCATCAGCAATGGCACTGCCGCTCATACCCGAGAAGATGAGGCTGCTCATGATGTTGACTTGGGCCAGTCCACCCCGCATCTGGCCCACCAGCGCTAGGGAAAAGTTCATCAGACGATCACTGATGGTGCCTGCATTCATCACATTGGCGGCAAAGATAAAGAGTGGCACTGCGAGCAGAACGAAACTGTTGTAGAGGCCGCTCATGATCGCTTCAGCGGCCAGCCCCGGATCTTGTCCAGAGATGAGCAGATAGAGTATGCCACTGACAATCATCGCCGGACCGATATCCGTCCCCATCACCAACAGAGCAATAAGCAGTAACAGCATAATGATCAGTGGCAGACTCATGGAATGGTTATATCTCGCTGCGCCAATTTTTGCCCAATAGCGCGATGACGCGATAGAGATTTCTCAGCAACAGGGCCGCCATAAAGATAATGAAGATGGCGAAGACCCCATCGAAACCGATCTCCAATACACCGGTGGTGTCATATTCCATGAATTGGATGTAGTCAAAATTGGCCGGGAGCGCAATCAGAAGAATAGCTGCAACGATCAACGAGCGGATAGTGGCGATGACTCGACGAGCACGAGGGGAGAGGTGGTTATAGAAGAGATCAAAACGCACCTGATCCTGTCGACCCGCCATCAATCCGCCACCCCAGAAGGCGAGCCAGAGATAGGCGATGAGACAGATTTCAGCGGTCCAGCCAATCGGATCATTCAGTACATAACGAGAGAAGACTTGCAGTAAAATAGTGAGAAACAGAATCAAGAAAAAGGTCGACCCAATCGCGTCCAATACCTGACGAAAACCCCTCAATACCGGCGATTTTACACGCTCTTCAGACATAGTAAGCAGTTACTTTTTTGCTGCATCATTGATACGTTGCAGCATTCCTGTTGGCCAGTTTTTAGAGAAATCTGATTCAAGGTAGCGACGCTGAACATGAGTGCGGAAGGCCTCTACATCTGGGGTGGTGACGCTCAGCCCCTCTGACTTGAAAAACTCCACCAACCTTTTCTCATCCTTAACGCGGCCCTGATCATTAAACTCAGCCGCCGCCCTGGCCGCCTGTTTTACCTTCCGCTGTTGATCGACGCTAAGGCTCTTCCAACGCTTGTTTGCCATCGAGAAGAAGACACCATCGACAAGATGCCCGGTCAGAACAATCTGCTCTGTCACCTCATGGAACTTGGCCTTCTGGTTGGTCGGCAGCGGGTTGTCCTGACCATCTATCGCACCGGTCTTCAGGGCAAGATAGACTTCATTAAAAGCCATCGGCGTAGGGCTGGCACCAAGCGCCTTGCCAAGGAACTGCCACGCTTTGGAACCCGGCATGCGCAGTTTCACTCCCTTGAGGTCGGACGGCAGTGAGACACTGCGCCTACTTCTCAGGTTTAGCTGTCGTGTGCCAAGATAGGCGACAGAAAGCACTTCAAGATCCATCACATCTGAAACTTTGCTGAAGACCTCATCACCAATCGGCCCGTAGTAGACCGCTTTCTGATGTGCCAGGTCACGTATCAGATAACCGGCGGTGAAGATGGAGTACGCTCGAATGCGCTTGGCGATATCCTGCATCGAGATGAGCGCCATATCGAGATTACCCCGGCGCATCTGAGTCGGCTCAGCACCCTGTTTAAAGAGGGTGCCACCCAGAAACACCTGCACTTCAAACTCACCCGGCGCCAACTCTTCCAGTCTCTCCTTAAAGATATAGAGCATCTCTGCATGCCAATCTCCTTGCACCGCAGGTGATGAGATCCGCAGCAGCGTTTTATCGGCAGCCGTGGCCACTCCAGTGACCATCAACAGTATAGAGGCAACGATAAACGTCTGAAGAGTGACGCAAAATGAGCGTTTCAATAATTTCACCTGGTGCATCCTGTTCCGCACTACAAAAAGAGGGTGGAGTATACCTAACCGAGCGATAGCTCGCCAAACAGTGAGGCCTAACGTGATGGCCAGTTCACCATGGAACCCGCTGTACTTGCTATGCCGTCTGCTAAAATAAAACCATGAAAATCCAAACTTCCACTACCGCTTTTTTTGCTGTTTTCTTTGCGGCACTGCTGTTGCTGGCCACTGTCATGGTTGAAATTTGGAGGACCCAACAATCCATCATTGCCGCAGAACATGAACATTACACCTCATTCAAACTGGCCAACCAACTGCGCCAAAGTTCCGATGATCTTACAAGGATGGTGCGCACCTATACGGTCACTGGGCATCAAAAATATCGGGACTATTTCAACACCATCCTAGCCATTCGTGATGGTAAGGCGCCACGCCCAGCAAACTACGAAACGCTCTTTTGGGATTTCATTATTCCAGGTCTCCATGAGTACACCCCCATTGGTACCCCCGTATCATTGAATCACCTCATGAGGCAGATGCATCTCACTCCCGAGGAGCTGGCAAAACTTGAGGAGGCACATGATCAATCAGATAAGTTAGTCAACCTTGAACGCCAGGCTATCGCAGCAATGAGTGGCCTCAACATCGACTCAGAAGAGAGCGGTTTGATAGCGGTGAAGCCCAACATATTGCTCGCTCAACAACTCACCCACGATCTCTCTTACCATCAAGCCAAAGCGGCCATCATGAAGCCTATTAGTGACTTTTTCAGCATGATTGAGGCTCGTACTGAAAGAGCACTAGAGGAGCAGCGTGCTCGACAACGGTGGCTCACCTTAATTGCGGGTTCCATCATACTCATCACCCTACTCATTTCCATAATCTCTTGTATTTTCATTGAGCGTTGGCTGATTGATCCGCTTGGCATAATGGCACGACATGCCAAAGAGATCGCTAAAGGTCATTACAAAAACCAACTTGAAATTACCGCTTTTGAAGAGATAGGCAGCTTGGCCACATCATTCAATAAGATGACGCGATCGATCAGCAGTGTTATGTATGCGCTGCAAGAGAGCGAGACAAAATACCGCTCTATATTTGAATCATCCATGGTCGGTATGATTGTGGTCATTGATGAAGATGGCTTCATCACCGAGTGGAATGCTGGCGCACACAAGGCCTTTGGCTACTCTGCCAGCGAAGCGATCGGACAACCTATAACGCGGTTGATGCCTGAGCGAATCAAAAAGCTATATAGCCATAGTTTTAGCATTGCCCAAGCTCATAAAGAGCTATCCAACAGTGATTCAACACACCTACTGACCGGCTTACGAAAAGGGGGAGAGGAGTTTCCGTTAGAGTTAACTCTCGGCTGCTGGGAGCGAGCAGACAGACTCTATTTCAGCGCCATCATGTTCGACGTAACAGAGCAGAGGCAGGTTGAAAAAACGCTGCGCCGTACCCAAAAAATGGATGCCATTGGCCAACTAACCGGTGGTATTGCCCATGATTTTAACAACATCCTTGGTATCATTCTTGGCAATCTTGAGCTGCTTAAACCATTGATTATAGGGAATAAGGATATATTAAAGCGCGTAGAGACCATCAACACGTCAGCCCAGCGTGCCGCTGACCTAACCAAACAGCTACTCAGCTTCTCACGTAGCCAACCTGAACTGATCAGCAGCACAGATATCAATGAGGAGATTGGTAAAATGGGGAGTCTGATCAGACACTCCGTCACGCCCACCATTGAGATCAAACACGATCTTGCTGATGATCTATGGCTCGCTAATATTGATGCGGGTGACTTCCATGACACCCTGCTCAACCTGGTGATCAATGCGCGTGATGCAATGCCTGAGGGTGGCCAATTGACGCTCAAAACCTATAACTGCACCCTCAATGCTGATTATTGCGAGCGAAACCCCAATACACTGCCTGGCCAATATGTTGCGCTGTCGGTTAGTGATAGCGGCGAAGGGATTCACACTGAGCAATTGGAGCACATTTTTGAGCCCTTCTTTACCACCAAAGAGCCAGGCAAAGGGACAGGGCTTGGGCTCTCTATGGTTTTTGGCTTTATACAACGTTCAAAAGGGCAGATTAAAGTCTATTCAGAACTTGGTGTTGGCACCACCTTCAAGCTCTATCTGCCACAACTTCACCCCGACAAACAGCTGATCATACCGGTTGATAAAGTCCTTGGATTCAACTAGTAAGTGCAACTCAATATTTCTGGATAGAGGGCAAGCTGCGTTAGCATCGGTGTCTTTCTTTCCGGCAAGAATGAGAGGCAATGATGAGGAGGCTTTGCTTAAGTTTGTAAGTACCTCACTGCAAACACTAGGCTACCGGGTAGTCACCGCTAATAGTGGCCTTCAAGCGCTGAGCCGATTCGCTGAAGAACCAACTATCGCCCTACTCTTTAGTGACGTTGTTATGCCGGGAGGGATGAGTGGTTATAAACTGGCTGAGCAGGTGCATCAAAATAGACCCGAGGTTAAATGCTATTCGCATCCGGACACACTGAAAGGGCGGCGGACGGGGAGGCTATCGCATTAACAGCCAATTTTCTCGCCAAACCCTACAGCCAAGCTGAGTTAGCACAGCAGATAAGGCGCACGCTGGATGAACCACAACAGGATAATTTTGATCCCGTTATATAACCCTAACTTGCATGCTTACTCATCTGCTCATGAGGAAGATGCATCTCTTCTACTAAGCCAGCATTGGGATCATTGAAGGTCTCCATAGAGAGTTCATCTTCACTCTGTGCGACAACGGTGGTCACCACCGCATCACCGGTTACATTAACCGCTGTACGCATCATATCGAGCAGTCGATCTACTCCCATAATGAGGGCAATGCCCTCTACCGGTAGACCCACTTGATTGAAGACCATCGCCAACATGATCAGCCCCACACCAGGAACACCTGCGGTGCCAATTGAGGCGAGTACTGCCATGCCGATCACAGTGAGATAACCGGTAATACCCAGCTCAATGCCGTAAACATTGGCAATAAAAACCGTGGCCACACCCTGCATAATGGCGGTGCCATCCATATTGATGGTCGCACCAAAAGGGACAACAAATGCGGCTGTGGAGTTATCCACACCAAGACGTTTTTCTACGGTACGAAGCGTGACGGGAATGGTGGCATTGGAGCTAGAGGTACTGAAGGCGAAAATCTGTACAGCCCGCATCTTCTTCATAAAAACCAAGGGGCTGACGCGCCCCAGCAGTTTAAGCAGCAACATCAGGGTTCCGGTGGCATGCAGCAGTAGCACCACAGCAACCACACCAAAGTAGCTGATCATCGGCAGGATCATACCCAGCCCTTGCTGGGAGAATGTCTTGGCCATGAGCGCAAAAACACCCAATGGGGCGATATGCATCACCACCGTCACCACCTGCATCATCACCGCATTCAGACGCTCAGCCGCCTCGGCAATTGGTCGCCCTGGCTCACCGACCATCAATACACAGACCGCAAACAGGATGGTGAAAAAGATAATCTGCAACATATTGCCATCGGCATAAGCAGCCACGGGATTACCTGGAATCAGATCAATGATCACCTGAGTCAGCGGAGGGGCTTCGGGTGCAGTGAACTCACCTTGTGCCACCGTCGCCATATCAAACCCCTCTCCTGGCCCGACCAGCACGGCCACCGTAATCGCAAGGGTGATGGCAAGGGCTGTCGTTAACATAAAGAGCAGGAAAGCTTTAAGCCCGACTCGGCCTAGCGTATTAACATCGCCAATACCGCAAACACCACAGATCAATGAAAAGGTGACCAGCGGAACCACCAGCATCTTTAGGGCGCTGATAAACATGGCTCCAACAACATGAAACAACCCATTGACCAGATAGTCCTGAACAAAAGCCACATCGGAGGCAAAAGCGTTGATCAGGCTGCCTAGAACTAGCCCACAGACCATCCATATTAGGATTTTCGTGGTCATCGTCATTTTCTGTGGCATGGTGGCTCCGTTTTATTGTTGGGGTAGGACAGTCTATTGTATTTGCCTACGACAAGTGAAGATGGAAACTTGCGAAAAAGCCCACTATGGCAATGTAAAAATTGCCCTTATTGCCGAGCAAACATATCAGGCGCAGATAATCTGTTCACAAGGCACCTACCATTTGCTACTGCGGGGTTTCCGTTTTGCTGTATTGATAACAGCAAAATTTACCTAGTGATGATTCAACAGCCAAGGTTGCACAGTAATCAGCTAGCGTCTCAGGTAACACCACATCGGTAAACTCAACGCTCATAGAGGCAGCGATCGTAGTTGAGTGGTGTCGAATCAATGCCGGTGGTTGTGGGGAGACGGTCAAAGTGAATGAGGTTGGTGCAAGTGAAAGACCGCAGCCCAACACCTTCATGTAGGCCTCTTTTCGCGTCCAGAGTTGGAAGAATGCAGCTTTCTGATCCTCTTCATCCAGTGAAAAAAGTGCCTGCTGTTCAGGCTTAGTAAAAAACCGCTGGCCGATGGATAACCAGTCTGTTTTTCGCTTCATGTGTTCAATATCGATACCCACTTCTCGGCCACAAGTGATGGCCAGCAGCGTCAGGTCTTCAGTATGGCTTAGGTTGAAGGTTAGCGCTTGGCTGTCGTAATCCGACTCAAGGAGTGAAGGTTTTCCCTTGTCACCTTTTTGGTATTGGATGTGGCTGGGTGTGATATTCAAATAGCGGGCGAGAACGGATCGCTGAAAACCATGAGAGATAATGAAACGCTCTCGATGCAGAGCGAACTTAAAACGTTCCGCCCTTGAGCGCTCTTCGTCTGAGAGGATTGAATGGAAGTAGTCCGCACTACCTTTTACTGGCTCTGCCTGACAGAGCCAGATGTCAATAACACCGGACTCTAATTTGTAGTCTGGTTCCTCACACCAATGAGTGACAGTCATTTTATCGAGAACCAATGCAGGGTAGTGGGCACGTTTTTTTGTGCCCACCAATCAAGATTTAAACTCTAGGAGCTGTTGGGCTATATCGCTGATTTTGTGCTGGCAGGTAGAGGCCTTGGCTCTTTAGCACCTGTACACGGTGCTGATAGGCGGCACCAAACATCAAGTGCTCAGCTACATCGACCACGTGGCGGTTGTTGTAATCTTTCAGATAGGTGGAGGCGACCCAATCATTGAAGGCACCCAGTGCTGGGCCACTCCAGATCTGGTAGTCAAACTCACGCCCTTTCACACCGGCATTTGACCAGCGGGAGGATTGCCCCAGATACCAGCGAAAGACCAGTGCCATCTGTCTCTTTGGACTATCTTTTGCCTTCTCGATCATTGACGGATCACGCTGCTGGAAAAAGGCGACTGTCTCCTGCCAAACCTCATCAACAGACTTCTGTAGGATCTGTTTCTCTAGCTTAGCCAACTCAGCCGGTGGAATTTCAGAGAGAGAGTTGTAGGTGGTGTAGAGTTCGTAGAGCTTCTGCGCACGCATCGGAAAGAGCGTCCCCTTCTTCAGCACTTGCAGCTTAATACCGCGCTCAAACATATCGGATGCAGGGGCCATCACCACATCAGCCATACCCGCTTGTGCCAGCAGCTTACGGGTATGCTCTGAGGCACCCGCTTCAACACAGCTCTGGTTAACTGAGCCAGTGACGATATAGGCGGCACCCATCATGAAACAGGCGAGTGCAGCATCCGGTGTACCCACACCGCCCCCGGCACCGACACGAATCTCGATGGGGTATTGGCGTTGTAGCTGGATCTCATCACGCAGTGCGATGATAGAGGGCAGCAGACAAGTAAGCGGACGGTTATCGGTGTGACCACCTGAGTCAGCCTCGACGGTGATGTCATCCGCCATCGGCACCTGAAGTGCCAACTGCATCTGCAGTTGTGTGATCATGCCATCAGCGACCAGCTGATTGAGGATCTTCTCCGGCGCAGGCTGCATAAATACAGTGCCCACTTCACGCCGGGAGATCTTGGCGATGATCTTGTTATTGATCTGAATATTGCCTTGAGCATTTTGCTGTAGACCCTTGGCACGGTAGTGAACCAGTGATGCAGTCATGCTGAAGAAGGCTGCTGCCTCGATCACATTAACCCCATGCTTCAAATAGAGGTCAACGGTGCCCTGCTCAATGGCTGGCTCAGAGGGGTTGTGAATGAAGTTAAAGACATAGGGGCCGTTGGGCAGTGCTGCTTGAATCTTCTGAATCGCAGATTCAACACGATCCAGATTGAGGCCACCCGCACCAAATGAGGCCAGAATGTTCGCTTGCCCTAGACTGATAACCATCTCTTCTGAGGAGATACCGTTGGCCATCGCGCCGGTCATGTAGGCGTACTTCACCCCATAGAAGGCTTTGAAAGCGGGGTCGCCCAGCTGCTCAGCAACCATTGGCGGCACGTAGGCGGTGATCTTCTCAACCGCTTCACACCCCTCATTGTTGATGATTATCTGCTCACCATCTTGAATGACGTAACACGGCTTATCGAGCGCTTGCAGATTTTCCAAACCCTGAATCGACATCTTATTCACCCTCTTGGATGCTTAAGCCGATATTCTCGACTGAGTAGATTCGCAGTTCATCTTTCCACAAATTACCGTCGATCACGATATCGATTCGACCGGCACTCTTACGGATCTCTTTGATATGAATCTCAAGTGTCATGATCTTATTGGCGGGGATAATCTGTCCGCGATAGCACCACTTTGCCTCATCTTCGACCAGACCGAAGTGGGGGTTTTTGAACTCTTTGGCCAGATCTTGTTGCAGCACATAGACCTGAATAGACTGGATCATCGCCTCAACACCAAGTGACCCAGGCATAACCGGATCTTGGTAGAAGTGACAAGGGTAGAACCAATCGGAAGCGTCGATTCTGTTCAGCGAGTGGACATAACCTTTGCCATATTTACCGCCATTGACCACAACAATAGACTCATCAATGAAGTTGAGCATGCCGCCCGCGAGGTGGTAGTAAGGTTTGTCTGCTTTGGCCGCATAAAAATCCTGCTGCGCCTCTGCTGATTTGAGGTCGATCTCAATCAGTTCTGCTTGTGAAATCGACTCCTCTTTGTACCAAGGCAGTAGTTTTTTGCCCTTGTCCATGCCGACCTGATTGGAGAGCGAATCGGCAGTGAAGAAACCAAATACCGCATCACCCTCATAGAAGACTTCGCCATCAACCAACAGCTCAAAGGTGAACTTCTGGATGATGTTGTTCATCACCGCGGAGGTGGAGTACATGGTCGATCTGTTTTCAACGGTCTTGCCACGCAGATCAACCTCTTTAATGAGTCGACCACGCCCATCCAGGTTACGGAAGTAGAGATTGCTATCGGGGTAGAGCAAGGTGCTACCGATTTGTGAGGTCAAAAAACCATTCGGCTGCAACGCGATCTCCATCAGCATTGAGTAAGGTGAGAAGGATGAGAACGAATTTTCGGTACAGAACCAGACATCCTGAGGCACATCATACTCAGCGATACACTTGGTGGTGTTATCAAAGTCGTGGCGTTCGCCTTCAACACTTAGTACACGGTCCATTACCTGTAGATAACCATTGGGTGTACGTGGTGGACGTCGCTCAGGATCACCCGCTTTGGCAGGTGGCTGTTTGTAGATGGCAAACTCTGGGCCGAAACAGGCTTCGATATCGCCGGTCGCAAAATGGACAATCTGCTCATCGGTGAAGAGTGCAGGTTTCGCTTTTGGCACCGGCACGACACTCAATGCGGGGGGAGCAGCCACAACAGGCTGAGTAGGTTGCGGTGCAGCACAGCCCCC
Organism: Candidatus Polarisedimenticolaceae bacterium; assembly: GCA_021647945.1. Taxonomy (GTDB): domain Bacteria; phylum Pseudomonadota; class Gammaproteobacteria; order Chromatiales; family Chromatiaceae; genus JAKITT01. The sequence goes on from JAKITT010000027.1 coordinate 23,464, forward strand.
TTTCAGTAGTGCGCGCTCCTCTACACTCTTTTCAGAGAGTTCAAGACAGACGTTTCTAAAATCAACCACAATCTTGCCATCAATCAGAATATCGACATTGCCTTTGGCGTAAGGTTTGGGGCTGAGGCCAATCTCCATCACCTCTAGTTGATAGGTGATTCTGCGATGTTTCGGCAGTGCCTGACCACGACAGCGGATCGGCTGCGGGATGTTTTTAATGGTCTGAAAACGGGCATCTTCCGTTTTAGTGTGCAAGCCAAGATAGAGCATGAAGAATTGCAGCAGTTGCACACAACCTTCAGACATCAATGAGCCAGCCAATACGGGATCATCGCGGAAGTGACTGGTGAAGTACCACTCATCCGGCTCAAGATCCTTCTCCGCCACCAAGAAACCTAATCCCCACAGACCGCCGGTGCGATCAACCGAGGTAATGCGATCCAGCATCATAATCTTCTCTAATGGGAAGTGCAGTGATGGGTTTTTATCCATCTTGTCGTAGACAGGATTAGCGTAGCAGCTGGCCAGATCGCCGCGCATCAGTGACTGCATATCGCTCTTATCAAAGACGGTTTTGTTGCACTGTAAGAGTGGCGTAAAAGAGGACTTGGTCACCTTGGCACGCGTGGTGATCTCCTCATTGGTGCGAATTACACCCTTGCCCACGGCTAACTCCTCTTGCGAGAAGAAACCGGCACAGCCGCCATCCATCTTCAGGATCATCTTGTCACCGACAAAACACTCATAAGAGAAGAAGAAGAGCAGGTTGTTGCCATGTTTGGCGAATGAGTTGATGGCGATCTCATAACGCAGGGTCTGCCCCTCTTTGGGTTGGTCATCCAAAAAGGTGAGGGTGCAATCCAACAGGCGGTAGAGGTATTTGCCTTTGTTGTCGAAATCGATACCCATATAGCTGATCAGCAGCAGGTCACACTGGCCCGATTCGATGCAGATACAGGTCGGTATCTGGCCATCGGTGGAGTACCAAGCGTTGTGCGGAATATCATATTCCGTAGTCATCTTGGAGGGTACGAACTCACCCCGTTTGCCCTGCATCTCAGTGACGCGGGTCACCAACAGGTAGGGGTCCATCGGCAACATCACCCGTTTTGGGTAGCTGTCGATGCTGCTGTACTCCGGCCCAAAGACGTTGCCAATTTTGCCGTAGGCAAACTCACGCAGATCCTCTTCGCTGAAGATGATCTCTTTTGGCGTGCTGTATTCGGTGGGGAAGAGCTGCTGAGGTGCAGCACTTTCAACGGCAGCGAGTGTCGGCGCAGCTGTTGCTACAGCCGCTTGGCTCACTGGCGCTATCGGTGCTAAACCGGGGCGAATACTATTGAGAATAGCGGCCGTTTGCGCTTGCAAGCCTTGATTACGCGTCGCCATAAAACCGGCGTGCATATTGCTGATATCAATATTGTGCCGCAACATCTTGCGCAACATCTCATCTTGCTGGCTGCTGAGATGACTCACAGCACCACTAGCCACTGGATTAGGGCTTGTTACAGTTGTTCTTTCTGACATGTTTTGTCTCACTTGGCCTCGGCTGACGGGACGCGGACGCCTCTCAGCTATCACTGGCTTAACTGCTGCCACAGTGGTTTGTTGCACAGGGGCAATTTTGACCACTTCAGCAGACTTAATAACAGGAGCAGGTTTGGTCACAACCACTTTCAGTGGTGCCACTTTTACAGGGTAGAACTTGGCGCGATTCTCCTCGCTGAGAATCACATCAGCAATCGCCTCTCCACCCAATACCACCGGTTTAACTAGGCTAGGCACTTTTTTCTCAGCGGCGGGTTCTGCAGGGTAGAGTCTATCCAGATCCATCTCAACGCCATGACAGGTCAGCTTGGCTGCCAGTCGCAGAATTGAGGTGTAGTCATCCACCCCTTTGCGGTTGATGTTAACCGCCAGATGATCTTTGCCCTTCAGGCTCTCACCGATCCATTTGGCGCAACTCCCTTGCGGCCCCAGTTCGATAAAGATACGTGCGCCATCGTCATAGACCTTGTTCACCAACTTCGGGAAATCGACCATGTGGGTGTAGAAGGTGGCGATGTTGTGACCGATCACATCATCTTTGATCTCAGTCTTTTTGTAGTCCGCTGCGGTATAAAAATCGACCCCTTCAATCTGTGTGGTCGGCATGGTGTGCAGGGCTTTGAGTGCATCAAACTCCGCCATAACCAGCTCATTGTGCACCACATCTTTGATGGGAACAGGGAAGAGTTTCCACTTCAGCTTCTTCACTACACGACGGCAGGCCTCATCATCACCGGCGATGACAATCTCATTCGGCGCATTGACGATAATAAGGAATACCCGCTCCTCATCAGCAATAACCGGTGCTGCTTTCTCAGGCGAGCAACGTAGGGTGTAGGTGCCCCATATCGGTTTGTCACCCTCTTTTGAAGGGGGCAGGTTCCACGCCTGCCTCACCACATCCATCTCACCTACTAGGCGATTATGGAAGGTGGCGGTTAAGTGCAGCGTCTCACTCATATAATCAGTATTGCTCCAAGCACCCGATGAGAAGAGCATCGATAGCTCACCCATGCTGTGGCCAAAAGCGGCTTCAGGCTGCACACCGAGTAGATCTTGGATCACCTTGGTATAGACAACCGAGGTCATAATGCCCGACTCAAACATCGCAATGGCATCTTCACCCAACTCGGCCTCAAGCTGCTTCATCGCCTTTTTGTCAGGCGCTGAAAGCGTTTGGGGGTAGATGTAGTGGGTGCGCATCATCTTCTTAAGGTTTGAACTGGCATCAGCTACCAGATCAATCACCTCAGGGAACATGTGAAAAACGTCCCGTGCCATGCCGATATAGGAGTTAAACCCACCCGGATAGACAAAGGCGATCTTGCCTTTTTTGGCTTGCGGTTTTGGCGTGAAGTAGCTGCCCAATGGGGTCGACCACTCCTCGTCATCTGCAATTGAAGTCGGTATCCCTTTTGTAGCGGAGAGCAATTCTCGCTTTAGCTCTGCAACCGAACGGGCCATCACAACAGCACGGTATTTTGCACTGCTATTTGCTTTGAAGCTTTTGTACTGTTTGAGAGAGAGCGCCTTCAGATCGCTGCCCTCTGTGACCACATTGTCAAGCGATGCAAATGCAGCCAGCAACTCTGTTTCAGATTTGGCACTAAACGGAAACATAAAGAAGGAGAGGCTCTCAAAGAACTCACTCTTCGCTGTTTGCGCCTTGTCTGCTTCTGAGAGAATCAGGTGGTAACAGCTCTCGTCCTGACCCAAGCTGTTGATCGCTGCATAGCGTTTCTTGTCACCGCTATTAGTCAACCAAGGGCGAGATTCAGTCGGAAAGTAGAAACTCTTCTCTCCCCAAGCGGTTGAATCTTTTGGCCCCTGCCATGCAGGAATACCGGGGATAAAACGCTGGTAGAGGCAGAGTGCCGTCTTGATCAGGCTGGCGATACCCGAGGCGGCAAAGGTGTGGCCAATGTTGGCTTTCACGCTGCCGAGCGCGCAGACCTGCTTTGGATAACTCTGCGCCAACGCTGCTAGCTCGGCGCTATCCTGGTTTGCAATACCACTGCCATTTAGCTCGATATAATCGATCTGCTCTCTGTTGATACCCGCCTGTTTCAGCGCATCGTTTGACGCCTGATGCAGACTATCAGCAGAGACCATCCGCCTGCCCGCCAATGCATCAATAGAAGCGTAGACCCGGTCACTGCTTTCAACCTGATCATTACGTTTTAGAACAACTGCACCCGCACCTTCGCCAATGCTCCAGCCGCTGCTATTTTGATCAAAACCGAGACCAGCACTGCCGCTCTTATCGAGTGGGTTGCGCTGGTTCTGTAGGTAGACGTGTTCAAAACCACCGGCCAGATCAACCGCACCCACCACCATCGCGTCGACATCACCCGACTCCAGAAATAGCTTGGCCACCTCCAGTGCTTTGAAGACGGAGTTCTCTTCAGAGGAGATGGTGAATGCGGGGCCAGAGAAGTCCCACAGCGAGCAGATACGGCATGGAATGATGTTGCCGATAAAACTGGTGAACTGGTTGATCTCAACCGCGTTGTGCAGACTATCTTTTAGCAGATCTTCCAGCTGCGACTGCTGTGAGTCGGTCAGCGCAACATTGCTATTTTTCAGGCTCTCTTTCAGCTGCCACGCCGCATCAATGCGGCCACGGAACTGGTGGATACTGAGATCCATCTCCATCGCCACAATAACACCGACATTGCCACCTTTAGACAGTGCAGAGTCTTGTAGCGCCTCATCCAACACCTTCATCATCAGCAGCTGCTGAGGAAGCAATGGTGCCTGCTCTTCAGGTGGAATTTTGAAGTAGAGATGATCAAAATCGAACTGATTGATGTAGTTGCCCAGCGGGGCTTCTGATTCAGCTGTCGCCAGACCGATCCTATTCAGCAGCTCACTATCCTGTTCGATACCCTGCCAGCGTTTCTCAGGCAGCGCTCTTTTTAGCTGCTTTGATTGGTAGATGGTCTCTTCTAATTCGGAGAGCGATCTGCTCTGACCAAAGTAGGCACCCATACCGACAATTGAGACCGGCTGTGCAGCCACTTTGGCACTGCTCTGTTTTACGGCTTGCGCCTGCTCTTTTTTATTGAGCGGAAGGTGTTGCTCCATCACTAGATGGGCGTTGGTTCCACCAAAACCAAAAGCGCTGATGGCGGCCACTTTTTTAGTCGCTTTGCGCTTGCCTGGTTTTTTAATCTGCGGCCAAGGGCTGTTGCTGGCGAGGATTTTGTCACCGGCAATCGCATCACTCTTAGAATCCATCGGTTTCTGCACATTGATCGTCGCAGGCAGCAGATCATTTTTCATCGCTAAGATGATCTTCAGCATACCCGCCATACCGGCGGAGGTGAGCAGGTGGCCAAAGTTTGACTTCGCTGTGCCCATTGTAAAATGGACATTTTTATCGCCGAAGAAACCCACCATTGAGTTGATTTCAGTCTCATCACCCAGCGGTGTGCCGGTGGCGTGGCACTCAACGTAGTCGACATCTTCTGGTTTTATGTCGCTATTTTCATAAGCACGTTGGTAACAGCGCTCTTGTCCTGCCTGATTGGGGCTTAAGACAAATTTGCCTTTGCCATCATTGGAGAGGCCAATACCACTAATCACCGCTTGGATGTTATCGCCATCGCGCAGCGCATCTTCATAGCGTTTTAGAACAAACATACCGGCACCTTCGCCAGTATTCAGCCCTTTGGAATTATCATCCAGAGGACGACTAATCTCACCCTCAGGGAAGGCCTTGAAGGTTGAAAAACCCATCGAGACAAACCAAGGGTCTGCCGCGCTGACTGCACCGGCTAACATCATGTCCGCTTTATGCGAGAGCAGATAGGAGCAGGCGAGTTTCATGCTATAGAGTGAGGAGGCACAGGCGGCATCCAGCACCATTGAGACATCACCCAGCGCCAACGCTTGGTTGATGACCGTGGCAGGATGGCCCGCTACACCACCATTGGCGAGATCGGTATCGCTAGTGTCAGCGCCCATCTCTAGGCTCTGATCTTTCAACAGCTCTTTGAGCGGTGTCACCATCGCCTGATGGTAGAGCGGCAAAAAGAGACGATTAGAGGCTTTAGTTGGGAAGGATAGATTGCCGAGGATGACACCACAGCGGGCCAGTTTTTCAGCCTTTTCGCCGTAACCCGAGCTTTTCAGTGCTTCGCGCGAGACATGCAACGCCCACTGAAAGGTGTTGTCCAGACCATCCAGCGCATCAGCTTCGAGGGCATAACCCTGGCTGTTGAACTGGAAATTCTGGATATAACCACCCGTGGTGCAGTAGTAGCGATCTTTGATCTCTTCAACGGGGCCATTTTTGGCTGCATTGAAGTAATCAGCAGGTTCACGCCCCATCTGCTCCGATGTGGCAGCCACTCGTGAGTCCTTGTTGGCAAGTAGATTTTGCCAATAGGATTCAGGTGTCTCCGCCCCTGGAAAAAGGCAGGCGGAGCCAATAATTGCAATCTTATCCATAGGACTCTATTTCGTCGTAAAGAGAGAGTTCAGGCTTGGACTCACTGTCACTTCAGCACCAATCGCTTTTGAGTAGATCTGTCCCATTTTGTCGTGGATGGTGACATCCGCCGTCATGTTGGTCTCTGAAGTTGAGTCAACATCGAGTGAGATGTAGAACTCTTTATCATCGGGGATCAACTTGTAGTTGACCACCTTGAGGAACTTCAGTGGCAAGCTGCCAAGATGACGATGCTTACGCACCCAAACCAACATCGCTTGAAACATCAAGTCAGTAGCAAACGGGTTGATTGAGCTGATAGGAAACTGGCCTTGCAGATCATCTTTAATCTTATCCAGGTTACAGAGCAGGGTGAGCTTATCCATCGAGGTGTTGACCACCTTCTCGATACCCTGGAACATCGTGCCATGGAACAGCGTACCGTTCTCATAGAGATCTTCACCGCTGGTGCTCTCAGTCTCATTCAGATCAGACTCGGTGTAGATCGGTCCATCAGGCAGCTTTTTCGCCACCAGGATGTCAGCTTTGTAGTGCCACACCGGCCCGCCCGCGCTGTTCTTTGATGAGATGGTGACCTGATAACGGCTCACATTCTCATCATTAGATAGCCCTTTCACATCCACCTGATAGGCATCAGCCTGCGCTTTATCGAAGACGATACCCTTCAACACCTGAAAGTTATCGCACTCAAAGAAGCTGTATGAGGGGCTGACACGTTCACAGATATTGGCCATCCATGAGAGTGCAGTCGCCGATGGCAGAACTGGGTTGCCACCAATTACGTGGTCACCGAGGAAAGGGTTATCTTCCAGTAGCAGACTGGTGTTGATCTGAAAGGTGCGCAGCGGTGTATTGCTGTTATCCACATCTGATCGCATAGAGCTACCGACCAGCAGTTGCACGGTGCCACTGCGTGTCTGGTTCAGTTCATTGCTGAAGATCTCTGCACCCTCATTGATCGGGATGATCTCAACGTTGCGCTGCTGGAAATAACGCTTTAATTCAGGCGTTACCATTCCACCATCCCACGGCCCCCAGTTGAAGGAGATCACATGGCAGTTGGGGTGGAGGTTTCTCACTTGATAGGCAGTTTTATTGAGGATCTCATTGGCAACTGAGTAGTCAGATTGACCCGTATTACCGTAGAAACCAGCGGCTGATGAGAAGAGCGCCAGATACTCCAGCTCCTCCAATTTGACCAGTGACAGCATCGCTGCCAACCCATCAATTTTGGTGTTAAGGACCGAATCAAAATCGCCCTCTGTCTTCTTCTCGATTGGCTTATCAGCCAGTACACCTGCGCCATGAACCATGCCGGTGATCTTACCCAGTTTGGCAACCGCGGGTGCCACACGCTCTTTTAGCGCTGCACTGTTGGTGATGTCAGCACTGATATATTCAGCCTGTCCACCAAGACTCTCAATTTGAGCCAGGGTCTTGCTGATTTCACGATCAGATTTAATCGCCCGTAGACGTTGGTTGACGATAACCGGTGTCGGTTTCTCACCCTCGGCCTTCAGCATTTCCATGATTTTGCGCTTCAGTTCGGTGTCGTCGCTGATGCCGTTGGCCCAAACGGGTTCACTGCCGTTATAGGCGGCACGACCAGCCAGAATGAAGCGGCACTTGTACTGTTCAGCCAGCCGCATCACGCAGGCGGCGGTGACACCTTTGGCACCACCACTGACAAAAAAGACCGATTTGTCGGTGATTTTATTGTTGGCAGTTTCAGGTGGTGCATAGCCACGCACTTCACCGCTCAATGTCATCCGGCCATTGTCAGAGATCCCCACCTCAACGATGGAGAGATCGGGATCAAACAGCTCGTTGATCAGCAGCTGTGTACCCAGTTTATCTTCAATCTCAGGACTCAGGTCGACGGCACGACAGAAGACATCATCCCACTCCAGATTGACCGACTTCACCAAGCCATTCAGGCCACCTTGGCTCAACTCAAAGGCATTGTTGCCTGCGGTGCCGATCTCACCATCCATATAGGATGTGGTGACGAAGAAGTTACGCCCCTGAGCCGGTTTGCTGGTGAGTGCTTTCTGTAGATATTTGGCACTGAAGAAGACTAACTTCAGCATCGTCTGCTCATTTTCAGAGAAGCCGATCTCACTACAACTAGCAGCGGGTTTACTGCTGAGATGGATAAAACCATTCAGCGTTTGAGCGCTGGTAACAGCACTCAACGTTTTCTCTAGCTCAGCATCCGTTGCTGCAGCCAGTTTCACGCTCTGCACACCTTTTGGCAGACGGGCAGGTTTAGCGATCAGTGATTTAGGGAACTGCAACACCGTTACATTCCAGCCCAAATCCAGCAGTGCTTTTGCCATGTTGGTGGTGATTTTCTCACCATTGTCGGTGATCAGACAGCTACGCCCCGCCACACTGATCTCTGACTCCAGAGCATCAGGACGGGGTAGGCGCTTTTTTACAACAAGGCTCTCTGTTGTTGAAAAAGCGACATCATTACTGGCGGTGCCAACCACATCGGTCTGCTCAGAGAGGGCTCTGCTGATGCTGCTATCTTGCGGCACTAGGCTCTTAACATAGGCGACAATCTCAGCCAACGTACCCATCTCAGAGAGGGCGTTCTGATCCATATCTGGCAGCTCTGGGAACTTGCTGGTCATCGCACCAAGAATCTCAACTCGTTTGATGGAGTCAATACCCAAGTCCGCTTCAAGGTTCATATTGAGATCAAGCATCTCAACCGGATAACCGGTCTTCTCATGCACAATCTCCAACATGCTCTGCTGGATAACCGTCTCATCCAATACAGATGAGGCGGAGATGGTCTCAACCTCTGCACCGGCTGCACTCGCACCGGAGACCTCTTCAACGTGCTGCACAATCTCTAATAGTGTCTGCATCTCAGCCAGGGCATTCTGATCCAACTCAGGTAGTTCTGGGAACTTGCTGGTCATCGCACCGAGGATCTCAACTCGTTTAATAGAGTCGATACCCAAATCCGCTTCCATATTCATGTTGAGATCAAGCATCTCAACCGGATAACCGGTCTTATCATGCACAATCTCTAACATGCCTTTCTGGATAGCAGCAGAGTCTAGGCCAGCTGATACTGGAGCGGCTGCAACAGGTGCAGCGGCCGGTGCTACTGCACCTGCCTGCTCTTCAACATGCTGCACAATCTCCAACAAGGTCTGCATCTCAGCCAAAGCATTTTGATCCAATTCAGGCAGCTCTGGGAACTTGCTGGTCATCGCACCAAGAATCTCAACTCGTTTAATAGAGTCGATGCCAAGATCTGCTTCCATGTTCATATTGAGATCAAGCATCTCAACCGGGTAACCGGTCTTATCATGCACAATCTCCAACATACCTTTCTCGATGGCGGCTGAATCAAGGCCGGTTGAAGCTGCAACAGCAACCGGAGCAGCGGCTGGAGCAACCGATCCCGCTTGTTGCTCTACATGCTGCACAATCTCAAGCAGGGTCTGCATCTCAGCCAGGGCGTTCTGATCCAACTCTGGCAGCTCTGGGAACTTGCTAGTCATGGCACCGAGGATCTCAACCCGCTTAATAGAATCGATACCGAGATCCGCTTCCATATTCATATTAAGATCGAGCATCTCAACCGGATAACCGGTCTTATCATGCACAATCTCCAACATACCTTTTTCGATGGTGGCCAGATCTAAACCCGATGTGGCAGCGGCTGGTGCAACTGATCCCCCCTTCTGCTCAACATACTCAACAATCTCAAGCAGGGTCTGCATCTCAGCCAGGGCGTTCTGATCCAACTCTGGTAGCTCTGGGAATTTGCTGGTCATCGCACCCAGGATCTCAACTCTTTTAATAGAGTCGATACCAAGATCCGCTTCCATGTTCATATTGAGGTCGAGCATCTCAACCGGGTAACCGGTCTTATCATGCACAATCTCCAGCATGCCTTTCTCGATGGTGGCCAGACCTAAACCTGATGAGGCAGCAGCAGGCGTGGCAGCCGGTGCGGCTGATCCCGCCTTCTGCTCAACATACTCGACAATCTCAAGCAGGGTCGGCATCTCAGCCAAGGCGTTCGGATCCAACGCTGGTAGCTCGGGGAACTTGCGGGGCATCGCGC
>JAKITT010000028.1 GCA_021647945.1 Candidatus Polarisedimenticolaceae bacterium
TTCACAAACTCCCGATACAATCGAGGGTAACTAACACCAGCGACCAATGTCCCAATAATTTTGGATTCATCATAAAATTGTTCCACCACTACATATTGTACCAAGAGGAGCTAAGTATCCACCCCGCAATAACAATTCAAAATCCCATCTAATCACTGAGTGTCAAATTATCAAAAGCCTGAAGTCAGGTGATCAACACCAGATCAAACTTGAGACTTTTTGTCATAAGGATGGTTCCCATTTTTCGGTTGAATGCCAAGTGATGCCGTTGATTGAACAAGGGAAATCCCAAGGTGCCGTGATCACATTTAGTGATATCACTGAGCGACTAAAGACAGAACAGGAGCTGCAACACAAGGCCTCATTTGATGGCCTGACGGGTATCTATAATCGCCTTAAATTCGAGGAGTTGCTGGAGCATGCGCTCTCTGAAGCAAAGCGTTATAAACGCCCGGTATCACTCGCCATGTTTGATATTGATCACTTCAAGCTGATCAATGATGCACATGGCCATCTAGTGGGTGACGCTGTATTGAAAGAGGTGACGGCATTGACTCAGCTATGTCTTCGCGAAGTCGACTCTTTAGCCCGCTGGGGGGGTGAGGAGTTTATGATTTTGGCACCTGAGACCACACTGGATGGAGTTACAAAAATCGCAGAAAAGATCCGCAACACTATAGCCTGTTATAAATTTTCTGGCGTAGGGCAAGTCACCGTCAGTTTTGGCATTGCTCAAATCGAAAACAGTGAAACAGAAGATGCGCTATTAAAACGTGTCGATGATGCGCTCTACATCGCCAAACAACTCGGTCGCAATAGAGTGGAGCAGGCCAAATAATGCTAACAACTCAAATATCCTTTAGACCAGCGGCCAAATCGGGATACGCCAGCGTCACTTTAAGCTCATCATGCAAGCGTCTATTCACCATGCGGCGTGACTCAGTAAGATAAGAGAGCATCGCGGCAGACATCACTTGCTCTGCCTGCTGCATGGTGATCATCGGCGGAGAAGGCAATCCCACTGCATCGGCCACGGCACAGAAATAGTCCGTCATGGTACTGGGGTTATCATCACAGACGTTATAGACCCTATCTGCCCTGCCTCGCTCAACCGCAGCTAAAGAGATCGTGACAAGATCATCAATATGGATACGATTGCTGAAGGGTGACTCTTCAAAATGAAGTACCGGTGCCGCCTGTTGTAGCCGCTTGAGCGGCAGACGACCGGGGCCATAAATCCCCCCGACCCGTAATATAATCACCGGCACGCTGTGCGCTCTGCCCCACGCCCTAAGCTGCTGCTCTGCATCGACTCGCCGCTTGGCCCGATCTGTAGCAGGTGCCAATGTTGCATCCTCATCAACCCAAGCCCCCTGGCAATCACCATAGACACCACTGGTGCCGATATAGACAATGCCGCAAGGGGGGGGAGTCACCCCTTCCAGCCCGGTGATAAAAGCCTCCATTCGTGGGTCTGTGAAACCAGAATCAGGTGGTGGAGCAAAGTAGTAGACCCATGCCCCGCTAAGCGGCAGGTTTTGCACTGTTTCTGGCCTATCGAGATCCCCCTTTACGGTGCAGATGCCCAATTCAGATAGGCGGGAGGCAGATTCAGCAGAACGAGCAAGTGCAGATAGCGCTGCTCCTCGCTTTTTCCACCGTTCAGCCACCTGCCGGCCAACATCCCCACAGCCGATAATAAATATGTTGTAACTACTCAGCGTATTCATCTTTTGCCTCAACTCTTCGTTATTTTCGTACTCAATCGGTCGCATATGCCCTATATGCTCCCTCTTTCCGTGCGAAAATGCCTCAATTCGAGGCAAAACCTAAGCACGCTGAATAGTTACAATATGTTGTATACAACGCTACGTTTTAGGATTGATTCAACAAGAATAAACTCAAGAGAATCCAATCAACCATGAACAGATCATCAAGTACAACACATCCAAACCATCGACTTCTATATAAAACGCTTAAAGAAAGCGCTGAATAGCAACCCCTAAAACTCAACTGTTTCTAGCCCTCAAAAGCGATGACCCACAAGCAGATGTGGCATACACTAAGCAAAATTCCAGGTGATACCTACAAGGAGAAGATAATGTCAGAGGTTAAAGTCCACCCCGTTGTCGCAGAAATCGCTGCCAATGCTCACATTGATGCGGCTAAGTATGAGGCGATGTATCGGCAATCTATCGATAATCCCGATGCTTTTTGGGCTGAACAGGCCGACCAGTTCATCACTTGGTATAAGAAGTGGGACAAAGTCTCCGAGTGGGATTTCAACACTGCTACGATTAAATGGTTTGAGGGCGGCAAACTCAATGTCTCTTACAACTGCCTTGATCGACACTTAGAGAAACGTGGCGATCAAACCGCCATTATTTGGGAGGGCGACAACCCTAACGAAGATCGTAATATCAGCTACCGTGAACTTTACGAAGAGGTGTGCAAACTAGCCAACGTGCTGAAGTCACGTGGAGTAACAAAAGGTGATCGCGTCTGCATCTACATGCCAATGATCCCTGAGGCGACCGTGGCCATGCTCGCCTGCACCCGTATCGGTGCCATCCATTCGGTCGTGTTTGGTGGTTTCTCTCCCGACTCACTACGTGACCGTATCTTAGACTCCGACTGCCGTACCCTAATCACGGCTGATCAGGGTGTGCGTGGCGGTAAAAATGTACCTCTGAAAGCCAACGCCGATACCGCCGTTGCCCAATGCCCTAATGTCAGCACCGTACTAGTGGTCAAACGCACGGGTGGCGATATCGCATGGGACAGTAGCCGTGACTGTTGGTATCACGAACTGATGGCAGAGGCCTCCAGCGAGTGCATTCCAGAGGAGATGGATGCCGAAGATCCCATGTTCATCCTCTACACCTCAGGCTCCACCGGCAAACCCAAAGGGGTGCTGCACACCACCGGCGGTTATCTGCTATTTGCCGCATCAACCCACAAATATGTCTTCGACTACAAAGATGGTGAGGTCTACTGGTGTACCGCTGATGTTGGCTGGGTCACCGGTCACACCTATATCGTCTACGGCCCTCTCTGTAATGGTGCCACATCACTGATGTTTGAGGGGGTGCCCAACTACCCTGACCTCTCTCGTTTCTGGCAGGTGGTCGATAAGCACAATGTCGCCATCTTCTACACGGCCCCCACCGCCATTCGCTCACTGATGCAGGCGGGTGATGAACCGGTCAAGAAAACCTCCCGAAAATCACTGCGCATTCTCGGCAGCGTTGGTGAGCCGATCAACCCAGAGGCGTGGGAGTGGTACTACCGCGTGGTGGGCGAGGAGCGCTGCCCAGTCATTGACACTTGGTGGCAGACGGAAACCGGCGGTCACATGATTACTCCCCTACCGGGAGCCACAGATCTGAAACCCGGCTCAGCCTCCAAACCATTTTTTGGTGTTGAACCCGCCATTGTCGATGCAGAGGGCAACATTCTAGAGGGTGCTTGCGAAGGCAATCTGGTGATTACCAAACCATGGCCCGGCATGATGCGTTCACTCTATGGGGATCATGAACGTTTTATTCAAACCTACTTCACCACCTACAAAGGGATGTACTTCAGCGGTGATGGCGTGCGTCGCGATGAGGATGGTTACTACTGGATCACTGGCCGGGTGGATGATGTGCTCAACGTCTCTGGCCATCGCTTGGGTACTGCTGAAATTGAATCTGCACTTGTTTTGCACCCCGCAGTGGCAGAGGCGGCGGTGGTTGGTTTTCCACACGACATCAAGGGCCAAGGTATCTACGCCTATGTCACACTGATGAACGGTGTCGAAGAGAACGATGAGCTGAAGAAAGAGCTGAATCAGATGGTGCGGAGCGAGATTGGCCCCATCGCCAGTGTGGATGTTGTTCAGTGGGCACCCGGCCTGCCGAAGACCCGCTCTGGCAAAATCATGCGCCGAATTCTACGCAAAGTAGCCGCTAATGAGTTGGACTCAGTAGGTGATATCTCTACTTTAGCTGACCCATCTGTAGTCGAACATCTGGTTGAGAATCGGGCTAATAAGTAAGCTGAATTCAGCTATGAAAACCTGAACCACAGAGTGCACAGAGAAAATAAACCAAAAATCTCTGTGCACTCTGTGATCTCTGTAGTAAAAAAAGCTAATCATGCACCGTGGTTTGATAACCCAACGGCAGATCCCGTTTGCGCTCAATAGTGCCGCTACGCAGACCAAAGCAGCCCTTTTTGCAATCTTCAAAATAGAGTTTCAGGGTCTCAATCACCACTGGAAAGGCGAGCTGATCCCAGGGAATCTCATCCTCACTGAAGAGTGCCACCTCTAAGCTCTCCTCGCCGGGTGAAAAGTCTAGATCTAGCAAACGCCCACGAAACAGCAGATAGACTTGGCTGATATGCGGCAGATTGAAGAGGCTATAGAGCTCTGTTAGCTCAACACGGGCATTGGCCTCCTCCAGCGTTTCACGCAGTGCGCCCTGTTGACTCGTCTCACCATTCTCCATAAAACCAGCGGGTAACGTCCAGAGCCCGATACGTGGCTCAATGGCCCGTTTACAGAGCAGGATTTTATCCTCCCACTCAGGAATAGTGCCCACCACCATCTTAGGATTTTGGTAGTGAATAGTGTCACACGCACCACAGACATGGCGGGGTCGGTTATCACCCACTGGGATGACAATTTGAATCTCAGATCCACAACTACTACAAAATTTCACACCACCACCACTCGCATCGACAAGATATCTCCATATTCTAACTGATCACTACCGATATGATGGTAGTAATCAGCCATACATTATTTTATGCGATGGCATATCGATAAAGGAGCTACACATTTAGCCATAGATGCCGCTTATTAATGATATGCGATTTGACACGCTCTCTCAGAAGTCGCTAATGCATAATTTACCTGGAAAAATAGACAACAGATGAGTGACATCAGCTTCCATTTAGCAGAAGACCACGTCTCTGTAGAGCTCTCTGTCAACGATCTTGCCCCACCACTGCCTAATAAAGAGGAGCTACAGGAACTATTCAATCAATCTGAATTTAGCGCATGCAAACTGCTTGATGAGAAACTGGATAGTGCCATTGAAGCACTCTCTAAAGAGATTGAGTCTCAAACAGCTGAGCTGCCACTGTGCTTCCCAATCGCCATCAAGCGTGATGCATCACTCGAGATCAACATCACTGAAGATAAGATGCAGGCGACTGCTCACCTTGTCACGGCACAAGGCGGGGTAAACCTAACACAAGAGGAGATGATTGAGAGCGTCGTAGAGAGCGGCTGCTGTGAAGGGGTCAACAAACAGGCCATTATCGATCTCTATGAAGAGGCCAGCAGCGCACCCGCTGGCACTGAATTCAACAAACTGATCGCCAAGGGTCTCGCTATCATAGAACCGATAGCAACCCAGTATGAGTACCTTGTCATACCACTCCAAGATCGCGTTCTAGTGCCACAAGAGCAGGATGATGGCAGTGTTAATGTGCGCGATTATGGCAAGATTGAAACCACCAACAAGGGCGAAGAACTAGTCCGGCTAATTCCTGCAAAAACGGGCCAAGATGGGTACGATGTCTTTGCCAATAAACTGCTTGCGGATCCCCCCGATAACCAGCCTCTCACCCCTGGCCCAGGCACCCAAGTGAGTAGTGACGACCCCAATCTTCTCATCGCTTCACAAGATGGCGTACCGTATCGGTCAGAAAACGGTATGCAGATCAGCGAGGCTCTCATTTTAGAGAGCGTAAACTTAGAGGTTGGAAATATCGATTTTGAGGGGACCGTGATCGCCAATGGTGATGTGGCACCCAACATGACCATCAAAGCGACGGATGATGTCATCGTCAACGGTTTTGCAGAGTCATGCACCATTGAAGCGGGTGGTAGTATCACCGTCTGCAATGGGGTACTTGGTCAGGAGATAAAGCATAAAAACCAGACCGACATCAGCTTCAGCACTAAACTGATAGCAGGCCAGGATATCAGCATCCGTCATGCCCAATCTGCTCGACTCCAGGCAAAAGGGACCATCACAGTCAGCTCTCAGTTACTGCATAGCCACGTCACCGCTGATGAAGGCTTGATCGTGGGTGGGGAGGGTCAGGCAAAACCAAAGATCATTGGTGGTGTCATTCATGCCCCCTCAATCTCAGCGGGTGAGATCGGCACCGCTGCAAGCTCAAAAGTCCTTATCAATCTCTCAAGCAAAGTTAGGAGTCTGGAAAAAAAGCTGGCTGAACAGCGAACTCTGAAAGTCAAAGATATGGAGACACAAAATCAGGTTAATTTGCTGCTGAAACAGCTAAAGAGCAACCAATCATCCTCACCCACTATTGAAAAACTTTGTGCGAAGGTCATGCAAGGCATCAATCTCTCAACAAGCAGAATAGTGGAAATTAAAAAGGATGAGGAGAGCCTCCTCTCAGAGATTAAAAAGGCCAAAAGCGATATTCACGTGACTGTGCACGGACGTATCTTCCCCGGCGTGGAGTTCACAATCTGCAATGATAGATACCGTACAAGAAATGAAATACCCAACTGCATAGTACGTTTCCGTAACAAGCAGATTCACTATGACAAAGCGGCCAGCAAGTGATCAAACAGCTTATAGAGTCCTGGTTTGAAACCACTCAACAGTAGTAACGCTAAGCCGTACTACTCCACTTCCGTCACACATAAAGTAAGCCGATAGAAGAGCGCCCCACACATCACAGCCAAAATCCCTCCCGCTTCAATTGAGACAACAGCAGCATAGCCCCAAGAACCCGTGTAGTAGCGCATCGCTGAGAGAAAGAGTAACCAGCAGAAGCATGAGAAATAGATAGCCCGTCTAAACTGGCGGCGGCTATTGGATGTGAGGCGCTGTTTACAATCGGGACACTCAAACTGTTCCAGTTTCACTAGCCAAGCCATCAGTGAGTAGCCACAATCTGGACATCGGTAAGCCATCTGTTGCTCAACCTCTAGCTTTCAGCATAAACAAAGCAGACCATTTATCACCCGTTGAACCACTATTTAATACAAATATAAACAAACTCTCCCCCCCTACTTTTTCATCTCAGGTATGATTCACCCCAACCAGCGCTGGCATGACGATATGGTTATCCATTGTGTTGCAGCCTCTCTAAAATATACAGCTCTTTAGGCATACCAAAATAATGGAAAACCTGACCGTCCCTCAAGGCACCTTTCAACTGGCCCGTTTCCCGCTGCGTAAAAGTAAAAACCTGCGTGCATGGGATGCCGCTGATGAGTATCTGTTACAGCAGATCGCTGAAGAGAAGCTACTCTCTGCTGAATCATCACTACTGATCATTAATGATAGTTTTGGCGCGCTCACCACCGGCTTGGCCAGTTTCAAACCTACCATGTGGTCTGACTCCTATCTGGCGCAACAAGGGACATTGGCCAACCTGAAAAATAATGGCTTAGCAACAGAGCAAGCGGAGCTACTTAATAGTCTGCAAACACCCAAAGGGCCGGTTGACCTTATCATTATTAAAGTGCCAAAAAGCCTCGCCATGCTTGAGGACCAGCTATTTCGTATTCGGCCACTACTGCATGCAGGTAGTAAAGTGATCGGGGCGGGTATGGTGAAAAACATCCACACCTCAACACTGAAACTGTTTGAGCAGATCATTGGCTCTACACAGACGTCGCTGGCGAAGAAGAAGGCCCGTTTGATCTTTAGCCAACCTGACCTAACACTGAATCCGGGTGAAACACCCTACCCCTCTAGCTACACGCTAGAAAATAGTGATCTCCTGATCAGCAATCAGGCCAACGTATTCTCACGCCAGGGTCTCGACATCGGCACCCGCTTTTTTCTACAGAATCTACCGAAATCAGATGCCCCACAAAAGGTGATCGATCTCGGCTGTGGCAACGGCCTCCTTGGCTTAATGGCAGCACATCAAAATCCGGCTGCTGAGGTCACCTTTGTCGATGAGTCACACATGGCCATCGCCAGTGCAAAAGCCAATTTCATCGCGGCATTTGGCCCCGATAGAGCCGCTGAATTTATCATCACCGACTGCCTCAACGGCATTGATGATAGTAGTTCCGACCTGATACTTAACAACCCCCCCTTTCATCAGCAACACGCCATCGGCGATGCCATCTCACTACAGATGTTCAACGAATCAAAACGTGTGCTGCGACAGAGAGGGAGTTTATGGGTCATCGGCAATCTGCATCTCGCCTACCATAAAGAGCTGAGGCGCCTCTTTGGGAATTGTCGGGAGATTGCCACTAATAAGAAATTCACCATTCTATCTGCTAAAAAACGCTAGCCGCTATCCTCGGCGCCACGCATGGAAGCGCTCGACCCACTGCAACAGCTTTTCAGGTGAGTGGGCCCGTTTCCAGACCCCGGCGGCATATTTGTTGGCCTCCAGCATCGTCGGATAGATATGGATAGTGCCGAGGATTTTGTTCATACCATAGCCATGTTTCATCGCAGAAGTGAACTCACCCACCAGCTCTCCAGCGTGCTCACCAACAATGGTGGCACCAATGATTCGATCTTTGCCCGGCACAGTGAGTACCTTAACAAGGCCATGCGCTTCGCTCTCAGCAATCGCCCGGTCAAGATCTGAGAGATCATAACGGGTCAGCTCGTAGGCGATACCCTGCTCTTTAGCCTCCACTTCATTTAGCCCCACCCGACCCACCTCTGGCTCGGTGAAGGTGGCGTGAGGGATCACAGAGTAGTCAACACGGAAGTTCTTTAAACCAGAAAATAGACCATTAACCGCAGCGTACCAAGCCTGATGGGCGGCGGTGTGAGTAAATTGGAATGGCCCAGTGACATCACCCACCGCATAGATATTGGGATAGCGGGTTTGCAGATAGTCATTCACCTCAATGGTGCCATTTTTCCGCAGAGCGACATTGAGATTTTCCAAGCCAAAACCGCTGACATTGGCACGACGGCCAATCGCAACCAACACCTGGTCAAACGGCACATTGACCGTTTCACCGTTGTGATCACAAACCAGGATATTCTCTCCCGCCTCTTCACGGAACTCAATCATGGTGTGATTTAACCGCAACGTCATGCCTTCAGCACGAAAACGATCCATCACTAGTTGGGCTACCTCCTCATCCTCACGTCGCATCAGACGAGGGCCACGCACCAACATGGTCACTTCACTGCCGAAACGGGCAAAACATTGCGCCAGTTCACAGCCAATCGGGCCACCACCCAGCACCAGCAGACGCTGGGGAAGTTCACGCAGCTCCCAGATATTATCTGAGGTGAAGTAACCGATCTTATCCAACCCTGGAATAGGTGGCACAGCCGGTCTCGCACCGGTTGCGATGACGATATTTTTGGTCGTCAGCGTACGGCCATTAACATCAACCGTGTAGGGAGAGGTGATCGTTGCCTCGCCCTGAATCACATCGACACCAAGCGCACTATAACGCTCCACTGAGTCATGTGGTTCAACCTGCTTGATCACCGACTGCACCCGCTCCATCACCTCAGCAAAGTCAAATTCAGCGGTGGCAGATTTGAAACCAAAATCCTGCGCCCGTTTTGTCTGGGCCAGAAAACGGGCGGAACGGATCAACGCCTTGGAGGGGACACAGCCGGTATTTAGGCAGTCACCCCCCATTTTATTCTTCTCAATCAGACTCACTTTGGCCTTAACAGCTGCCGCAATATAGGCGGAGACCAGACCACCAGAACCGGCACCAATCACCACCATATTTCGATCAAATGATTTGGGTTTTGGCCACTCAGCCAGCACTCGTTGCGCCTGAATACGGCCAACCATCCTCTTAGCAATCAGTGGAAATAGGCCCAGCAGTACAAAAGAGCCGAGCAGTCCTGGTGAGAGAATGCCCGCAGGTGACTCCAGTGCTGCCAGTTGGGTGCCTGCATTAACAAAGACAACCGTACCGGCCAACATTCCCACCTGACTCACCCAGGCGTAGGTGATGGTGCGGATCGACGTTAGCCCCATCAGAAGATTGATAACGAAGAAGGGGAAGAGTGGC
This sequence comes from Candidatus Polarisedimenticolaceae bacterium, assembly GCA_021647945.1. Classification (GTDB taxonomy): domain Bacteria; phylum Pseudomonadota; class Gammaproteobacteria; order Chromatiales; family Chromatiaceae; genus JAKITT01. The sequence goes on from JAKITT010000028.1 coordinate 10,004, forward strand.
ACCAGGCGTAGGGTAAAGAGATAAAACGCGCCATCCTTCTGCATACCATCATTCAATGCCTGTAGGCGATCACCAAACCGGTTTTGCACCCAATCACGTAGGAGGAAGCGTGCTATCAGAAAGGCCAGAGTGGCACCCAGCGTGGAGGCAAAAGAGACCAGTACAACCCCCCAAAACAGCCCAAAGACCGCACCGACAGCCAATGTCATCACGGCGGCACCCGGCAGTGAAAGCGCTGTCACCATTACGTAGATGCCAAAGAAGAGCCACACTGCCAGACTGGGATTAGCATTACGCCAGCTCTGTAGAGCAGTCTGCTGTGCTTTCAACTGCTCAAAGGTCAGGTAGTGGCCAAGATCAAAAACAAAGAAGAGTGCAATCAGAGCAGCGATCACCAGAAGTAGTACGGCCCGACGTAGATCCATCATTCATCCTCAATTAAATCTGCCCAGGGGGAACCCCTGCCTACTACAAGACCTGAATAGCAGCCAATATCTTACACATACGGTAACAATGGCCATTAGGAGTTTGACCATCGAGCCTACATCTGGCGTAGGGAGAGCCTTCATGTTGCTATCTATGGCACTACACCACTCAACTATTGTCACTATAGAGACTCGATGAGTGAACTATGACCGTTTATACTAACTTCTGGCTAGTAAGCCTGTGGCCATTAGTGTAGTTTACTGCGTTCGTTATAGTGGCCTCTGTCACACATTTTTGAGTAGCAGAGATCAATTATTGGGAAGGTCAGTTTTAACCCTGCACCTAACCACCACTTTTAGATACCTTACTGAATCTACAGGATTTTGGTTCGAAAACATGTCAAATAAAAAAATTCTTTTAACACTATTATTACTGGCAATTGCCACACCATCATTGGCGATCACTTGGCACAAACCCACCAATGTTATTGAAACAAAAACTTCATCATCATCACTTGAGTTTGGTGATATTAAGGTAATCATGGATGTCACCTACTCAACCAGTCCGTTAATAAAACCCGAGTATATAGTGAGCATGTACAAAGGTGAGGAACTGCTGGCAAAGCTACCCGGTGTTGGCGTACAGGTACTCACCGCTTCAGCTAATAACTCCGTCTTTGTAGGCCTATCCAACACCACCATGCCGGGTACCGCCTTTATCATCCTCAACAACAAGGGCGAGTTGCTGCGTGAAGTTAAGCACATCTCTGTCGCTCTCGATTACTGCATCAAAAATGATGGGCTAAACAAGGCCGTCTGGTTTGATCCTAAAAGACCAAACATTCAATTTAAGTATGCACCCGATGGTGTGAGTGTTATCGATATTTCAATCTTAGATTGCAAAGGTGAGCAGGTCTCCCTACCTGAGGTAGTGCTAAAAGCTTACGATAATATGGTGAAAGAGGTTGAATACCAAAAACAACAGCGGTGACAACCAACCGCCCGCATATTTTTCGAATGTGTGGGCGCTGCTCTATTTGAGTGGTTCAACAAAAAGTGGATAACCAAACCATTATATTTTCATAATGAGAGTTCCACTCTCGCCTTCGCCCCCGCCTCAAGGTCAATCATAGGTCGGCAGGTGAATAGACGCATCTCAGCGACCCCTTGCTCCACCAAATAACCCTTCAGGCCTCTGCTCCGTCTCTCAGCCATCTCCAGTAGGCTCTTTTTTATCGCCTTCTCATCAGCTTGTTTTACTTCATTATTTGCCGATTTGCTGTTTGATCGCATCTTGCCCTCTGCAAGCAAACGAGTTTTAACCGCCATCTGGTCTTCACTGTTGACGACACCGCACAATGTCAATTTCAACTCCTGCCGATCATGCAGTAGTGTAGCTACTTTATCTGCATACGCCCTACCCTCACCTGCCAACTTACTGCTACCCACGCCATATTCAAGCGATTTAAAACGCACCTCTGTCGCCTTTTCTAACAGATCATAGACCAGAAGCACCGTACCCAACGGCTGTAGTGCATTGGTGAGATAGCTCATGGCTGCACTTTTCAACGCATTGGTCAATGCTAGGTTAACCACCCCACTGAGACTAAATTCTGGTGCGGAGAGATCTCCGGTGACAGGCAGGTCAAAGGCAATATTATCCTCTGAGTCACGCAAAATACCCAATGCAGCATCCAACGGCATCACCAATGATTGGCTGAAGTTAGCGGCTGTTTCTGAGTCTGCTTCGATGATGGTCAGCTTACTGATCAGCAGTGCATTATTGAGTTCAAGCTTGCCGTGATCAATATTGATGCTGCTTTCACTATCCAACCGGCCACGACGAAAATCATAACCGATAGCACCAATAGCGTAGGGAGAGAGTGTGGTTAAATCGATCCCTTTCAAGCGAAGCTGTAGATCTGTCGATAGCAGCTTCTGAAAGGGGTACAGAGTGCCACTGAGATCAAGCGTACTGTATTTATCGATCTCTGCCTTAACCATAATTGTTGTTGGCTGATCAGATCGAGTGGTATCTAACGCCTGCATAACAAGTTGAAATGGTGCGAGTTCTACCTGATAAGCAGGCTCTACAACGGCATCTTGGAACAGAATTGAGCTATCTTCATCAATGCTCAATTTAGCTAACTTCAGGGCAAATGGGGAGCCATCTTGTGGTTCACTCTCTGTGGCAGTTGGCTCTATTGCGCCCTCTTCGGCGGGAACAGTCAGCCACTTCAAGTCACCTTTTTTATTACGTAGCAGCGCTACCTGCATCCCATGAAGCTCAACCTCATTGATAGAGAGATTGTTCAGCTGTTGCAGCGCAATATTATTGATGACCACTCCCTTTGCCGCAAAGAGCTGTTGTGCTGTCCTCTTATCACTTGGTTGCAGGTTACCCAACCCCGTCAGTTGCACAACCTTCAGCTGTTCAGCGTGGATCTGATTCAATCCATCAATAGCCAATCCTTGTAGGTTAGCACGCTGCCATGAGGCCAGTTTGAGTGCAGATTGATGGTCGATAAGGCTCAGTTCAGTGAGCATCAAATCGCCTTTTAGTTGCAAACCATCGGCAAGCTCATGCCTATCCTCCTGGTACTGCACCACCCCATCCCACTCCATTTTTTTCTGCTCAACAATGAGCTGTTGTGATGCTAATTCCAATGAAGTATCTGTAAGTGCGAGGTGGCTTTGAAGGGTTAGCAGCGGCTCATCGGGTGTTGTCTGCGGGTAGTGCAGCGCCCCTTCGCCACGCCACGCCAGCGCCCCCTGCTGGAGTGCAATATCACCATATTTAAGCTGCAAATTTAATAGATTAAGATCACCATCAAATGCCAGTGCAAGGCGCTCTCCTTCCAGCCATTGACCATCGAGTTGCAGGTCAGCAGAGAGCAGCCCTCTCAACTTATCAACGCCTGCCAATGCTGACAGCTCGGCATAGTTTTCAAAGTCGATCATCTCAATGACTACCCTACCTCGCCACTCAGGCTCCGGCTTGAAAAGGGCGACTTTAGTGGTGATGGCCACTTTTGCCCCATCAACCAACATCATCAATGCAACCGATGTTTGTTGCTGCTGAAGCCAGCTAGCCACGTGGTTGATCTTTAAGTGGTTGAGTTGGATAGTTCCGCGATGTTGCGGCAGATCAGTGCGTAGGTAGATATTATTGAAGAGCAACTGATCCAAGCCAAAATGCCAACCCGACCCATCACCTTTCTCAGCCACGGGCTCAGCACTCTTATTAGGCAGGCGTAAGCTACCTAAAGTGACCTGCTCATCTGTATCGATCTTCAGGTCTAACTCTACCCCACTTAACTCGATCGACCGAACCTCAACCCGACCGTCATAGAGCGGCAGGTAGTCCAGCTTTAGATAGAGTCGCTCAACAACAAATCTCCGCCCTTCACGCAGCCCCATTGAGAGGTGGCTCAATGAAAACTCGCCGGTGAATGGATTTAACTCAATATCCTCAATGGCTGCATCGCTGACTCCACTCTTCTTGAGCCAATCAACCACAGCCCATTCAATGGCCAATGGGGCGGTCCAAATCACCGTAGAGATGAGCAACAAAGCAGAGAGAAAAGCCTTGGCTAGATAGTGCCTTTTTTTAGAGGGGGGGCTAGTTTTTGATGTTTCAGGCATGGCGGTGGGCAATCAGAGATCCCCTAATAGAGAGATAGACGCACCCCTGCGTAGAGAAGAGTGAAGGTTATGCCTCACTCTCCAGTTCAGCCAAGCCATCCAACACCAATGAGTTGGGACTCACCGTACCGATCACTTGACTATTCTCCACCACTAACGCCCGAACCAGGTCATAGCGTGCAAATAGTCGTGAGCAGTAGCGAATATCCATATCGGGCGAGACATAGATCGCGGGCTTCGCCATCACCTCATAAACATTGACCCGTTTTGGTGCGCGATCCATGGCCAACACGTGACGCGCAATATCTGATACCAGCAAGATACCAAACTCATCATGTTCGTCACGTTTGTTTACAACTAACACAGAGGTGCGCTCAGACTTAATCAGTTTTAGAGCATCATGAATCGTAGCCAAACCATCTATGGTATGGAAGTCGGTCTTCATGACATTCCGTACACTTATGCGTTTAATTCCGCTCATAATCTGCTCCAAACTCTTGCGAAGAGTGCGTTTTATTTTAGGGCGTATCTAACTGATCTAGAATATTTTTAGCGACATTGCGCTGATCCGCAGTGCCATTTTCCAATATCTCATAGAGTAGTTTTCGAGCGCTTGCAAGATCGCCCACATCACGATAGACCTTCACCAGCTTTAATTTGCCGTACATCATCACCTCACCCGCAGCCTTCTCCTCAGCTTCGATAGATGACAGCTCTCTGCTCATCTCATCGGGTTCTGAGCCGGCACCGGCCTGTGCCTCTTTATAACCTGGGCTATCCATCTCAGCCACCTCGTCATCCTCACGATCTCGAACAAATGAGCGGGAGAAGAAGACGCCGATCTCAAACAAAATCCACATGGGAAAAGCCAATAGCGTCTGTGAGATCACATCGGGAGGTGTTAGAAACATGCCAATAACAAAAGCACCAACAATAATATAGGGACGTTTCGACAATAATTCATCGGGTGTTACCACCCCCATCCAGACCACTAGAATGGTGGCAATAGGGACTTCAAAGGCAAAACCAAAGGCAAAAAAGAGCGTTATAACAAAATCGAGATAGTGGCTAATGTCTGTCATCACCGCGACACCTTCAGGTGCAACGCTGGTCAGAAAGGCAAATATCAGTGGGAAAACAACAAAGTAGGCAAAGGTAACGCCAAGATAGAAGAGAAAAGCACTGGAGACCACGAGAGGGAACACCAATGAGCGCTCATTTTTATAGAGTGCCGGCGCAATGAAGGCCCAAAACTGATAGAGAATAAAGGGGATCGCGAAGAAAACTGCGGCTAACAGGCTTAATTTAAAGGGTGTCAGAAAGGGCGATGCCACTTCGGTGGCGATCATGCTGGTCCCTTCTGGCAGTTGAGACATCAGCGGTTCAGCAACCAAGATGTAGATTTCATTGGCAAAGGGAAACAGGCCAATAAAAATGACCGCAACAAACAGAACGACACGTAGTAGCCGGTCACGGAGTTCTAACAGATGTGCAATGAGAGGTTGCTCCGGTGCGTCACCGGTCTCGGCGCTATTTGCCGTCATTTTTTTCTGGTTCCAGCATCTCTTCGTTGTCAGATTCAAAGGCTTTACGATTTTCATTCATGATTTTTTGCGTATCACGATTGAGCTCTCCAACCGTTTGGTGTACATCACCCACCAGCTCTTCGACCACATTACCGCGGGTCTCTTTCTGCACCATCTGTTTCAGCTCTTCTACCTCAATCTCCTTTTCAATATCTTCCTTCAATGCGCTGATCAATCGGCGACCACTGCCCACCCATCGCCCCACCGAGCGCGCCACTTTTGGCAACCGCTCAGGGCCAATAACAACCAACGCGACTAAGGCAATAATCCCCAATTCCCAAAAACCGACATCAAACATATCAGTACGCCGATAACTGTAAAAAAATCACGTCTAATAAAACCCACAATTGCATGAATTTACCGCTTATACCTTATTCTTCTCTTTAGAGGTCACTTCACCTTCAATGACCTCACCAGACTCGGCACTCTCTAGCTTTTCAGTCGTTGCATTTTCAGCTTTAGCCTTCTCTTCATCGGTCATCGCACCTTTAAAGCCTTTGATTGCGTTACCCAGATCAGAACCGATATTTTTCAAACGCTTAGTACCAAACAGCAGTAGCACAATAACCAAGACAATCAACAACTGCCAGATACCAATTCCGCCTATACCCATGATTTTCTCCGCTTACCCGCAGGCAGCATATAACTAAAACAACAATGATGTGAGATTACGAGAATCTTATCGATAGATACTACATGAAATTTCACATCTCCCCAACTCATGCCATTCCCACCGAGATAAAATTTAAGAGACCACAACGGCCCTTAACTGCAACCGTTGAAACCTTGGATGCGATACACAGGGCATACGGCAGGGGTTTCTACGACTACCATTCCCCAGTGATTAGCATGCTAAACTTGTCATGTAGCTAGACTAAAAAAGTAGTAGTCTGGCATCACCGCTTAAATTCAGGAGCAGCACCACGCAATGTCGACACCCAAAAGCTATCTTGTCCTCTCTGCACTGGGTGCAGATCGCCCTGGTATCGTCAGCACCCTGACACGCACAATCCTTGATCACGGCTGTAATATTGTCGATAGCCGAATGACCGTATTAGGCGGAGAATTCGCCATTCTTTTGATGATTCAAGGGAAGTGGAATACTCTCGCTAAGATGGAGAGCAGTATCACCGAGCTGGAGAAACAGCTCGATATGACCATCATCACTCGGCGCACTCAAGAGAAGAGTGGCAACAAAAACCTACTCCCCTACATTATCGAAGTGGTCGCACTTGATCACCCTGGCATTGTGCAAAAACTGGCTGAATTCTTCTCTGAACGACAGATCAATATCCAAGATTTAGTCACCGATAGCTACGCCGCAGCCCACACCGGCTCACCGATGTTCTCCGTTAGCATCAGCGTAGGCATCCCCGCCGATTTCCACATTGCAAAGCTAAGAGAAGAGTTTCTCGACTATTGCGACTCACTCAATCTTGATGCCGTACTTGAGCCGGTCAAAGGTTGAGGCCACAACAAGAACCAAAGCAGGGCTAACCTCGCTTTGATTTTCTGAAACCCGCTGAAATGAGGTAGGCCATATATGACGAAAAAAAACGAAGCGAAACGTCTATTTGTACTCGACACTAACGTGCTGATGCACGATCCCACAGCACTCTTCAATTTTAAAGAGCACGATATTTTCCTCCCAATGATGGTTTTAGAGGAGTTAGATAAAGCCAAAAAAGGCATGTCTGAAGTGGCACGCAATGCACGCCAGACCAGCCGCTTCCTTGATGAGCTAATCTCAACCACCAAAAACATCTCCAGCATTGATCGTGGCCTGCCGTTACACACCATCACACTCAACGGCACCATTGCAGAATCTGCCGTCGGCAAAGTCTTCTTCCAGACCCGTGCCCTACCGAACCTCATCCCCGACCTGTTACCCGGAAACATCCCAGACAACAATATCCTCGGCACCGCCCTGGCGCTGCAAAATGAGCATCCGACCACCCAGGTCATTCTGGTCTCCAAAGATATCAACCTGCGTATCAAAGCGAAGGTGATTGGCGTCCACGCTGAGGATTATTCCAATGATAAGGTGCTGGATGACGTCAATCTGCTCTACCGTGGTGAGCTGGAGCTGCCCGCCAATTTCTGGGATAAACACAGCAAAAAGATCGACTCCTGGCAAGAGGATGGACACACTTACTATCGCGTAGAGGGGCCAGATGTTGCCGAATGGCACATCGGCCAATGCCTCTACGTTGAAGGTGAGCAGGGGTTTGAATCGATTGTGCGTGAGCGTGATGACAACTCAGCCACCATTGAACTGGCTACCGACTATAGCAATGAGAAACATGCCGTGTGGGGAATCAGCGCCCGCAATCGAGAGCAGAACTTTGCACTCAATTTGTTGATGGACCCCAATATCGACTTCGTCTCTCTCTTGGGGGTCGCCGGTACTGGCAAAACCCTACTCACACTGGCAGCGGGTTTAGCACAGGTGTTGGATCAAAACATCTATAACGAGATCATCATGACTCGCGTCACCGTACCCGTCGGTGAAGATATCGGTTTCCTGCCCGGCACCGAAGAGGAGAAGATGACCCCCTGGATGGGCGCGTTGACCGACAACCTAGAGGTGCTCACCCAAGCCGAAGGGGGCGAGTGGGGCCGCGGGGCCACCGATGATCTACTCAAAAGCCGCATCCGCATCCACTCACTCAATTTTATGCGTGGACGCACCTTCCTGAAGAAATTCCTCATCTTGGATGAGGCACAAAACCTCACACCAAAGCAGATGAAAACGCTAATAACACGGGCAGGACCTGGGACTAAAATTGTCTGCCTCGGCAATATCGGGCAGATCGATACCCCCTACATCACTGAAACCAGCTCAGGTTTAACCTATGCCGTAGATCGTTTTAAACATTGGCAATATAGCGGTCACATCACGCTACTGAGAGGTGAACGCTCAAGATTGGCCGATTTTGCATCTGATAATTTGTAGGGCACCTCATATTAATTCTGGGTGAGGCAGATCCAGGTGCCCTTGGGGCATGAGGTTCATAATTTAGGGAGTATCCACTCCATTGGCCTAATATGGTAGGTGCACATTCATGTGCATGTTTGCAGGTTCGGCTGGTCGCATAAATGCGACCCTACACGCGCATAAAGTCTCTGGAGTGGATACTCCCTTTTCATGATTTTCTATTGCAAGCACTTAGTTAGAGCAACGCTGCCATTGGGAATTGTGGGGTCAAGCTGCTCATCCATGAATTAATAGCGCTGCCCTGTAAAGAGAGGCGGCTTTATGAGGGCATTGCGCCTTCACGAAACATAATGCGAAAACCACGTTTAATCTGTCGGTCACGCCAACGAGTCAGCGATTTTTCCGCCTCCTCGCGAAGCTCGTAATGCTCATTTTTAACCTGACCACAACGCCCTTGCACGCCCGATTCACGGATCACATTCCAACCGCTCAGCAGGTCTTGCTGAAGATGGAGATGGTAGTATCGCAATGGCTCTCCCGCCGTTGGAACAGTCTGTAAATAGATTCGCATTAAGGCATTTTTCGCTCTGAAGTTATTCGAGGAATCATGGCATATTCAACACCATCTTTATAGAGCAGCAGTCAAGCCTAACCCTTATAACCAGGAATAGTTTTCAACATCTCCTGGCGTCCCATCACATCCTTAACGGCCCGTTTAAAAAGCCCACGCAGTGATGATTTTAGATGTGGTGCAGCCTCGGCAACGGGTATCCCCTTCAACACACAGAAGATAGCCAGTGCATAGGTGATATCTGGCTCGCCCAACACATTGGCACGATTGGCACCTGAGCAACCACCACAGCCACTCTTCTTCACCACCAAGGCGGTATTGGCGAACATGGCACCAAAGCCAAGCATCACCGCCAACACCTCCGTCATATGCAACCAGTTCTCAACACCACCGGGCAGCTCATCTTTGATCATTGTCCCCATATGGTGGGCCAACTGCTGGGCATATGAGGCGATGAGTGCCTCAGGGTTGCCCACCAAATTAGCATCATAGGTGAACAGCAATCGCTCAACATCTGCGTTGTTGTCGATCAACTTACCATCTGAACCCCATAGAGAACCGTGAATAGTGACCTTGCCTTTGGGTGGCATCTCACAATCCTGCGCCGCTTCGTCAATAAGGCGACAGGGCCAATGTGCTAAACCAGCATGCTCCCTCACCTGATCAAAAATCAGCTGAGCCATGCCTTGGTGACTATTCTCACGACCAGGGAAATGAGCATTTGAAGGGGTGACTAAAAGAGTCTCATTATAAAAAACATCGGCGCCCAAATTTCGCAAGGCCCAAGTGTAAATTTCAAACAGCCACTCTATTGATGGTTCATCTAAAACGGGGCTCTTTTTAAATAGATCAAACATGTTATCGCTCATTCTGAAATGTTGCAGAATCATACCTCAACCAGGCGTGACAGACCTTTTAACTTTCAGCTTAATGTCCAATACTTAAGAAGACTCTGAATTAAGCCTGAAGATGTTTATCAAAATGTCACAGTAATAGTGATATATGGAAGTATTAACGTAGTCCCGGAGTGAATCATGGAAAGAGTAGCTCAACCTACCTTGTTACATCACCTCTCTTGCATACTGTTAGCTCTTTCACTGACCACGATTGCATTCAGCACCTTCGCCGTTGAAAGCCACACCAGACAACCCATCAAAGCACTCTACATCCCACTGGCTGACCACTATGCCGCCCTCGTCGCCTATGAACGCTATCGTGATCAGATGGTGCATGCTGACTTCCAGATCAGACAGATGAAAAACTGGAATCTGCTACGCGCTTACTTCCTCTCTGGCGAGGTTGATATGGCCTATGTCATGAGTCCACTCGCGATGGATATGTACCATGAAAGCCCCCATTTTCGCTGGATTGGGCTGATGCATCGAGATGGCAATGCATTGGCAATCAATGATCTACTCAATGAAGAGGTACAACTCGCCCCCCTTCGAAAAAATCGTAAGCCGAACGACCAAGTCGCCAAAGCGCTAAAGAAGATCTTCCAACAAACAAAGATACCCACAAAAGTGGCTATGCCGCACCTGCTGGCAACTCACACCGTAGTGCTATACCGCTACCTTAAAGAGCATGATGTCAGTCTCACTCTAACTCACCATACGCCCGCTGAGGTTCTTGCCATCGCCGTCCCCCCCCCTAAATCACCCGCCTTTATAAAAGCCAGCAGCAATCGCGCGAAAGCCGCTGCCTTTGAGCAGTCATTGCCTTGGGCTGATATTGTTGAGACCGGTGGTTTTGGCCATGTCGCTTGGTACTCAAAAGATGTGATGCCATGGCCAAATGGTCATGTCGAATGTATTGCCTTGGCCACCGATAGCGCTATTGCTAACAAATTTGATGCGCTAAAAGAGGTGATGTTTTTCATTCAGAAGAGCGGTAATGATATTGAGCAGGCGAGACGTAGCGGCGGCGATGCACTGGAAACCATCGTCAACATTGTGCGAAAACATATCCCCGCTCACACCCGTAAGGCGATTATCGCCAGTCTCAATCCTGACCTCCGCGTTATCAACTACCAACACCTGAATATCGATAAACCCGGTCTAAAACAGATCATGGACCTTGCTATTGAGGGGGGCATTCTCAAACAACCTGTGGATATCGATAAATTTGCAGATGAGCGCTTTAACATAACAGCGAGCCCACACTAATCATGGGCACTCAGCAGGCAACAGTCACATCCACTCACCTGGATAACCATGTGACAAAATGGAGATCTCTCAGCAGAACACTGCTATTTTGGTTTCTATTTATGGCCCTGCTCCCCTTGAGCCTAACCGCATGGATATCCTACCAACAAACCATTGATAGCTTAATCACATCTGCCCAGGAGCAACTGACGCAAGATGCCCAACGAAATGCAGATTTTATCCAAAACTGGTTTGACTACCGTTTTATGGATCTCAGTAATCAAGCAGAAAATAGACGTAACACCCAGTTCCTAACCACACTAATAGAGGGGCTAGCGGAGAGCGGTAAAAACCCTATCAATTTCACTAAAAGTTTTGCTTGGGCACAAATAGTCGATACGCCCCAACAGGATCTAATTAATCTACATCACACGTATGACTACATTGATGACATCCTCTTAATCGATAACAGCGGCAACATTCTCTTCACAATAAAACATGAATCAGACCTAGGGGAGAACCTCTTCTCTGGGCCACTCTCAAATAGCCTTTTTGCCAACAGTGTCAAGGCCACCAAGACGAGTGGAAAGATGCGGTTCTCAGACCTTGAATACTACCCACCATCTTTAAAAGTAGCGGGGTTCATCACGGCAGTGATGCTAGATGAACAGGGAGAAAAAATCGGTGTATTTGCCATTCAACTTCACCTCGAACGAATTAACCAACTACTACACAACAGCAGCAATACCAACCTGCACCACTATTTAATCGGCGAAGACCATCGACTACGTACCCCCATCGTTGAGCACAGCACTGAAACCATTCTGGCGAGGGAGATCGATACAGAACAGACCACACTTTGGCAGCAGGAGCACGGTGTAGGTAGCCTACGAAAACAACACCCAGACGATGAAGTTGAGCCCGCCTTTGTCTACCAAGGCCCCATGGGGGTGCAGGTCATTGGCATACACCAAACCGTGCGATTACCCGGTACAAACTGGGCCATGATCAGTGAAATCAACCGTGAGGCGGCACTGGCATCAGCTAAAAAACTCAACGCTATATCACTCCTCCTGTTCTTGCTGACAGGAACACTCGTCTCTGCACTGGCACTCTACCAATCACGTCATATCACTCAGCCGATTATTCAACTTGCCAACGCCAGCATGGCCGTCGCCGCTGGTGAAGGTGACAAACAGGTCATCATCGACAGTAACAATGAGATCGGTCGTTTAGCCGATGCATTCAACCATATGTTAGTGATGCGCCAGGTCCAAGAGCATGTGATTGAACAGGGCAATAGAGAGACAGAAAAAGCACTTAAAAAACTCGCTGAGCAGAAGTCCGCCTTCGATCAACACTCCATCATTGCCATCACTGATGTGCATGGAACAATCACCTCCACCAACCATAAATTTACTGAGATTAGTGGCTACAGTCACACTGAACTGATCGGCCAAAACCATCGAATGCTCAACTCGGGCTTCCATGAAACCAGTTTTTTTAAAGCGATGTATAAAACCATCGGGGCAGGTGATGTCTGGCATGGGCAAATCTGTAATCGAGCCAAAGATGGCCGCCTCTATTGGGTCGATACCACAATCGTGCCTTTTATGGGACAAAATGGAAAACCTAAGAGTTACATCGCCATTAGGACAGATATCACCGAGCAAAAAAGTGGCGAGCTGACTCTACAACATGCGGTAAAATCCGCTGAAACAGCTAACCATGCCAAAAGCGAATTTCTTGCCAACATGAGCCATGAGATACGCACCCCGATGAATGGCATCATCGGCATGACCAATTTGCTGCTCGACACCTCTTTAGACAGTGATCAGCAGCTACAAGCTGGTACCATTAAACAGAGTGCTGATGCCCTGCTCAACATCATCAATGACATCTTAGACTTCTCCAAAATTGAGGCAGGCAAGCTTGCTCTGGAACTGCTTGATTTTGACCTAAATACCATGCTGAATGATCTATCCAGCACACTCACCTTTCGCATTAAAGAGAAAGGGCTGGCACTCACCTGCTCTGCTGAGTCCATTGGGAATCATTGGTATAAAGGGGATTCAGGGCGTATCCGTCAAGTACTAACCAACCTGGTCGGCAATGCCATCAAATTCACTGAGCAAGGTGAGATCAACATCCATTGCCAGCAGTTAGATAGTCCATTGGAGGGAGCTGTCCTACTTCATTTCTCTGTCACTGACAGTGGCATTGGCCTCACCCCTGAACAGCAGAATAAGCTATTTGAGCGTTTCACTCAGGCCGATAGCTCAACCACCCGAAAGTTTGGTGGCACCGGCCTGGGATTAGCCATTAGCAAACAGTTGGTCAATTTAATGGGAGGGGAGATTGGCGTTGAGAGCAAGACTGGAGAGGGTTCAACCTTTTGGTTCACCATCCGCCTAGAGCAGACTGACCCGGCAGATATTAAACAGCTGATAAGCCAGTTCAACACACCTGAAAAAATCAAAAATTTTAATGCCCGAGTTTTGGTAGTTGAGGACAACACCACCAATCAGCTTGTCGCCCGCGGCATGTTGGAGAAGTTTGGAATCAAGGTTGATATTGCAAGCAATGGTCATGAGGCGATCATCGCACTTGAGCAACTCCCTTATGATCTTGTATTTATGGATTGCCAAATGCCAGTGATGGATGGGTTAACGGCAACCAGTAAAATTCGTTCCCCTCAATCTTCAGTTAAAGAGCCTCTTATTCCAATCATCGCCATGACAGCCAATGCCATGCAAGGTGACCGGGAACGCTGTATTGATGTCGGTATGAATGACTACATTGCCAAACCCATCGATCCAATAAAATTGAATAGTGCACTGCAGCATTGGCTTCCACCACAGTGCCACCTAACCAGCAAATCTATGGCTACAGAAGATCACCCGAGTATAGAAAAGGATGAAATAGTGGCCGCTGAAAAACCGACCAGTACACCCGAAGATGAACCCATATTCGACCATGCAGGAATGAGTGTGCGGCTGATGGGCGATGAGACCCTTATCAAATCTATTGCAGAGGCGTTTTTATCTGACCTGCCCACCGATTTTGAAAAGCTGAAATCCGCCATTGAGGCAGAAGATACCAAGCAGACGACAGCCATGGCCCACAAAATAAAAGGTGCCTCAGCCAATATCGGTGGTATACGTCTCAGCACCTCTGCACACACCATTGAGCAGGCCAGCAAGAAAAATGAACTGTCTATCATCCATGATGAATTGGCAAAGCTAGCTTTGCACATCCGCCAACTTACGACGGCCATGAATGAAGCTATATTTTGAGACACCTCAGCACGGCCTAATCTCCAACTCAATCAACACGCCTAAGAGTATAAAAATGCAACCAATAAAGCTTTTGATCATTGAAGATGACACCACCTCTCAGTTGATGCTGAAAGGTATACTCTCTATGCACAAATTGACGATTGTCGGCACCGGTGAAGAGGGGCTTGAGGCGGCTAAGAATGGCCATGATTTAATCATTCTAGATATCAACCTACCAGGTATTGATGGCTATGAAGCCTGTCGCCAACTACGTCAAAGCGAACAAACCAAGCTAACGCCCATCATCTTCCTCACCACCTGCAGTGATCTCAATGATCGGCTACAAGCTTACGGCGTGGGCGGTAATGATTACATCAGCAAACCCTTTGATGCCACTGAGCTGGTGAGCAAAATCGACTTCCATTGCGAGCTGGTAGAGAAGCATAAACAGACAAATAATGACATCTCCAATGCACGTCGCCTATTGATGGAGGTTCAAACATCCGCCGCGAAGATTCAGAGCATCAGCCGTTTTATTCAAACCACCCTATTTTGTCATGACATTGATTCACTCTATAGGCAGTTCTTTAGAACAGCAAATGAGATAGGGCTTGATTGCATATTGCGGATTGAGAGCAGCGCTGGCACGAAGACTCGCTCAAGTTGTGATGGCATCAGCACCTTGGAACAGGAGATCTTGGATATGTCGGGCAATATGAAGCATATCCACACCTTCGGCCAAGATAGAGCCATCTATCGTTGGCGACACGCCGCTATGCTCACACGCAAAGTAAGCGACATGATCGATATACTGGCCATCTTCATGGATGCGCTGGAGGCGGGAATCAAAGCGGTTGATAACGAGTCAAAACTACTGCAAAAAGTTGAAGAGTTAGAGAGCAACAACTCAGAAGTACGCAGCCGGGTATCCGATCTATTCCACATCATGCGCGCCGATATCAAAGGGGCCATCCTCTCACTAGGGATGATCTCTGTGCTTGATATTGATGATGAAGATAAGTTGAACGATTTGATTGATAATTTTAGTCAACGCATCGATCTTGAACTGCAACAGTTAGATAAAAACAACAGTGTTATGCAGCAGCTTGTTACCGATCTGCGTACACCCCCTCCCGAGTTGCAAGCGTTACTCGATGATGACTCAGATGAGGGGGAGGGTGTCATGCTATTTTAGGCACTCGGCAGCGGGGGTAAAAACAGCCGCTATCTATTTCAATAAGCACTTAAATGGCCGCTTTAACGCTCATAAAGACAGCCCCCTCATCACTACATTTACGCCCCCATCTGCTCCTGTTTTACAGCACACTGAATACAGAGATTTGAGTAGGGCAGCACCTGTAGCCGATCCATGGCGATCTCTTCACCACAGGCCCCACATGTGCCATATTCACCTCTGTCTAGCCGGTAAATAGCTTGGTTAATCGCCTGCAACTCTTGGTGGACTGATCCACCCAGCGCATTAAGTACCTCTTCATTCTCACGCTCAACCGCCTGTTCGGCAAAATCCTGATCCAGTGGTTTCTCTTCATGGCGGATATCCCGTTCAATACAGGAGAGGCGTTGACGCAGTTCACTACGTCGCTCTTCGAGCATTTTACGGATTGATTGGTATGCGATCATGGTGCCCTCTCTATTGGAGCTAATACTGATACTGCGTATTAAAAAGTCTATTTAGGGGTAAACGTTACTTAAAACCACACTATTATAAGGGTATTCCCTTGCCCTATAAAGCTATCATAGCCAACGTGAGATGCAAAGAAGAATGGTCACTTCTGCTAACTTATTTGCTAAAGGGGGTTCCACTCCATTGGCCTAATATGCCTGTAGGTGCACATTCATGTGCATGTTTGCATGTTCGGCTGGTCGCATAAATGCGACCCTACACGAGCATAAAGTATCTGTGTAGTGGAAAAAGGCCAATGAAGTGGATACCCCATTTTGCTAATGCTAATAAAGGGGGGGGGGGAGACGGGCTGAAAGCCAAAGAGAATATTACACTCACTGGAGATTTAACCCTCTCTCCTGATAGAGCCGATTAGCACTATTTATCCACAGAATCACTTGTTAATATTCACGCATGCCAGATTCATCTCACATAAATAAACCACCCTGTTCTCTTGCCGCCATTGATCTTGGCTCAAACAGCTTTCATATGATTGTGGTCAAAATAATCGACGACCAGATCCAGATCATTGACCAGATCAAGGAGATGGTTCGGCTCGGGGAAGGGTTAACAGAAGAGAAACAGCTACGCCCTGAAGTTCGCTTACGCGCTCTAGCCTGTCTGGAGCGATTTGGACAACGACTACGCAACAAAGCTGAAGGCAGTGTACGTGCCGTTGGCACCAACACCTTTCGCCAAATCCGCGACCCATCCTTCCTAAAAATAGCACAACAGGCCTTGGGCCACCCCATTGAGGTGATTGCTGGGCGTGAAGAGGCCCGCCTTGTCTATCTGGGTGTAGCACATGGCTTAGCCACTAAAACAGGGCGGCGACTGGTTGTTGATATCGGTGGTGGTAGTACTGAGCTGATCATCGGTGAAGGATTCAAACCCATTGAGCGTGAGAGTTTGCATATGGGCTGTGTCACTATCAGCCGTCGGTTTTTTGCTGATGGCCTGATCACTGAGCAAAGCATGGAGGAGGCGATCATCGCCTGTAGCCTAGAGCTGCGACCAGTACGCGCCCACTTCAACAAACGTCACTGGCGCTCCGCTGTCGGTAGCTCAGGGTCTATTAAAGCGATCCGAGAGGTGGTCATCAATGCGGGCTGGAGTGACGATGGCATCACACTCGAATCACTGGAGAGGCTAAAAGAGAGGCTGATTGAAGTGGGTAGTATTCAACAGCTACAGCTAAGAGGGTTGAGCGACGAGCGGCAGCCTGTTTTTGTTGGAGGTGTAGTGGCACTGTTAGCCGTTTTTCGCAGCACAGAGATTGAACGCATGCATGTCTCTAGCAAGGCACTTCGTGAAGGTTTGATCTATGAGATGTTGGGCCGCATCCACCATGAGGATGTGCGTCAGTTATCGGTTCATTCACTCGGTAAACGCTTCAATATCGATGAAAAACAGGTCGAACGCGTCGATGGCACTGTGATGGCACTGTTTGATCAGGTTAGCCTCAGTTGGATGTTGAATGACCCGGAGTACGCCAAAATATTGGGGTGGGCCGCCCATCTGCATGAGATTGGGCTAACCATTGCTCACAGCCAATTCCACAAACATGGTGCCTATCTGGTTGAGAATGCGGATCTTTCCGGCTTCACGCGCCAAGAACTCGCAGTATTGGCTGCGCTCATTCGGGGGCACCGGAGGAAGTTTCCACTAGAGGTGTTTGAGGCACTGCCAAGCAAGGTGATCAACTCCAGCAAACAGCTCTGTATCCTGCTGCGCCTCGCAGCCCTACTCCGTCGTAGCCGCTCAGCCAGCGCTAGGCCCAACATCAGGATCACGGTGCAAGGGGATAAGATCAACCTAAGATTCACCCCGAGTTGGCTCAACCGCCACCCACTGACACACGAAGAGTTAAAGTATGAACAGGCGCATTTGAAAGAGGTAGGATTCGAGCTTAATTTTAAATAAACGCGTTTCGCAGGCTTATATTTTACGCCATTCCCATCTGGCTAAGCAGTTCATCAGCCTCGGTACGGAGTGCTGAATCAGCCATAACGTACATCTTCCGTTCCTCTTTTCTGTTGTGCTGTTTCATCATGGTGAGTAGCGTCTCAGCAACACCCAGCGCATGTTCTTGGTTCTTCTCTTTGATGCTCTCTTCGATCTCAAAAATCAGCTGACGCATCTGCATATGCTCCATCATCATCGCCTGGGTGACACTGGACATCTCGGTTTTCATTGCATAAGCGGGGAAGAGGATGGTCTCTTCCATCAGGAAGTGCTTCTCAATATCCTGCTCAAAGGCACTGGTTAGCGTTGCAGCTTGCTCCCAATCACCATTGGCGATGGCCTCTTCTGCTTTTATAAACATCTCATCACAGCGTTTGTGTTCTGCGATCATGGCATCAGTAATTTTTGGCATATATGCTTCCGGTTTGATATTAGAAGAGTGGTTATCTTTTAAGAATGGGAAAAAAGCCTTACTCCGTCATTGATGTTTATCAAGCCCGGATATTTCATAAGTTTGTGCAAAAATTGCGCAGGATATTGGTTTCACAAGGAAATTTATGAAGAAATCCCGTATCAGTGATTACGGGTGACTGAAGAAATATTTCTTGTGGAATCAAATAGACAAGCAAGATTGTACATAATTTATGAATTATCTGAGCAAGAGGATTCAATTGGCAGATCATCGACTAATCCCCTATTATCACCAGCAGATAACCATTCACTTGCACACAAAGCGCCCATGATTAACTGGAAAGCAGCCATAATCGGCCTCATTTGTACCATCATCCTCATTTTGCTGGGGCAACTAGCATTTGCGTTAATCGTCTCTTATATCGGCAATATCGGCGATAAAAGCCCCTTCATCACCGCCAATAAAGAGACGCTATGGATTACAGTCGGCCTGCTCACCTATTTTGGCAGCATGTTAATGGGTGGTGGCGTGACCGCCTTTTTAGTCGATGAGCATCGAGTGGCCAACGCAGCTTTTGTCGGCATTTTGGCCAGCTGTTGCTCACTGGCACTCTCCCTAAGCAGCAGTGGCAGCCTCACATTTATGGGGGTTTTGCTGGTACTCTCTGGCGGTGCATTTGCCGCTATTGGCGGGCTGGGCAGGCGTTGGTTCGCCACATCCGCGCTCTCTTAATACAGCACACTAACCAAGCTAACAAAGGATTCTCCCATTGGATAAGTCACACTACTTCTATCGTAACGTTACATTCAGCCGTAAAGATAACAAGACATCACTTGCCGATATCTACAATCCAACGCTTACCAGCCCACTTGAAGATTGGCTAGGCACCATTATCTCCTTAGCCGATGGCCAGCATACCGTTCAAGAGTTACTCGACTATCTACGCACCCATTACCGAGGTATGACCCCTGCGAATTTTGAGAATACCGTTGAGTCGGTATTTGATCGCCTAATTGAGGGCAAGCTGGTGCTATTTAGTGAAAAATCTGTCGAACTGCCCTACTACCTGGCTGAACCCATTGAGTCATTGGATATTAAAAAAGCCAAAAAATTGATGCATGAAGATGGCCATACTCAGCACTGACGAACGCTAAGAGAGTGATGCAAATGACCGGAATTTCGGCATCATAGCCAAACTCTCAGCGACAGCCTGACAGGTGATATATCCCTGATAGGTGTTCAGCCCCAGCGCAAAGTTTGGCGTGTTACGTAGCGCATCAACACCCTCAGCCGCCAATGTCTTTACAAATGGCAGAGTGGCTGTGGTGAGTGCCATCGTCGCTGTTCGTGGGTAGGCCGCCGGCATATTAGTGACACAGTAGTGGATTACGCCATGCTCGATATAGGTTGGATCTGTGTGTGAAGTGGGCCGTGCAGTCTCAACACACCCTCCCTGATCAATACTGACATCAACAATCACCGTGCCAGGCTGCATAGATTTGACCATCTCACGGCTAATAACATCGGGTGCCTTGGCACCCGGTAGCAGAACTGCGCCGATAACAAGATCAGCGTCAGCAATCTCTCGCATCAAATTCTCAGGGGTAGAGAGTAGAAAGTGGATGTGAGGTGAAATCTCTTGCTTTAACAGCACCTCTTTTTCAGCATCAATGCCAACAATGGTCACCTGGGCACCCAAACCATCGGCCGCTTTTGCGGCATGCACCCCTACGACACCATCGCCCACCACCAGCACTTTGCCGTGTGGATGACCAAACACCTGCCCCAGCTGAGTGCCACGGCCGCCATTGGGTGTGGCCAGGTGATAATTGCCCATGATCACGGCCGTATTTCCGGCAATCGCACTCATAGGTGCAAGCAGAGGCAATCTACCAAGTTCATTCTTAACTGTCTCATAAGCGATCGCTGTGGTTCGCTTTTTCAGTAGTTGTTCAGTGAGGGAGGGGGCCACACCCGCTAGATGTAGAAAGGTGAAGAGGATCTGCTCGTCCAGGTAGCAATACTCCTGCGCCAACGGCTCCTTGACCTTAATAACCAGCTCGCTCTGCCAAGCGCTTTCTACCGAGACCAGTTGAGCACCCGCCACCTCGTAATCTGCATCTAAAAAACCGGCCCCTAAACCGGCATCACGCTCAATTTTAACGGCATGACCGGCAGCAACCAGTTGTTCTACACCTTGTGGCGTAACGGCTACACGGTTCTCACGATCTTTTATCTCTTTTGGTACACCAATCTGCATAACTATCTCTTGAATCTGCGCTAAGAAAATCTATCAACTCTCTCTTAAAAATAGCTTATGAGAGAAAAAAGAGAGACCAAAATTGAGATTGGGGAACAGAAAGAGGCTTTCTAATAGCCTGTTAGATCAGAACCTATTACTCACTATAGGTTCTCTACTATATCTGCGGCTACAGGCCGACATGACACTATTTGACACTGGAATATATGAGGTTCTAGGTAGGCGAGTAGCAGCACCTAGCTATGTGCAATTTGCCCTTTTACATAGGCACAAAGTAGCAATTTTTGGATCCGACTAAGCATTCTAAATGCCACACCATAGTAGTAGACCCGTTCGCCATCTTCGGTCTCTCGCGGGGTAACACTACAGACATTAACTAAGGTGCGAAGAAACTCCTCTGATTCACAAACACGCAACGGGGCGTTGATATGTAAAACATCACCCACTTTGCCTAGCAGTTCACGGCACTCAAGGCGGGCACCTGTCAGACTGATGTCAACCAGCGTCACCTTATGGTACTGCTCCTCCTCTTCCATCAGCTGAGTATTTCTCACGGAGGCCTTGAGGTTACTATTAACCCGTTGTGCATTGCGCACCACTTTAGTTTCAACATCGTCAGGGTAAGCCAGATGAATATGGGGATAGGGTTTAGTAGCACTATGCAAAACTTTTGCATTAAACCCGAGTACTGCATCGCCTTGAAGCAGGCGAATGGTAAAGGTCATGCCCTCACGAATTAACATTACCTTACCCGCTCGCATAGGGGTGGTCGTTACGATACTCTCATTCAGCAGGTAACCGATGACACGCACGGCAAACCGTTCTTGATTGGTACTTGGTGGGGCATACTGCAGTTGTAGCGTGTCACCCACTTGAAGTTTATTAATATCTTGCAAACCTAATTCCTTTTTGACCTTATGATAGGTAGAAGATCCAGCTAGAATCAGGTCATGATTGATAGTACAACAGTGCCAAAATATAGTGCACCAACTAAAATTACAACTAAAAAACATTCATTCCCAATGATATATCTTCTGGCTAGTGACCCTGAAACACCATTTCCCGATATTGAATCGGCAGAAACTGAACCCAATGGCTTGCTAGCACTTGGTGGAGACCTATCCACCACACGTCTACTCAATGCCTATCGTGCGGGCATCTTCCCCTGGTACAACGATGGCCAGCCCATACTTTGGTGGTCACCTGACCCCAGAACGGTCTTTTTCCCTAGTCAGATAAGAGTCTCAAGAAGTCTCAGAAAAAGCATCAATAGAGCGAATTTTACCGCCACCTTTGACCACGCCTTTTCTGATGTGATCTACGCCTGTTCAGAGCCACGAAATATTGAAGAGGGGACGTGGCTCAATAAGGAGATGATCCAAGCCTATCTTGAACTTCACCAGCTCGGTTTTGCTCACTCTGTTGAAATTTGGCAAGAGGAGCGATTGGTCGGCGGTCTCTATGGAATTAGCCTTGGCGGCGTATTTTTTGGCGAATCAATGTTCAGCCGTGAGAACGACGTCTCAAAACTGGCCTTAATCCACCTAGCTAACCAACTTGTTGAGTGGGAGCATAAGATGATCGACTGCCAAGTTTATTCGCAACATTTGATCAGCTTGGGCGCCTTCAATATCAGCAGAAGATCATTCAGAAAAAATCTACAACGATGGTGTAATTCATCGCACCGACAAGGAAGCTGGAAGCATGAACCACGACAACACCCCAAACTACCAAAGAGCTATATAAAATGAACAGTAGCGATGAGGGTTTTCAAACCAATCCGGCCATACCGCTCTATTTGAGCCAAGAGCATGACTGCTCTTATCTGCAAGATAGATCAGCCAGCATCATCTATTTCGACCCATCTGTAGAAGCTGACATTCCAATATATCAGTGGCTTGTTGATCGCGGTTTTCGACGTAGCGGCAACCATATCTATCGTCCAGCCTGTCCAAGCTGCCACGCCTGCGTACCACTCCGATTACCCGTGGCGCAGTTTAAGCCAAACCGAAGTCAGCGCCGTTGCTGGAAACAAAATAACGCCAATATCACTGTCACTGATCGACCCAGTGAGTTTGACCAAGAGCAGTTCGACCTCTACCAACGCTACGCAAAAGCACGCCACAATGATGGCAATATGGCAGATTTCGGGCCCAACGAGTATATGGATTTCCTTACTAGCTCATGGAGTGAAACCATCTTTTTTGAGTTTCGCATCGACTCAAAATTAGTCGCCGTTGCCATCAGTGATCTACTGCCCGACGGGCTTTCATCCACCTATACCTTTTACGACCCAGACCTTAGTCACCTTGGCCTAGGCATCTACTGCCTTCTATGGCAAATTGAGCAGACTCAACAGAGAGGCTTGCATTGGCTCTATCCAGGTTACTGGATAAAAGAGTGCAAAAAAATGAACTATAAGGATAAATTCAGACCGATTGAGGCTTGGAGTAATAATAGGTGGAACACCTATGAAACAGGCCAACCATTAGCACTTTGAAAATCACTTTAAGATAAGGCTATGTCATCGTTAATTGTTGGTCACTACTGACACCCAACGCAGCAAATAAAAAAGCCTGTGGTGTTAAGGAAGTTTTTGCATGATCAATGAGCCGCCTCCAACCTAAGTAATTGGCTAGA